>JAFIEB010000017.1 GCA_020832735.1 Oceanicaulis sp.
GGCGCGCGACGACACGCCGGACTATGGCCGCTGGCTTGCTCAATGCGACGAGGCCCATGACTTCACGCCGGTCTTCTGGTTCGGCTCGCCGGACCCGATGACCTGCGCGTCGGCTTTCTGGATTCTGACCCAGGGCTCGCCTGAGACCCGGGAAGCGGGGATGCAGGGCGCCCGGGCCGCGCTGGCCGCCCAGATGAGCCTGCATGGCGGCGATCCGCGCGCCCTGGGACATGCCGCCGGCGCAGCAGGCGAAGCGCGCATGCAACGCGTTCAGTCCGGCGCCGAAACCGTCGATTCCGTGCGCGATGATATCGAGGCATGCAACGTTGCATTCGGCCTTCAGTGAGCCGCGCCGTTCCATTCCGGCTGATCACGAGGTTCAGATGAAACCCCCGCCAACCCGTCTGGCCGCCCTCATCGTGCTGGCCGTCATCCTGACCGGCCTGGCCGTGATCGGCGCCCACAGCGTCTATCAGACCCATATCGTCAGGGATTGCGGCGCCGGGTGTGCGCGCCCGGCGCCGCAGTGAGGCTGCGCGACGCGGGTCAGGGCGCGCAGGCAACGGATCGCAGGGTCCTGGCCGCCCCTCAATCCATCATGTCGCCGCCATTCTGGATCACGCAGTTCTCCAGAAGCGCGTAGGCGACGCCGGGCGTTTGCAGCGAGATATTCTCCCAGCGCCGGTCGCCGGCGCGGAAGGTCACGGTGCTGGCGGTGCGCAGCGCGCGCAGCACGTTGTGGCCGCCATCGGCTTCATCCCAGCCGCCGCCGACGAAATAGGTGAAGCCTGCGCGGAAGGTGCCCCAGTCCAGCTCGTGGGTATGGCCGCCATCAAAGATCAGATCGATCTCGGGCTCCTCGCCCGACTCGATCCCGGCATTGACGTAATCGCCTTCGACATTGTGCAGGACCACATTGGTGTTCAGGTCCGAGGCCCGCACCGAGAACTCCAGCCTCAGCCCGTTTTCGCCGGCGGGAACCGCTACGAAGCAAGCGCCGTTGCGGTCGGTGACGGAGATGTTGAGCTGGGCGTGGGCCGTGGCGCCGGCGGCGCTGAAAGCCGCCCCCAGGGCGAGCATGGCAAGACGGGTGAACATGACAGGTTTCCTCCTCGAGATTGCGCCGGCCTGTTACCGGCAATAGCGGTTGCTGGAGGGGCAAGCGGTGGTGCCGCCGCCCAGATATCTGACGAAGTTGTTGAAATCGCGCCGGTCAGCCTGCTGCTGATAGCGCGCCATGGTCGCCGACGTGGACGGCGCCGAGGCGTAAGAGGGCGAAAACTCGTGCGCGGCGAGCCCCGCAATCACCTGCGACCAGAAGGTCTGCGGGGTGTAGGCGGCGGCCAGCTGACGATCCAGCTCGGCCGCCGCGGCCTCGCGCGCGATCGTGCCGGTCATGGAGCGGTAGAGCGCCTCGTCCAGCGGCTCGCCGCTCTCCATGGCGATGCGCATGTACCGGCGCGCCTTCTCCCGGTCGGCCGGGACCCGGTCGCCCTCCCAATGCACCATGCCGACCCAGCGCGCGGCGGCGAAATGGCCCTGGCTGGCGGCGTTCTCGGCCAGGGTGACGCCGTCGGCGGGGCGCGGGACGTCGATCACGCCGGGCTCGCCATAGAACAGCCAGCCGGCCAGCACCCAGCTCGCTTCGGCCTCGCCTTCTTCCATCAGCCGCGCGACGGTCTCAAGGCCCGCCTGGCCCTGCCCGCGCCGCACCAGATCCAGCGCAGCGGCGATCTGTTCGGCGGCGGGGCGCGCGGGATGAACCGGCAGCGGGCGGCGGCGGGCGTTTTCGGCCACCGCGCCCATGGCCTCGGCGCGGCGGCAGGCGGACGCGTCGCCCACGTGCAGGCGTGATCGATCAGCGCGATGGCGCGGCTCTGGTCGCGGCGGATATCACCGGCGCCCTGCAGATACAGCCGCCCCAGCCCGTGGCAGGACGGCCCGTGGCTCAGGTCGCAGCCGTCCCGATAGGATAGCGCCACCTCCCACGCGGCCAGGCGTGATCCGGGCGGGTTGCGCCGGCCCAGCTCGCCCGCCTCGAAACAGGCCTCGGCGATGCCGGCCAGGCACGACCGGGTCAGCAGCATGGAGCCGCGCCCGACCTCATCGCGGTCGCCGCTGCGGCTGAGGAAATATCCATGATGGGCGCAGGCGGCGGGATCGCTTTCGCCGCGATCCGGCTGGCATCCGCGCGCCGCGTAATCGGCGGCGGCCGCCGGATCAGGCGCGGCGCCCTGCCCGGTGCGATGGGCGGCGGCGAGGCGCCCGCAGCCCCAGGCCCGCCCGGCTGCGCATGCCTCACGAAACGCCGCGAAGGCGCTGTCGGCATCTCCAGCGTGCAGGCGCGCCTCAGCGTCAAGACGGCAGGCTTCGGACGATCCGCGCGTGCAGGCGTCACGCCACAGCGCCTGGGCGCGGGCGGGATCGCGCGCAATCCCCTCGCCCGCATGCAGGCTTGCGCCCAGGAGAGCGCAGGATTCGGCGTCCCGGCGGGTCTCGCAGCCGGTCTGCGCAGTGGCGGCGGCCAAGGCATGATCGACATAGCCGGCTTCGCCCGAACGGATCAGGGCCGCCGCGATGGCGCAGGACGGGCCGGAACCTGCACGGCAGGCAGCGAGCCGGTAGCCCACCGCGATCGACAGGTTCGGGCGGATATCGCCATGCCCGTCGGTGAACGCGTCCGCCAGCCGGGTGCAGGCGACCGCATCGCCGCCTGCGCACGACCCCGACCACTGGCCGGCGACGCCGGGAAGGATGACCGGCATGTTCTGACGCCCGTTATGAATGGCGCCATGGCGCCAGCCATCGCGTTCAAGCGGCGCGCGCTGGGCCTCGGCGGCCGCCGCCGTCAGAGCCGCCAACATCGCGGCCAGCGCCACCAGCTTCGCCAAGACCGGTTTTGAAAAGGCGCTCATCCTGCCCTCCGAAAACTGTCCCTGACCGTCAGCATCGGACTCGGGCGCGATCATGGGCATCCCCTGTTCAGGGGAGAGCGCACCGGCCCCGCCGGGGGCAGTCTTCCTGCACGTTGAAACACGCCATCAGGAGCTGATCGGCCATGTCCCGGTCTGGCTGTCGCTGGTGCACGGCACGGCCTGCGACGGATACGGCGCCCTGCCCTGCGCTGAAGCGCTGATCTGGGGCGACGGGGCGTTTCGTTCGGTGGCTGATGGGAAGCGGGCCAAGCCGTGAGCCTCCCCTGATCGGGGGATGGCGGGGCGGCCTTGCTCACACAAGCATGTACCTGGAAACGGCGCGTGCGCCGCATCAATAAAGGGATTCCGAGATGCCAGAGACACTGTTCAGCCGGGCCTTAGCGCTCGCAGGGCTCTTCGCCGCCGTCGGATTGACGGCCGTTCTTGCCGCCGGCTCCGCCTCCGCCCAGTCCATCGCAGTGGGCCAGTCGATCAATGGCGAGCTGACCAGCTCGGACCCTCAGCTCGGCGACGGCAGCCACTTCGATTGCTATAATCTCCAGACCCGCGCTGGCGAGCGGCTGCAGATCGACCAGACCTCCGCCGCGTTCGACAGCTTTTTGATGGTCAGGCGCGGTGGATGCAGCAATCCGGGTGATCTGATCGCTTATGACGACGATGGGGGCGACGGCCTGGATTCGCGCCTGGTCTTGCAGGGAGACGGAACCGTCTGGGCCCTTATTGCGAACAGTGCCGGGGCCGGCGCGACGGGCCGCTATCAGTTGCGCGTCTCCGCCGCAGGATCCGGGCAGACGCCTGCGGCCACGGCGCCTCAGCTGGCCCCGCCGCAGACGCTGGCCCCGCCGCAACCGCCGGAGCTGCAGGTAACCGAGGCGCTCTTCCATGAAACAATGCGATGCCAAGGCGCCTATTTAGGGCTGTCGACCGGCTTCACCCAACTCATGCTTGATCTTCCGCGCGCCGCCGCCA
This sequence comes from Oceanicaulis sp., assembly GCA_020832735.1. Classification (GTDB taxonomy): domain Bacteria; phylum Pseudomonadota; class Alphaproteobacteria; order Caulobacterales; family Maricaulaceae; genus Oceanicaulis. The sequence continues at coordinate 3,906 of JAFIEB010000017.1, forward strand.
CTGCGGAGGGCCGGGCCTATCTCAGCTCCCTGCGCGCCCATATCAGTGAGCTGCGCACCTTGGCCGGTGACATGTCACAAGCCCTGTCCGAGCTCGGTGAGGCGATCCTGGCCGATCATCCCCAGTTCGACGTGGACACTGCTGGGTCCTTCTTTGGCGCAGGCGGCGCCTCTGTACGGATCGACCGGTCCCTTGATGTCGGGACCCGGTATGAGCGCCTGATCGACTTGTTCTCCGACACCACGGACCGCTGCAATCCCGTCATGCAGCGAGCCGCCGTCGCGACAGCCATCGACGCCATGGAGTAGCGCCGCAACGCGGCCATGCCCCCCGATCAGGGTATGGCGCAAGGGGTGAGGCTGGCGCGAGGATGGGCAAATGATGCGGCCCGCGCGCCGCGCTATGTCCGGAGCCATGACATGACCATTCCCCCGCTTTGCGCTGCAGCCCTGCGCACCGGCGCCCTCAGCGCCGCCCTCGCCGCTATCGCCCTCATGGCGGCGCCGCCCGCCCTCGCCCAGGACGCCGACGCGCTGTTTGCTCAGGGTCAGCGATATCTCGAGATCGATAATCGGATCGACGGACGTATCGCTCTGCGCAGCGCCTGCGAGCTTGATCATATCGAGGCCTGCAAGGCGTATGGCGACGACCTGAATGTATCAACATTCTTCGGTGACTCAGAAGCGGTGCAAGACCGTTTCTGGGCCTATGGCCGCGCTTGCGATCTGGGCGATGGCGAGGGGTGTATGAAGCTCGGGAACGCGCAAGCGCCCGACGGCATGTTCGGTGGACGGCGCACGCCGGAGAACTGGGCGGGCGGCGCTGCGGCCTACCGGCGCGCCTGTGACGAGCACGCCATCGCGGAGGCCTGCTTCCGGCTCGACGAGGTGCTGGGTCATCACGCCAACCCGAACCGCAATGCGATGGCGGGCCGGACCTATCGCGACCGCGCCTGTGAACTGGGGCTGCAGGCCGCGTGCAATGTTTCTGCGAACGAACGCGCCGCCGTCAATGTGCGCGCCCGTGAGGAGGCGGCGATCGAAGAACACGAGCGTCTCTATGGGCCAACCGACAGCCGGGTCCCCGTCGGGCAGGCGTTCTACGATGTGCTGGAGCAAATCCTGCGGAGCGACGGGCGAACCACCTGGAGCGAGGCCAAGGTGACCGCCCTGCGCCGTCACATACTGGCCGACGGGGCCGTCGACAGCGAGGAGCGCGGCCTTATTGCGGAGCTCACATATCCGCGCCTGCGGGTCTTCAACATCTATCCCTCCAGTCAGCCTGACCCCTTCTCGGGCGTCTATCTGGCGACCTCCCCGGTGAGCGGCGAGGCCCTGCGGTCAAGCCTTCTGGCGCTCCTGGACCATACGCCGATGAATGTGCGGTGGGATGACGCGGACCGTCAGGGCAGCCTGCGGCGTCTCGCAGAGGCAAGCCTTGCGGAGCCCGGGATGACCGATAGCGTGAGGGATCAGATTGCAGATCATGCACGGCTGGCCGCAGAAGCCTCCACGCTGGAGAACAGCTACGGGCCCATCCGCTTGCTGATCTCCGACATGCTGTCCACGGCTAACGCGATGCAGTCGGATGGAGGCGTCGACGACGCCGGCTACAGCGCGGTGCGCCAACTTTTCCACGACGCCATCGCCCAGGGCGTCGAAGGCGCGCCCGTCGCGATCCCGGGCTTTCTTTACAGCTGGCTGCGGCCAAGCCTCGCCGCAGCGCCAGCTTCGCCAGGCGTGCAGACGCCCCAAGAGCAGAACTGAGCCTCGATCCGCCATTCATAAGGAAACCGGGCCCATGCAAATACTCGTCACCAGCCTCGCCGCTCTGGCCCTCTCGAGCGCAGCGCACCCATCCGGCCCGGCCGCAAAAGGCCTGGCGCCAAGCGCCGGCGCGGACATCAACTGCGCGGCGCTTTACAGCAATCTGACCAGACTGAACCCCGAAGCCCACGACGCCTGGCGCGAGCGCGGCATCGCGGCGGTGAATGCCCACATAGAGGCCGAGCCGCCCGCGCCGGGGGCGCAAGAGAGCTACAGCACCGCCCTGAACAATACCCTGGTGGCGCGCATCGAAGCCGTGGGCGCGCCAATCCTGGCGCTGCAGGCTGACACGGCTATGGATCAGGGCGAGCGCATGGCGGGGATGATTACCGAATTCACCGCCATCTGGTCAGGCGTGCGCGCCTGCGACGCCCGCTATCGCTTCGACCCGCTGCCCAGCCCGTTCAACTGGATCGATTGAGCCACCGCCGGAGTATCCCAGCATGACCGCACTCCGTTTCAGCTCCACCCTTGCCGCTAAAGAGCCAGCTTCCAGCGCGCTTGCGCGATCGAGCAAATGGCGACGACAATGCCGGCCAGGACCGTTGGCCCCGGCCTTCGCCAGGAAAGGCGCATGACATGACGCGCGTACTGATCGTTGAGGACATCGCCGATGTGCGCGCCTGGCTGTGCGCTGTGGTCACAGACGCCTGCCCGGACGCGCAGATCACAACGGCGCCGGACGTGCGCCAGGGCCGGGCGCTGGCGGGCGGTGAAGCCTTTGAGCTGGCGCTGGTGGATCTCGGCCTTCCGGACGGGTCGGGGGTGGACGTGCTGCGCGCCATCAAGGCCCATGCGCCCGAAACGCTGTGCGTGGTGGCGACGATACTGGGTGATGACGCGTCCATCGTGGGCGCGCTGGCGGCGGGCGCGGACGGGTATCTCTTGAAGGACCAGCCCGGCGAGGTGCTGACCCGCCAGATCCGCCAGACCCTGGCGGGCGCGCCGGCGCTGTCTCCCTCCATCGCGCGGCGCATCATGGATCATTTCCGCCTGACCGGCCCGGCGGCGCCCGATTGCGACCTGACTATCCGGGAAAAGGAAGTGCTCGCCCATATCGGCCGCGGCCTGCGAAATCACGAGACGGCGCGCGCGCTCGGCATCGCCGAGCAGACCGTGGCCGGACATATCAAGGCGGTCTACCGCAAGCTCGGCATTTCCTCGCGCGCAGAAGCGGCCTGGCACGCGGCGCGGCTGGGATTGTCGGCGCCGAGCGAGGCCTGAGACGGCTCAGTCAAACGCCTGGAACCGGGCGCGCAGCGTGGAGCCGCCCGGTCCGGCATCAATCGAGAACGACCCACCGAGCGCTTCAACACGCGCAGCCATATTGTCGAGGCCGCGCCCGGCGCGGGCTGCATCCGGCTCAAATCCGCGCCCGTCATCGCTGACCGACAAAGTCAGCACATCGCCCTCAAACGCCATGCCGACCCTCAGCTTTGACGCGCCGGCATGGCGGATCGCATTGCTGACCGCCTCGCGCACCAGGGCGCGCAAGGTCTGCATGGCGGCGCGCAAGGGCGCGTCCTCCCGCTCGCCGTCCACCCGCCAGTCAAGCTCCAGCCCCGCCGCTTCCAGACGGTCCGCCGTTTCCGAGCGCAGATCCGCCATCAGGCTGTCAAACGGCGCCGGCTCGCCCTCGGCATTGCGGATCACATCGCGCAAATCGCCGATGGTGGCGCGGATCAGTTCGTCCTTGCGCCCGTCCTCGCGCACGTGCAACGCGGTGAGCAGCTGGGCGCCGATATGATCATGGATGTCGCGCGCGATGCGCGTGCGCTCCCAGGCGGCGCCCCGGTCGTAGGCGGTGCGGCTTTCGTCGAGATATTCGGCCAGCGCGCCCAGCTCGCGCACCGTGTCCCAGTCCTCCGGCGTGAACAGGGCGCGGCCATTATCTTTGTCATGCAGGATGAGCCCCGGCAGCCCTGCGCGCGCAGGGGCCGTCAGGCGCCGCCCGTCCGCCTCGATCCCGCCATAGCGCACATCCGCCGGTGCGGATGTGATATCGAGCGGAGAGAACAGATCGCTCATTAGCGCCTGCCAGCGCAGGGCGCGCTGATCGGCGCCCGGCTGCAGGGCCACATCGGCCACGGCGCGCATCAGCCCGGCCTGGTCGAGCGCCTTGCGCCGCGACAGGCGCGACCACAGCCAAGCCCGGGCGGGCAGATAGGCGACCGCGACCAGAAACAGCGACAAGCCGATGGCGCGCGCCGGGTCCAGCGACACCAGAAGGATCAGCGCGGCATCCACCGCCAGCACGACCAGGCCGGCCGCCACCGTGAACAATACCTGATACGCCCAGCGCCCCAGCCCGAACACGCGGTAGCGCAACAGGCCGACCGCCAGCCCGGCATAGATGATCAGGAAGAAAGCAAAGGCGTACTGCGCAGGGATGAGCGGGGGTGCGCCAAAGGTGATGGGCGCCGCAACCGTGGCGATGAACCCGCCCGCCCCGATGATCACGCTCGTCCCGAGCCAGACCGCAATGGCGCGGCGCACCGGATCACCGCGCGCCGCCGCGATCTGCGCGAGGCTCACCGCCACAATGACCAGCATTTCCAGGAAGGTGACCCGCTGGACCGCGATGGAGAGGTTAAGTGGTCCGATAGCAGCCAGCAGCGTCCAGCCGCCAAACACCGCCACGCTCGCCCCGATCACCCAGCCTGCGCGGGGCAGGCGGGACGGGTAGATGGAAAAGAGCGCGATCATTACCAGACCGAACGCGCTGGCGCCAACCGCATTGGTCATGGAGAATATCATCGCGACCGGCGGCGGCAGGGCGCTGGGCGCCACATTGCCGGCCGCGCCCATGCAGAACAGAAAGGTTGCGGCGCCGCTCAGCGCAAACAGGCGCACCGCCGGATCGCCGGGTTTCAATGACCAGATCCAGCCTGAAGACAGGGCGGCCAGCGTCCCCGTCATCACCGAAACCCAGAAGCGTCCGTCAAGCTCCAGCGGCGAGCGCATCGGGCGCCAGCCCTGCGACCAGTCGGGCGCGGCGTTGAGGCTGGCCAACACCAACAGCGCAGACAACGTCAGCACACTGCCCGCCACAAGGGCGAACAGGATGGCCGGCGGAAGGCGCCGGGCGCCGGCCCGCGCACGCGCACGCGCTGCAGGATGATCCATCACTGTCATCGCGCCCTCCCCCTGCGCTCATGGATGCCGTAGCCAGTCTAATCGCCCCCGCCAGATTCTGGGAACCAGCTTCCTTCGCAGCCATTTACACATGCTGGGGCGCGGGGCATGAACGGCGCATGAGCGACATACCGAATTCTGAAGAGCGCACCGGCATGGACTGGGAAGCCCGGTTTCGGGCCGGCGACGCGCCGTGGGAGCGCGCAGGCGTTCATCCCGCTCTGCCCGACTGGGCGCAGGCCGGCGCCTTCACGGCGGGCGGGAGCATGCTGGTCCCGGGATGCGGGCGCGGCGCCGAGCCGGAAGCCTTCGCCCGGCTCGGGCTGGCGCTCACCGGCATTGACCTGGCGCCCAGCGCTATCACATGGCAACGCGCCCGCTTCGCCGAGGCCGGGTTGAACGGGACATTCCTGGCGGCGGACGCGCTCGCCTGGCGGCCGGACACGCCTTTCGATGCGCTCTGGGAGCAGACCTTCCTGTGTGCGATCCATCCGCGCCTGAGGACGGACTGGGAAGCCATGGCCCACGCCAGCCTCAGGCCCGGCGGGTCGCTGTTCGCCCTGTTCATGCAGAAGGATGAGCCCGGCGGACCGCCCTATGGCTGCAGCCTGGAGGCGATGCGCGACCTGCTGCCCGAGTCGCGTTGGATCTGGCCGGACACCCCCCTCATGGCCTATCCCCATCCGGGGCTGAGCGGGAAGGCGGAGCTGGCGGCGCATCTGATCCGGCGCTGAGCGTACTGGCGGCGGGCGCGCGCCGGGCGCGTCCGTCCACCGCGGTGAGCGGACACAGGCGCAACACCACGGCCGCAATGATGAGCCCCGAAATCAGATTGGCGGCGAACACGCCCCAGATCACGCCGGTCGCGCCGCCCAGCGCGCCGCCCAGCCAGGCCAGCGGCGCCACCAGAACCACGCCGCGGAACACATTGACCGCCACTCCCATGAGCGGCCGGCCCAAGCCGTTGAATCCGGCCGCTGCGGCCATCGCCACTCCGTATCCGGCCACCGCGAAGGGCGCGATCAACCAGTAGGCGCGCGCCATCGCCTGACCGTCCTCACCAGGCAGGAAGGCCGGCGCCAGCAAGGGGCTGAGCGCCGCCAGCACCACCGCAACGAACAGACCCCAGCCCAGGCAGAACAGGAAGGATTTGGCGAACGCCTCGCGCACGCGGTCCGTCAACCCCGCCCCGCCATTTTGACCCGTGATCGGGCCAATGCTGCCTGACAGGGCGAACATGGGAATGATCGCCAGAGCCTCCACCCGCATGCCCACGCCCAGCCCGGCCACGGCCGGTTCTCCGAACCCGGCCATGGCGGCGAACACGGCGGTATTGGCCAGCGGGCCGATCATGTTGGAGCCCGCCGCCGGCGCGCCCACCCGGGCGATCTCGCGCCAGTTCCAGATCAGCTCGCTCCAGCCGGGAAAGGAGAAATCGATCAGCTTTTCGCGCCAGATCAGGATGACCATGGCGATGACGAACACCACCAGGTTGGAGATCAGCGTGGCCATGGCCGCGCCCTCCACCTCCATCCGGGGAAACGGCCCCCAGCCGAAAATCAGCAGCGGGTCGAGGATCATGTTGATCACCGCGGCGATGATCATGATCACGCTGGGGATCACAGCATCGCCCAGCGCGCGCAGGAGATTGCTGGCCACCATGGGCCCGACGATGAAGACGATCCCGGCGAACCAGATCACCATGTATTCGCGCACGAACGGCATCATCGCCTCGGTGGCGCCCAGCGCGCGGAACAGCGGATCGATCATCACCACGCCCAGGACCGAGACCGCCAGCACCACCAGAAATGACAGCGTGACCGCATCGGTCGCCACCCGGCGCGTGCGTCCGTGATCGCCGCGCCCGGCGGCGCGCGCCACCACCGACACCGCGCCGGCGCCCAGCCCGATCGCGATGCTCATCACCAGCATGGAGACGGGAAACACGAACTGCACGGCGGCCTGCTGGGCGGTGCCGAGGCGGCCGACCCAGTAGGCGTCCACCACACCGACCAGCATCATGGCGACGATGCCGAACGACATCGGTATCACCATGCGCAGAATGTGTCTGAACACCGGCCCCTGCGTCAGGTCGCGCGCAGCGCGGGTAGCGGCCATAGACAGCCCTTTCGTCAGCCGGTTGAGAGGCGCTATCTAGGCAGCGCCGCGCGCGCTTGCCAGTACCTGGGTGTCCGGGGCGAGAAATGTGCTGACGCGCGCGACCACATCGGGGTGGCGCAAAACCGCACGATGGCCCATCGCGTCCATTAGCTCCAGCTGCGCGCCCGGCCAGGCCGCCGCGATCCGCGCGCCGGCCTCTGGCGGTGTGATGGTGTCCTGTTTGCCATGCACGATCAGGGCCTCCGCGTTCAGGTCCGGCGCTGTGTCCAGCACGCTCAGAGCCTCGGCCGGCTCGCCAAGGCGCCAGCTCACCGCCTCCAGCAGGCGCTGGACGGCTGTCTCGCTCATGCCCATGCGCCGGCCCTGGAAACGGACATTGGCGCTGAGCGCATCGGGTCCGGCGAGCCCCGCCACCCGGCGCGGCGCCAGCCCGTGGCGGCTCATCGCGATCACGCCGGCCGGCAGACCCATGGAATGAGCCGCCAGCGCGTCCGGCTGGCCGAACGTCCGCGCTGCTGCGCCCAGGCCAGCGGCGAAATCAAGCAGGGTGGCGGCGCGGCCCTCGCTCTCGCCATGGGCCGGCCCGTCGATCAGGCACACCCGGCGCCCGCGCGCCAGCACCGCCTCGGCCAGGGTGGCCAGATCGGCGCTGTCAGCCTCCCAGCCGTGCTGGAACAGCACCAGCGGCCCGTCCCCGCCGATCCAGGCGCGCTGGCGCCCGCAGGGCCCGTCAAAATCGGCCGCCTCCAGAGAGTGAAGGAAATCACGCCCGGTATCAGACTGGCGCCGGACGCGCGGCGTGACGAAGCGGCGCGCAGCCTCGGCCCGGAACCGCGCCGGCGCCAGCCAGGCGGCGAGATTGGCCGCCAGCATCTTCATGACCCGCTCCGCCCGATGAGCGCCGCGAAGGCGGCCTGCGCATGCTTCAGGTCCGCACCGGAATCCGGCGCCGGAGCGGCAAGGGCTGCGGCCAGGCCGATC
>JAFIEB010000022.1 GCA_020832735.1 Oceanicaulis sp.
ACGGCGGCGTGTTTTGCCAGAATGCCCCCGGTCACCACGCCGCCGATCTCCCCCTGGGGGGCGGCCCTTACCGGCCCGACCGCCGGGATGATGTCGCGAATATCACCGATCTCGACCGGCGCGGTGATGTAGGCGCCAGACCGGGCCGACTCGCCTGCGCCATCAAGGCCGCAGCCGGCGGTGAGCGCCAGTGCGAGGCAGAGCGCGATGGGGGCTTGGAAGGGCCGTCTTGAGCCGGGGGTCATGAGCGCCGCCTCAGTGCACGGAATAGTTGCGCGATCATGCTTGCCCCCTCCCTGGCAGCAGCTTGCGATGCGTTTCAGGATTATTCCGTTTTGGCGCGAGACGGCAACCCAAAAGTGAATGATTACCAAGAGCTTCTTCTTTCCGGTGCGTCCTCCCCAGGCGCTCCCCGCCGCCCGCGATTGACCTTGCGCCCCGCAGCGCGTCAGTCTGCCTGCTGCTGATCATCAGGGAGGGGCGTTCATGAGCGGGCCGAAAAGCGTTGTCATAACCGGGGCGTCGACCGGGATCGGGTATGCGGCTGCGGACTATCTGGCGGGCAAGGGCTGGCGGGTGTTCGCCGGCGTGCGCAAGGAGGCCGATGCGGCGCGCCTGAGCGAGATGCTGGGCGAGGCGGTCACGCCGGTGATGATTGACGTCACCGATATGGAGAGCTGCCGCGCCGCCGGCGAAACCGTGCGCGCGGCGCTTAACGGCGCGCCGCTGTCGGGCCTTGTGAACAATGCCGGGGTGGCGGTGGCCGGGCCGCTTCTGCACCTGCCGATCGAGGAGATGACCGCCCAGCTCGACATCAATGTCACCGGCCAGCTGCGCGTCACCCAGGTGTTCGCGCCCCTGCTGGGCGCGGTGCGTGATCACGCCGGCCCTGCCGGGCGCATCGTCAACATCTCCTCGGTGGCGGGTTTTAGCGCCGCGCCGCTGGTGACGCCCTATTCGTGCTCGAAATTTGCGCTCGAAGCCTTCACCCAGGGCCTGCGCCGCGAGCTGATGCTCTATGGAATCGACGTGGTGGCCATCAATCCCGGCCCCATCGCCACCCCGATCTGGGACAAGGCCGAGGCCATGGACCCGGCGCAGTACGAGCACACCGATTACGCCCCGGCCGTGGCGCGCATCCTGTCCTACATGCTCAAACGCGGCCGCGACGGCCTGCCGCCTGTGACAGTCGCCGCGGCGATCCACCGCGCGCTCACCGATGCGAAGCCCAGGCTCAACACCGTGATCACGCCCGAACCCTTCACCCAGTGGCTGCTGGGCGTCCTGCCCCGGCGCATGGCCGACAAGATGATCGCCAAACGTCTCGGCCTGACGCCGGAGGCGCTCAAAGGCTAGCGCGGCGCGCTCACCCCGGCGGTGGAAGGCCGGTGAGGTCGAAGCTCTGCACCAGCGAGCCGACCACCAGGCGCCAGCCGTCCACCAGCACGAAGAAGACCAGCTTGAACGGCAGCGAGATCACGATGGGCGGCAGCATCATCATGCCCATGGACATGAGGATGGAGGCCACCACCAGGTCGATGATCAGGAACGGGATGAACAACAGGAAGCCGATCTCGAACGCCCGGCGCAGCTCGGAAATCATGAAGGCCGGCGCGGCCACGTGGAAGGGCACGGCCTCGGCGGTGTCCGGCTCGACCCCGGCGATGGAGATGAACAGCGCCAGATCGTCCTCGCGGGTCTGGGCCAGCATGAAGCGCTTGACCGGCGCGGTGGTCGCCTCGAACGCCTCTTCGGTCTCCAGCTCGCCGTCGATATAGGGCTGCAGGCCCTGGTCCCAGGCCGCGGCGAAGACCGGCGCCATGATGAAGGCGGTCAGGAACAGCGCCAGCGAGATCAGCACGGCATTGGGCGGGCTCTGCTGCAGGCCGAGCGCGGTGCGCAGCAAGCTCAGCACCACCACGATGCGCACGAAGCTGGTGGTCATGATCAGGATGGACGGCGCCAGGCTGAGGACCGTGAGCAGGATCACTAGCTGGACGATGCGCTCGGTCAGCCCGGCCTCCTCGCCCAGATCAATGCTGATCGACTGGGCTTCGGCAGGCCCTGCGCCCCAGAGCGCCAAGCCGGCGCCCAAAAACACCAGAAGAGCCGTTTTGAGCACCAAAAGGGCGGTTTCCGGCGCCAGACGGGCTGTTTTTGGCGCCCGGCATCCCCCGTTCGGGGCCGCTTTATCCCCGCTCATGCCCGGTCCTCCCCGGCGCCGTCCTTGCCGGGGACAGCGCGCCGGCGCTTGCCGGCCTTGTCCATCGTGCTATGCCCGCTTTCACTGCCTTGAGGCGCGGGCGTGTCCTCCGGTTCGAACACAGGTTCGAATACAGGCTCTGGCGGGGCGGTGACGGCGTCGAGAATGGTTTCGCCATTGAGACCCAGCAGCACCACATGGTCCCGGCCGTCGGCGCGCACGATCACCACGCGCCGGCGCGGATCGATGGCCAGGCTTTCGCGCACGCTCAGGCGACGCGCGCCGCGCGGGCTCTGAAAACTGGTCAGGCCTGCGAATCCCGACGGCAGCCAGCCCTTGCGCAGAATCACCGCCAGCCCGCCCAGAAGGCCGAGCACCAGGATGAGTGCTGCAAAAAACCGTATGAAATCAACCTGGTCCACGGTGAGCCCTGAGGTTAGCAACCGGCTCGGCCGCAGCGCGCAAGGGCGCTGGAGCAAAGCGTCTGACAAGGCCTAGCGGGAGTCGGGCTGACGGTTAAGCCTGTCTTAACCGGCGCACGGGAAGGTTAACGCAGCCATCCACCTCCAGAACGGAGCGCGGCGCCCATGCGGCCGGACGACATTCCGCTGCTGACCCAGCTGCGTGAAGCCATGGGCTTTCACGCCGCGCGCCAGCGCACGCTTGCCCAGAACGTGGCCAATGCCGACACGCCCGGCTTCACCCCGTCCGATATCTCGCGCAGCGCGTTCGAGCAGGTGCTGGCGGGCGCCAAGCGCGCAGACGCCGGGCTGAAAATGACCGATCCGCGCCATATCTCCAGCCATCAGGAGAGCGGCGCGCGCTACCGGCCCGAGCGCAGCCCGGACAGCGAGACCACCGCCAACGGCAATTCGGTGGTGCTCGAAGAGCAGATGGCGCGCGTGGCCGAGACGCGGCTCAACTACGAGACCGCGGTAAGCCTGTATCAGAAAAGCCTGTCGCTGATCCGCATGGCGGCGCGCGGGCCGGGCTCATGAGCCCGGAACTTCAGGAGGCCTGACCCATGGACCGCTCCCAGGACGTGCTGCACATCTCCGCCTCGGGCCTGCGCGCGCAATCGGCGCGCATGCGCATCATTGCGGAGAACCTGGCCAACGCCGATTCCGCGGCGCGCACGCCGGACACCGATCCCTATCAGCGCCAGATCCCGGTGTTCCGCGCCGAGCTGGACCGGACGATCGGCGCGCGCATGGCGCGCATGACCGATGTTCAGCTGGACCAGAGCGAGTTTCGCAGCGTGTACGAGCCCGGCCATCCCGGCGCGGACGGAGAGGGCTATGTGCGCTATCCCAACGTCTCTTCCCTGATCGAGCTGATGGACATGCGCGAGGCCCAGCGCAGCTATGAGGCCAATCTCACCATGATCGAGAACAGCCGGCGCATGCTCGAGCGCACGCTCGATCTGCTGCGCCGCTAGAGAGGGCTGAGCCATGGACCTCGCCGCCCTTCGCGCCTACGCCCAGGCCGCCCAGGCCGCCGGAAACGCCGCCGGAGCCGCGCCCGCCGCCGGGCCGCAGGACACCGCATTTTCAGGGCTTGTCTCCGACGCTGTTAACTCCTTGCAGGCCAGCGTTTCGGCTGCCGAAACCCAAACCGCCGACGCCGTCATGGGCCGCGCGGAGCTGGCCGACGTGGTCACCGCCATGGCCGCCGCCGAAGTCCAGCTGGAGACCGCCATCGCCGTGCGCGACCAGGTGATCCGCGCCTACCAGGAAATCCTGCGCATGCCGATCTGACGCCGGCGCCGGGCAAAATCGCGCCACCGGCAGGTCTGGCTCGGCCGGGAAGTATGCGGGCGCCTGTAAAACTTTGATATTATTGAGGCTGGCGTTGGCAGGCTCATTGCAGGCGGGTGGGTGAACCCTGCCGCCGGAGAGCCGCCCATGACCGCCGCCCGCCCCTCGCGCATCACCCCCCACGATATCCGCCTGATCGCCTTCACCCTGGTCGACCGCCACGGCCCCCAGGCGCTTGGCTATGCCGATCAGGCGGTCTGGGAGCTCGAAGGCAAGGGGGAGGCGGAAAGTGCGGACGCCTGGCGCGCCCTGCGTTCGGAGATCGAGGATGCGCTGAGCGGCCGCATCGCGCGCAGTGAACCGGTTCGGCTGCACTGACCGGAGCGCATGCGGCCTTGAGCTGCAGGGTTATCGCTTTTTCGCCATGATCCGCCATAGTATTGTGCAGCGCACAATTGCTGTGTGCAGCCTGACGACTGGGCGGATACCATGACAAATGAACCGACAAATCTGGACAAATGGCTGGACGACACCGGCGTGCGCGAGATGTTCAGCCGTCAGCGCACTACGGCGGCCATGCGCGATGCGCTGGAGCGGGCTTGCGGATTGATTGAAATCCCGCCGCCTCCGGTGGAGCAATGCGAGGATATCACCCTTCCGGGCGCGGCCGGCGCCATGGCGGCGCGCGTCTACATTCCCCACGGCGCCATAGAGGGCGCGGGCCTTTTGTATTTTCACGGCGGCGGCTTCATGGTCGGCTCGCTCGACACCCACAACGCCCTGTGCCAGCGCCTGGCGGCGGTGTCGGGGGTGCGGGTGTGTTCGGTTGATTACCGCCTGGCGCCCGAGCATCCCTTCCCGGCGGCGGTGGACGATGCCGAAGCGGCCCTGGCGGCGGTGCTGGACGGCGCCCTGTCCGGGTACGGATTTGATCCGGCGCGTCTGGCGGTGGGCGGGGATTCGGCCGGCGGCAATCTGGCGGCGGGTCTGGCCCAGCGCTTTCGCGGGCGCATCGCCTATCAGCTCCTGATCTATCCGCTCTTGCAGCTGGCGGCGGTGAAAAAGCCCCGTCCGCGCTGGCAGGAAGGCCCGATCCTGACCCAGCGCATTCTGGAGGATATCGTCAAGCTGTACCTGGCCGGGGCCGACGCCGCCGATCTGCGCGCCTCGCCCCTGTTCGAGAACGACCTCATGGGGGTGGCGCCGGCTTACATCCTGGCCGCCGAGTTCGACCCGCTGATGGATGAGGACCGCGCCTATGCCGACCGGCTGGCGGCCAGCGGGGTGTCCGCGATCTTCAAGCTGTGGAAGGGCGTCCCGCACGGGTTTTTGAGCATGTCGCGCATCGCGCCCGCCTGCATTCCGGCCATCGAGCATGCCGGCCGCGCGCTGGCGTCAGCGTTCGAGTGAGCTTGCGCGCAGGCGTCAGGCGGACTAGCTGAACGAATATGATCATGCATAAGGCCTACCGGCCTGATTCCCGTTTCGCCGCTCTCGGGCCGGAGTTCGCCGATGCTGTTGCGCCGGCGGATTTTCCCGAGGCGCTGCCGCGTTACTGGAACGCCCGCTGGGCGCAGGAAATGGGGCTGGACGGGCTTGGCGCGCCGGCGCGCC
>JAFIEB010000024.1 GCA_020832735.1 Oceanicaulis sp.
ATCTGGCGCGCTAAGCCGCTGGGCCGCGGGGGGGGGCCGCCGCCCTCTATCACGCCATCGGCGCGCGCTTCCGCTTCGACGTTCTGCGCGGGGCGGGCGGGCAATTATCCTCCAACCTGCACTGGGACCGGCTGGCCATGCGCCGCCTGATCGAGGATTTGTACGCCAGCCAGTACGCCCTGACCGAGCAGATCATGGCCTACGCCGCAGAGGCGGGCGGGTCGCTGGCCGCCGGGGTGGAGAACCCCGGCCGGGACTGGGCGCAGCATCTGGTGGACAGCTGGACCTCCCAGCACAGCACCGACGTGGACCGCGCCGACCGGACGCTGGAGGAGCTGGGTTCATCGGGCGTGTGGGCGCTGTCGAAAGTGGCCATCGCCTCGACCCAGCTGCGCGAGCTGGCCGGGCCTCAGACCGGCTCGTAGCCGCCTTCAGCCCGCCGGCGCACGCCGAAGACGCGCCCCAGCAGCTCTGCGTTCAGCGCAGCAGCGGGCGCGGCGTCGGCGGCTACGCGGCCCTGATCGAGCACGATCACCCGGTCGGCCCAGCGCACCGCGGCGTCGAGATCGTGCAGCGCCGCGATCACCGCCCGGCCAAGATCGGCTTCGGTGCGCAGCACCGACATCGCCTCATACTGGTGGCGCAGATCCAGCGCGGCCGCCGGTTCGTCCACACACAGCACCGGGGCCCGGGCAGCCAGGGCTCTGGCGAGATGGGCGCGCGCCTGCTCCCCGCCTGACAGGGCGTCGAGGGGGCGGTCGGCCAGCGCCGCCGCGCCCGCCCGCGCCAGCGCGTCATCCACGATTGTGCGGTCAGCCCGCCCCAGCCGCTCATAGGGCGCGCCCGACCAGGCGAAGCGGCCAAGCGCAGCCAGGTCCTTCACCCTGATCGCCCAGGCGCTGGAGCGGTCCTGCGCCAGCCAGGCGGCGCGGCGGCCACGCTCGGACGGCGCCAGCGAATTCACCGGGTCACCCCCCAGCATGGCCTCGCCCGCGCTTAAAGGAACGAGGCCCAGCAGGGCGCGGATCGCGGTGGACTTGCCGGCGCCATTGGGACCTGTCAGGGCCACGAACTCGCCCGGCGCAACGCTGAACGATACCGCGTTCAGAACCGGGCGCCCGGCCAGTACGACGCTGGCGTTGATCAGGGACGCGGCGCTCATCGGCCAATGCTCCTGGTGCGCGCGGCGATCCAGATAAAGGCCGGCGCGCCGATCAGGGACACGGCGACACCGAGTTTCAGTTCCTGGGTGAAGGGCGCCAGCCGGATCGCAAGATCGGCCAGCGCCAGCAGAGCGCCAGCTGTCAGGGCGCTGGGCAGGATCAAATCGCCGGGATCATGGCGCACCAGCGGGCGCACCAGATGCGGCGCGACAATGCCGACAAAACCGATCATCCCGGCCACCGCCACTGCCCCGCCGGTCAGGAGCGCGCTGGCCATGATCGCCAGAAGGCGGGTGCGCGGGACATTCGCGCCAAGGCTCAGCGCCGTGTCCTCACCCAGCGTCAGCGCCCGCAGACCCGGCAGGGCCAGCGCGGCGAGGCCCGCCCCGGCGATCCAGAACGGCGCGGCCAGCGCCAGATCACTGAAGGAGCGGTTGGCCACCGAGCCCAGCAGCCAGTTGACCAGATCGCTCAAGGAGAAAGGCGTGGGCGCCAGATTCATGGCCAGCGCGCTCAACGCGCCGGCGAAGCTCGACAGGCCCACGCCCGCCAGAATGAGCTGCACCACGGACAGGCGCGAGGCGGCGAGGCCCGCAAGGATCGTTGCGGCCAGAGCGGCGAAGGTAATCGCCATAACCGGCACGGCGAAGGCGCTGATGGCGGAAAGGCCGAACCAGATCGCGATCACCGCGCCCAGCGCCGCCATGGCGCTGACCCCCAGCACGCCGGGATCGGCCAGCGGATTACGAAGGAGGCCCTGCAACAGCGCGCCCGACGCCCCGAGAGCCGCGCCAGTCAAGAACGCGGCCAGCACGCGCGGCAGGCGGATTTCCTGAACGATCAGGCGCGCGCCTTCAGAGCCGCCGCCGAAGAGGCCGGAGAGCGTGTCGGCAAAGCTTAGCGGCGCCGTGCCCGCCATGACCCCGGCGAGGATGGCGGCGAGGCCGGCCACTGCCAGCAGCGTATTGAGCTGAAGGCGTGTCATGAGCCCTCCGCCAGCAGAATGTCCGCCTGTTCGCGCAGCTGGCGCGCCGCTTTCGCCAGATTCCAGTCGCTGCAGCCGATCAGCGCGCCGTCGAGATGAATGACCGGCGTGCGCGCCAGCAGATCGGTCAGCACCGGATGGCGCGTCAGGCTCCACTGGTCGGCGGCGATATCAGGCTGATCGAAAAACCCGGTGATGATGAGCTGGGGCGGGTCCAGCACCAGCGCCTCCAGCGGCAGGCTGACCCAGCCTTCAGCGCCGCGCGAGGCGGCCGCATTCTCCAGCCCCGCCGTCTCGATCATGGCGTGGATCAGCGTGCCGGACCCGGACGTCACCGCGCCGGGGGTCAGGTACAAGACGCGTGCGCGCACGCCGGGCGCTGCGGCCACGGCGAGATCGGCCTGCATGTCAGCGATCAGGGCGGCGGCGCGCGCCTCCTGACCCAGCGCTGCGCCGGTGCGCGCGATGATGCCTTGAATATCGTCAAAGCTGCGCGGGAAGCCGAGATCATGCACTTCCAGCCCGGTGCGCGCGTAAAACGCCTGCGCGCGCACCCCGCCGCCAAAGCTG
>JAFIEB010000026.1 GCA_020832735.1 Oceanicaulis sp.
GTCTGGCCGAGGCGGCCGGCGGGTCCGCCGGGGTGGAATCGCAGTCCGGCGAGGGCGCACTATTCTGGTGCGCCTGGCCATGCGAGGCGCTCAAACCGCCGCCTGATGCGCGCCCCCTGGACGGGCGCGGCGTGCTGATCGCAGCGCCCTCCCCCTTCCAGCGCCAGGCCCTGGCGGCCCAGTGCGAGGCGCTGGGCGCGCGCACTGTCTGCGCCGAAACGCCGGACGCCGCGCGCGAGGCGGCCGCGCGCCTGGACGGTCCATTCACCATCATTCTGGGCGAAGCCTGGGCCGATGCGGCCGGCGCCCTGAAAGCGGCGGCGCCCGGCGCGCGCCTGCTGGCCCTGGCCCGGCCCCAGACCAAGGATTTGTTCAGTGCAGCGGCCCGCCCGCCGGGCTTTGACGGCTGGCTGGTGGCCCCGGTGCGCCTGCGCTCGCTGGCCGCCTTCGCATCGCGCCAGGACCCGGCGCCGGACGATGACGCGTCCACGCCGGAGCAAGACGGTCACCCGTCTTCCGCCCTGGGCCGCCCGCTGGAGGGACTTTCAGTGCTGCTGGCCGAAGACGACCCGGTCAACGCCCTGATCGCACGCACGGTTTTGGCGCGGCTGGGAGCCCGGATCACGCTGGTCGCGGACGGGCGCGCCGCGGTGGAGGCCGCCGCCACCGGCGAGCATGACGCCGCGCTTCTGGACCTGCGCATGCCGGTGATGGACGGGATCGCGGCGGCGCGCGCCATCCGCGCCCTGCCCGGAGCAGCGGCCGGGCTGCCGATCGCGGCCCTGACCGCCAACGCCACCGAAGCCGACCGCACGCTGTGCCTGACAGCGGGCATGGACGCCTTCCTGACCAAGCCGCTCGACCCCGGCGCGCTGGCCGACGCGCTGACCGGCTTGTGCGCGCCGCAAAACCGCGCAAGGCTCGCCTGACGCCGCCACAGGACCCTGCCTGGCATGACCGACGCCGCCCTGGACGCTCCCCCGCCCCGCCGCACGATCTGGCAGGCCCTGACCGGGCTGGGCTGGCGCCGGGCGGGCGTGATGCTGCTCCTGGGCTTCGCCGCCGGCCTGCCGATTCTGCTGGTGTTTTCAACACTCTCGGCCTGGCTCAGGATCGAGGGCGTGTCGCGAACCGAGATCGGCTTCTTCGCCTGGGCGGGCATGGCCTACACCTTCAAATTCGTCTGGGCGCCGCTGGTGGACCGCATCGCCCTGCCGTTTCTCGACCGCTGGCTGGGGCGGCGGCGCTCGTGGATATTGTTCGCCCAGATCGCGCTGATCGCGGCCATTCTCATGGCCGCCTCCTCCACGCCGGGCGAGGGGTTGGTAGTGATCGCGCTGGCCACCGTGCTGATCGGATTTTCTTCGGCCACGCAGGATATCGCACTGGACGCCTGGCGCATTGATGTGGCCGAGGACGAGCACCAGGCCCTGATGGTGGCGATCTATCAGTGGGGCTACCGCATCGGCATGATCGCGGCGGGCGCGGGCGCGCTCATGCTCGCTGACCTGACCAGCTTCAACGCCGCCTATGTGATCCTGGCCGGGCTGATGGGGATCGGGGTGCTGGGCGTGTTTCTGGCGCCCGAACCGGCGCGGCCCAAGGCGCTGGGCGGCGGCGCGGAGGTGATCGAAGGCGCGGTGAAAGGCAATGCGCTGGGCGAGGCGGCGGCCTGGCTGTACTCGGCGGTGGTGGCGCCGTTCGTGGACTTCATCGTGCGCTATCGCTGGATCGCGCTGCTCATCCTGACCCTGATCGGCGCCTACCGGCTCAATGACTTCATCCTGGGCTATATGGCCAATCCCTTCTATGTGGACATGGGCTATACTCTGTCCCAGATCGCCGCAATTTCAGGTGTTTACGGCGTCTTCGCCATGCTGGCCGGCGCCATGCTGGCCGGTCTGGCCGCGGTGCGCTGGGGCGTCTATCCGGTGCTGATGATCGGCGCGATCATCAGCGCGGTCTCCGCGCTGGGCTTCACCTGGCTGGCCATGGTCCAGCCCACCGACCCCTTCACCACGATAGACGGCGTGGCCTTCTCGCCCTGGCCGATGGAGAAAAACCCCTCCATCCTCAAGCTCACCATCGCCATCACGGCCGAAAACACGGCCGGCGGCTGGGCCGGCACTGCGCTCATCGCTTATATGTCGAGCCTGACCAACCGCGCCTTCTCGGCCACGCAATACGCCCTGTTCAGCTCTTTCTTCGCCCTGCCGGGCAAGCTGTTCGGCGGCTTTTCCGGGATCATGGTGGACGCGATGGGCTATGCCAGCTTCTTCACCACCACCGCCCTGATCGGCGCGCCGGCGGTATTGCTGGTGTGGATCGTGATGCGCTGGCGCGCCGCGCGCGAGGTCGCCAGCGCGCCGCCCCAGATCAGCTGAGAGCGGGGATCCTGCGGCAGCCTGCCGCGCGGCGCCTTGTCGTCTCGCCCGCATGCACGGGCGGGCGCAAGAAAGACCCTATTCCAATTGAGGGAAAAGGGAACTGCCATGAAACCCATGTTCGCCACTGCCGCCGCCGCTCTGATTGCGGCCAGCGCCGCCGCGCCTGCGGCTTTCGCTCAGGATAGCGACTGGATGTTCCGGATACGCGCCCTGAGCGTGATGCCGGACGAGAGCGCCACCATATCGCCGATCGGCGGATCGGTGGACATCTCCAACTCGCTGGTGCCGGAATTCGACATCACCTACTTCCTGTCGGACCATCTGGCGCTCGAACTGATCCTGGGCGTCACGCCGCATGATGTGAAAGCGGTGGACACCGCGCTGGGCGAGGTGGATCTGGGAGATGTCTGGCTGCTGCCGCCAACGCTGACCATGCAATACCACTTCAATCCGGGCGCCCAGGTCCGACCCTATGCCGGGGCCGGGGTGAATTTCACCCACTTTTTCAACTCCAGCCTGCCTTCGGCATCGCCGCTGGCGTCGATCAGCTATGGCGACAGCTTCGGCTTCGCCCTGCAGGCTGGCGTGGACTACCAGATCAATGAGCGCTGGTTTTTGAACTTCGACGTGAAAAGACTCTGGATCAATACCGATGTGACCATAGATGCGGGCGCGCTGGGCAGCGTCACCGCTGATGTGGACATCAATCCCTGGGTGGTCGGCGTCGGCTTTGGCTGGCGCTACTGAAGCCTGAAAGCCTGTCAGGGCCGTCTGGTCCAGCCTGCGCCGCGTCAGCAAGCCTGGCGCGGCGCAGGCGCGTTCCAAAGCAAAGTCAGAGCCTTGACGGCGCCTGATCCGCGCCCGCCCCGCACCTCTTGCGCGCGGGCGGTGAACGGTGTTCACTTGGCCATCGTAATCCGGAGGCGCGAGGCCCATCATGGCGGACGGCGCTCAAACACAGGTCCACGAAACAGACGTGCTGATCATCGGCGCGGGGCTGTCGGGCGTCGGCGCGGCCTGGCACATCCAGCACCGCTGTCCGGGGCGCAGCTACGCCATCCTGGAAGCGCGCGAGGCGATGGGCGGGACCTGGGATCTGTTCCGCTATCCTGGCATCCGGTCGGACAGCGACATGTACACGTTCGGCTACGCCTTCCGGCCCTGGGTCGACGGCAAGGTGTTCGCCGACGGCCCGGCCATCCGCCGCTATGTGGAGGACACCGCACGCGAGGCCGGCATAGACCGGCACATAAAGTTCGGCCGCCGCGCGGTGTCGGCGCGCTGGGACAGCCATACCGCGCGCTGGACGGTGGAGGCTGACGGCCCGGACGGGCGCGAGACGCATCGCGCGCGCTTCTTGATGCTGTGCTCAGGCTATTACCGGTATGACCGCGGCTACATGCCCGAGTTTGAAGGCATCGAGGATTTCAGAGGCGAGGTGATCCATCCCCAGCTCTGGCGCGAGGGGACCGATTATGCCGGCAAGCGCGTGGTGGTGATCGGGTCGGGCGCCACGGCGGTGACGCTGGTTCCGGCCATGGCCGATGCCGCCGCCCATGTCACCATGCTGCAGCGCTCGCCCACCTATATCGCGGCGCGGCCCCAGCGCGACGCCATCGCCGATTTTCTGCGCAAGGCATTGCCGGGCCGGATCGCCTATTCCCTCACCCGGATGAAAAACATTGGCCTTGCCATGTTCTTCTTCCAGCTGTCGCGGCGCTGGCCGGATTATGTGAGGAAGGGCGTGCTCAAGCAGATCCGCGCCGAGCTGGGCGAGGACTTCGATGTCGAGCGCCATTTCACGCCGCGCTACGACCCCTGGGACCAGCGCTTTTGCCTGGCGCCCGAGGGCGATTTCTTCCAGGCGCTGAAATCGGGCCGCGCCAGCATCGTCACCGGCGAGATCGACCGCTTCACGCCTGACGGCGTGCGGCTGAAATCGGGCGAGGAGCTGAAGGCCGATATGGTGATCCCGGCCACCGGGCTGGAGATGCAGGTCGGCGGCGGCATCGACATATCCATTGACGGACGCGCGCTGGAGCCGAGCGGCGCCATCACCTATCGCGGCATGATGCTGTCGGGCGTGCCCAATGCGGTGATGGCGTTCGGCTACACTAACGCCAGCTGGACGCTGAAGATCGACCTGACCTGCGAGCGCGTGTGCCGCATGCTCAATCACATGGCGCGCACCGGCGCGGACTATTGCGTGCCGGTTCCGCCCGAGGCGCTGGAGACGCTGCCGCTGCTGGACTTCACCTCCGGCTATGTGCAGCGCGCCCTGCCCGGCCTGCCGCGCCAGGGCGCGCGCACGCCCTGGAAGACGCACCAGAACTATGTGCTGGACATGGTGACCATCCGCTTCGGGCGGCTGGACGACGGTCATCTGCGATTCGCCAAGGCGGGCGCGTCTATCCCCGCCGCAGAACCGGCGCTGGCCGGTTAGGCGCGGCGTCCTGCCGCAGATGTGAACGCAATGGGGCGGATGTGTGATCCGGGGCGCAGGCGCGCGCGTATACCATGCCTGAACAAATCGATTGGCGAGCCCTGACCGAAAGGCGTCTGACATGACGACACGCCCCGCGCCGTCCCGTTCCGCCGACCCTGACCGGCGGTATCTCAAACAGGCCATGGACCGGCCCCTGCTTGAACGCGAGGAGGAGCTGGCGCTGGCTACGGCCTGGCGCGAGGCGGGCGACGAGGCGGCGCTGCACAAGCTGACCAGCGCCTATATGCGCCTGGTGGTCGCGGTGGCGGCGAAGTTCCGCCATTACGGCCTGCCCTTCGCGGATTTGGTCTCGGAGGGCAATATCGGGCTGATGCAGGCTGCGGCGCGGTTCGAGCCGGAGCGCGGCGTGCGCTTTTCCACCTACGCCAGCTGGTGGATCCGCTCCTCCATCCAGGACTATGTGCTGCGCAACTGGTCGATCGTGCGCACCGGCACCACCGCGGCGCAGAAATCCCTGTTCTTCAATTTGCGCCGCATGCGCGCCCTCATCCGCGATGTCAGCTCGGGCGCGCTGACGCCGGAGAACCGGGCCTATGTGGCCCAGGCGCTGAAAGTCGGCGAGGACGATGTCGAGCAGATGGCCTCGCGTCTGGCGGCGGTGGACCGCTCGCTCAACGCGCCTTTCACCGAGGACGGAGACGGCGAATGGCAGGACTTGCTGGCCAGCGAGGAGCCCGATCCGGAAGCCAGCGTGATGGAGACCCGCGACACCGCCCGTCGCAGCCAATGGCTGGGCTCGGCGATGGAGCGTCTCAATGCGCGCGAGCAGCTGATCATACGCGAGCGGCGCCTGCGCGAGGACAGCGTCACGCTTGAAAAACTGGGCGAGCAGCTGGGCATCTCCAAGGAGCGCGTGCGCCAGATCGAGCACCACGCCCTGTCCAAGCTGCGCAAGGCGCTGGTGGAGCAGGTCGGCGATCCTGTGGAGGCTGGGCTGATCCCGGCGGGCTGAGCTGCTTCAGCCCAGCTGCAGCAGCGCCAGCGCGCCCGCCAGCACCACGGCCAGCACGGCCCGGCGCATGCCGAACGGCTCCTTGAGCACCAGGGCGGCCAGGATCGCGCCGAACACGATGGAGGTCTCGCGCAGCGCCGCCACCGGCGCCACGGGCGCGATGGACAGGGCGTAGAGCGCCAGGCCGTATGTGGTGATGTTGAAGACCGACGAGGCGGCGGCGCGGGGCAGCTCCGCGCGCGCCAGCGCGATGATCGCGTCCCCGCGCCGCACCAGCGCCGTGGCGCCCAGGGTCAGGGCGGTCAGCACGAAGAACCAGGACAGATAGCTCAGCGCCGAGCCGGCCGCGCGCACGCCCGAGGCGTCATTGACCGTATAGCTGGCGGTCATCACCGAGGCCGAAAGCGCGAACGCCAGGGCGGCGGCCTTGGGCGCGCCGCCGCGTTCAGGCCAGGCGAAGGCGATCAGGGCGGCCGAGGCTGCCGACAGGCCGGCGATGGCCAGCGGGCTCAGCGGTTCATCAAGGATCAGGGCGGCGAACAGCCCGGCCAGCGCCGGCGCGGCGCCGCGCATCACCGGATAGACCAGGTTCATCTGGCCGCGCTGCATGGCCGCGATCATCGCCATGTTGAACGCCCAGATAATGCCCGCGCCCAGCAAGAGGAAGCGCCACGCCTCCCAGGGCGGGAAGGGCAGAAGGATCAGAAGCGGGCTCAGCGCCAGCGCGCAGATCGCCATGGTGACAGCGCGGAACACCAGCATGTCGCGCGCCTGCTTGGTGAACAGGGTCATGAATGCATGCGCCAACGCCGAGCCGAGCGCCGCGGCGAGCGCAATCAGCGGCGTCTCGCTCACGCGCGCGAGATCCTGACGCGCGGCGCCCTGAACGCAAACGGCCCCGCCAGGGGCGGGGCCGGTGCAGGCTTACAAATGCGCAGCACGCGCCAGACTCACAGGCCGGGCAGTTTCGGGCGCACGCGGCGGCGCTCGCGGGTGATCTGCACCTCGCCGCCGCCGGTCACGGCCGCCGCGCGGGTCAGCTCGTCCTCAAAATCCACCGGATCGCGGCCATGGCGCTCCATGCGCTCATTGTCGCGCCAGAACAGGATGCGGTCGGCGATGGTCGGCGGCTTGCGCACGATGGCGGCGGTCTCGCCGTCAATCAGGGCGCGCACGTCGGGAATGGCGTCGGCGGCGCCGGCGCGCTGGGCGAACAGGATTTCAGCGTCCGTCGCGGTGGAGGCCGACAGATCGCCGAACAGGGCGCGGCGCGCGGCCTGGTCCTGGAAGATGTCTTCCGAGCGCAGCTCGCCGGGCCGCGGCGGGCGCAGATTGTATTCAGGCGGCACGGTAAGCGGCGCGATGGTCACCACGCGGAACTCGTCCGGCACGGTCTTCTCCGCGCCCAGCGCCTGGCGGACGCCGGTATTGCACGCCGAGGCGCCTATCAGGGCGGCGGCTGAGATGATCAGGGCGGTGCGCATGTGCATGGCGGGTACGCTCTTTCTCGATTTCAAGTCCAGACAGGTTTTGTAGCAGAGCCGGGGCGTGTCTGGCCAGCGCGCCCGGCGCCCGGCTCAGCGCCGGCGGTCGTGCATCAACAGGTCGGCGAGCATCACCACCACGCCGATGGAGATGGCCGCGTCGGCCACATTGAAAACAAACGGGAAATACAGCCCCGAAAAATCGAGGAAATCGGCCACTGCGCCATAGGCCAGCCGGTCGATGACATTGCCGACCGCCCCGCCAATGATAAGCCCGAAGGCGCACGCCTGCAGCTTGCGCTCGGCGCGCCACATCCACACCGCTAGCACGCCGGCCACCGCCAGCGATATGCCGACCAGGATCAGGCGCTGCCACAGGCTTTCAGCCGCGAACAGGCCGAAGCTGATGCCCGCATTCCACACCATGGTCAGATTGAACCACGGGTCCAGCACCTGGATTTGCTGCACTTCGGGCAGGCCGGAGCGGTACAGGATCCAGGCCTTGGACGCCTGATCTGCGGCCAGAATCAACACCGTCGTCAGCAGCCCCGCCACCGCAGGGGCCGGAAAGGTCCGGCGTCGCGAAAACATGGGTTTCATGCGTCAGGCGTCCTCATCCCCCGCCCTTTGGCTAGCAGTCCGGGCGGGCCGGGTCCAGTGACACTACGCTCATGCGCCCAGAAGACGGCGCGCCGTCTCGCAATCAGCCGCGATCTGGGCGCGCAGTGCGTCCAGCCCGTCAAAGCGCTGCTCGGGACGGATGAAGGCGATCAGCTCGCACCCGATCACCTGGCCGTAGAGATCGGCGTTGAAATCGAACACATGGGCCTCCAGGCGCGCCTCCAGCCCCTCGACGGTGGGGCGGCGCCCGATATTGGCCACGCCCGCCAGCCCTTCGCCGGCGCCGGTATCCACCCGCACCGCGTAGACGCCGAAGGCCGGGCGCACATACTCGCCCAGCGCCACATTGGCGGTGGGAAAACCCAGCGTGCGCCCGCGCCGGTCACCCTCCACCACCTCGCCCTCAATGGCGAAAGGCCGGCCCAGAAGGGCTGCGGCGCGCGCCGGATCGCCCTCGCGCAGGGCCTGGCGCACATCGGAAGAGGAGATTTTCTGCGCGGCGGGGCCGTCGCCGACCGGCTCGGCGATGCGCACCGCCATCGCGCGCGCCTCGCCCAGCGCCCGGAGCATCTGCGCGTTGCCGGCCCGGTCCTTGCCGAAACAGAAATCGGCCCCCGTCACCACGCCCCTGAGGCCAAGGCCTGCGTGCAGCACCTCGTCCACGAAGCGCTCCGGGCTCATCGCCGCCAGCGCGCGGTCGAAGGGGATGTGGTGAATCACCCCGGCGCCCGCCGCCTGCAGGGCGCGCACGCGCTGGGCCTCGTTCATCAGGGCGAAGGGCGGGGCGCCGGGCTGGAACACGCGGCGCGGATGCGGGGTGAACACCGCCGCCCCGGCCGGCGCGTCCAGCGTGCGCGCCAGCGCCGCAGCCTCAGCCAGCACCGCCTGATGGCCGCGATGCACGCCGTCGAAATTGCCCAGCGCCGCCACCGCGCCGCGGGCGGCGTCGGGCACTGCGTGAAAACCGTGACTGACTGTCATGCGTTCGGTCAGGCGGCCGCGGGGCGGCGCTTGCGCACCACCACCTCGGCGTCAGCCTCCATGCAGGCCTGGCCCTCAACCTCGCACACGCAGGCGAGCTTCACCTTGCGCGCCTTTATGTCCACTTCGGTGACGGTGGCGCGCGCCACCACCGTGTCGCCGATGCGCACAGGGCGCTGGAATCGCATGGTCATGCCCGCGAACACCGCGCCCGGACCGGGCAGATGATTGCCCAGAACGCACGAAATAAAGCTGGCCACCAGCGCGCCATGGGCGATGCGCCCGCGGAAGGGCGTGCGCGCCGCATACGCCTCGTCCATGTGCAAGGGGTTGAAATCACCGGATACTTCGGCAAAGCGCCGCACCGTATCCTCGTCCACGAGACGGGAGATTTCGGCGGTCTGTCCCACCTCCAGTTCGTTGATCGCGTAACCTTCGCCGCCGGTCATTTGAGCGCCCTTTCTGCTCTGGCGCGGTGTTTAACCGAATTTTGACCGCACTTGTCTAGCTTTGCGTTCGCACAAGGCGGGCACGGGAAACATTCCGGTCCGCATGTTGACGCGCCGGAACATATCGGAGGTGGGGTGATGGCCGTTGAAATGAACATGCCGATCCTGGTTGTGGACGACTACAAGACCATGGTGCGGATCATCCGCAACCTGCTCAAGCAGATCGGTTTTGAGAACGTGGACGAGGCCAGCGACGGCGCCGAAGCGTTCGAGATGATGAAGAAGCGCAAATACGGGCTCGTCATCTCTGACTGGAACATGGAGCCGATGACCGGCTACGAGCTGCTCCAGAAGGTGCGCGCGGATGAGGGTGTGAAAACCACCCCGTTCATCATGGTCACGGCCGAATCCAAGACCGAGAACGTGATCGCGGCCAAGAAGGCGGGCGTGAACAACTACATCGTCAAGCCGTTCAACGCCGGCACACTCAAGGCCAAGATGTCCGCCGTGATCGGCGAATTCTGAGCCTGGCGCGCACGACGCCTTGAGAACATGAGGGCGCGGTCAACGCGCTCCTTGGGGTCTGATACTGAGGGAAGGATATCCCATGCCTGCAGCCGAAGTCGCCGCGCGCGTGCGCGAATCGCTTCAGTCGGTGAAAGCCACCGACCTGAAAGACGCCCAGCTGATGGAGGTCTTGCGCCTCGCCCAGCAGCTGACCGACACCATGCAGATGTTTTTCGGATCGCTGGATCGTTCGATCCATAGCGAGTTCAACGCCATCGCCGCCTATATCGCGCGCACCCGCGACGAGATCGCCCAGCTGCGTCCCAATGACATCAAGGAGCAGCGCATCCCGGTCGCCGGCGCCGAGCTGGAAGCGGTGGTGGGCGATACCGAGAAGGCCACCGAGACCATTATGAGCCAGGCCGAGGCCGTCATGATGATGGAGGCGGGCGATCCCGAGGCCTACAAGGCCGCCGTGGACGAGGCCATGACCAAGATCATCGAGGCCTGCGCGTTCCAGGATCTCGCCGGCCAGCGCGTGTCCAAGGTGGTCACCTCGCTCAAGCATATCGAGCAGCGTGTGGCGCGTTTCGCCGCCACCATGGGCGTGCATGACGCCGAGGCTTCCGAGGACGAACGCGCGGAGGCCGAGCGCCGCCGCCAGCTGCACCTTAATGGCCCGGCCATGGGCGGTCCTGAGACCGGCCAGGACGATGTCGATGCGCTGATGGGCATGGACCAGGACGCCATCGACGCCCTGTTCGACTAAAGCCGCAGCGGTTTCATCGTGAGCCAGCAAAGGGCCCGCGCGTGAAACCCCCCGCCTCTGCGATGGTGGGGCGGGTGATTACCCCCCCGCGGACGCCCCGGCGCCCCCCCAGCCCCCC
>JAFIEB010000045.1 GCA_020832735.1 Oceanicaulis sp.
GGCGCCGGCCGAAGCCGCCGCCTGAGGCGGCCAAGGCATGAGTTTCCCGTCTGATCGCTGACGCGTTCAGGCGGGGGTCCGGGCTGGACCGGCGGCGTCTGCCGTCACTATCCGGCCCGGCCTGTCCGAGATCCCGGGGGAGGGGCGTTCGCGCCGCTCTTAATCCAGACGGCCCCGGGTGAGACAGAGCGAAAACCGGACAGCCGGCGCGAGCCGGGGGTGCGGTTCGAGCCCTGGGACAGGCAAGTCCGCGCTGGCGCGTCCTGTCCCGGTCTGACCGGCGGGCGCATGGCGCGGCGGCTTGTGGGCCGCCCGCGGTGGGCGGTCCGAACGAAGGGAGACCGCAATGGATCGTACGACCAAAGTGGCGGCGGTCGAGGAGCTCACGGAGATCTTCTCCGCCTCCGGATCTGTCGTCCTGGCCCACTATTCGGGCCTGACCGTTGCGGAAATGACCAAGCTGCGCGGAGATCTGCGGGCCAAGGGCGGGCGTCTGAAAGTCGTCCGCAACCGGCTCGCCAAGATCGCCTTGAAGGGTCAAAAGGGTGAAGCGGCGGCGGACATGTTCGAAGGTCCGATCGCCATCGCCTTTTCCGACGACTTCACCGCAGCGCCGAAGGTGGCGATCGAGTTCGCCAAATCGAACCCCAGGTTCGAAATCGTCGGCGGCTTCATGGAAGAGACTGTCTTCGGCGACGCCAAAGGCGTCGAAGCGCTCTCCAAGATGCCGTCCCGCGAAGAACTCATCGGCGCCATCGTGGGCCGTCTCATGGGCCAGGCCAGCGAGATCATCTCGCGGCTCAACGCGCCGGGGGCCACCCTGGCCGGCCAGATCGAGGCGATCCGCGAACAGGCAAGCAGCTGACGTCGTCTCCGCAACTCGAACCGAAACCCTGACCAACGCGAAGGAACAACACCATGGCTGATGTAGCCAAACTCGCTGAAGACCTCCTGGCTCTGACCATTCTGGAAGCCAAGGAACTGAACGACATCCTGGAATCCAAAGGCATCAAGGCGGCTGCGGCCGCCGTGGCCGTCGCCGCTCCCGCCGGGGGCGACGCCGGTGGCGCTGCTGCGGAAGAGAAAGACGAGTTTGACGTCATTCTCGTCGCCGCAGGGGACAAGAAGATCAACGTGATCAAGGAAGTCCGCGCCATCACCGGCCTGGGCCTGAAAGAAGCCAAGGACCTGGTGGAAGCTGGCGGCAAGGCCGTCAAGGAAGCCGCTCCGAAGGCCGAGGCCGAGGAGATCAAGAAGAAGCTCGAAGAGGCTGGCGCCACTGTCGAGCTGAAATAAGGACTTCCGGGACCTTAGGCGGCGCGCACGCCGCGCCGCTCCCGGTTCCGGAATCCGGCGTACGCCCTTGCGGGCGCATGGGGCTTGCCCGTGCGCCCGTAACGGCGTCGCTACGGCGCCGACCGCCGAGCGGCCTTCCGTCCCGGAGCCGCGCGGCGTCGTCCCGCAAACCCCGTCACAGGGCGTCTTGCGGGGATCAGGGACGGGTTGACGGGGGCCTGGCCCCCGGGTTCGCAAGACGCCGGGCAATGCCGGCATAGGGAGCGAAAATGGGTCTGTCGTTCACGGGCAAGAAGCGCATCCGCAAGACGTTCGGCCGCATCCCCGAAGCCGTGGTGATGCCGAACCTGATCGAGGTTCAAAAACACTCCTACGACCAGTTTTTGATGAAGGACATGAGTGCGTCCGGGCGCCCTGACGAAGGGCTGCAGGCCGTGTTCAAATCGGTCTTTCCAGTCAAGGATTTCTCCGAACGCGCGGTGCTGGAGTTCGTCTCCTACGAGTTTGAGGCGCCCAAGTTCGACGTCGAGGAATGCATCCAGCGCGACCTGACTTACGCTGCGCCGCTGAAAGTGAAGATGCGCCTCATCGTGTTTGATGTGGACGAGGAAACCGGCGCGCGTTCGGTCAAGGACATCAAGGAGCAGGACGTCTACATG
The DNA here is from genome assembly GCA_020832735.1 of Oceanicaulis sp. GTDB lineage: Bacteria > Pseudomonadota > Alphaproteobacteria > Caulobacterales > Maricaulaceae > Oceanicaulis. The sequence continues at coordinate 1,956 of JAFIEB010000045.1, forward strand.
GGCGATATCCCGCTCATGACCGACAAGGGCACCTTCATCGTCAACGGCACCGAGCGGGTGATCGTCTCCCAGATGCATCGTAGCCCTGGCGTGTTCTTCGACCATGACCGGGGCAAGACCCACGCGTCTGGCAAATACCTGTTCGCCGCGCGCCACATTCCCTATCGCGGCTCCGGGCTGGACCTGGAGTTCGACGCCAAGGACATCCTGCACGTGCGCATCGACCGCCGGCGCAAGCTGCCGGCCACGACGCTGCTCTATGCGCTGGGCATGGACAAAGAAGAGATCCTGGGCACGTTCTACGACCGCATCACCTATGTGCGCGTCAAGGACGGCTGGACGCTGCCCTATCTCAAGGAACGCTGGCGCGGCGTGAAGCCGGTGCGCGACCTTGTGGATGCGCGTTCCGGCGAAGTGGTGGCCCCGGCCGGCAAGAAGATCGCCGCGCGCGCCGCCAACAAGCTGGCCGAGGACGGGCTGACCGAGCTTCTGGTGTCGGCGGATGATCTGGTCGGGCGTTTCGCCGCCGAGGACCTGGTCAATGTCGAGACCGGCGAGATCTTCGCCGAGGCCGGCGACGAGCTGACCGAGGAAGTGCTCGAAGCGCTGTCCGAAGCCGGCGTCGAGACCCTGGACGTGCTCGACATCGACGGCGTCGCGGTGGGCGGCTACATGCGCACCACCCTGGCCGCCGACAAGAACGACACGCGCGAGCAGGCGCTGGTGGACATCTACCGGGTCATGCGCCCGGGCGAGCCGCCGACGCCCGACACCGCCGAGGCGCTGTTCAACGGCCTGTTCTTTGATCCCGAGCGCTATGACCTGTCCCCGGTGGGCCGGGTGAAGATGAATATGCGCCTGGATCTCGATGCTGAAGACACGGTGCGCACGCTGCGCCGCGAGGACATCATCGAGGTGCTGCGCGTGCTTTTGAACCTGCGCGACGGCAAGGGCGAGATCGACGATATCGACAATCTCGGCAACCGCCGGGTGCGCTCGGTCGGCGAGCTGATGGAGAACCAGTACCGCATCGGTCTGTTGCGCATGGAGCGCGCGATCAAGGAGCGCATGAGCTCGGTCGATATCGAGACCGTGATGCCCCACGATCTGGTCAACGCCAAACCGGCGGCCGCAGCGGTGCGCGAGTTCTTCGGCTCGTCCCAGCTGTCCCAGTTCATGGACCAGACCAACCCCTTGTCTGAAGTCACCCACAAGCGCCGCCTGTCGGCGCTCGGCCCGGGCGGCCTGACGCGCGAGCGCGCGGGCTTCGAGGTGCGCGACGTGCACCCGACCCATTACGGCCGCATCTGTCCGATCGAGACGCCTGAAGGCCCGAATATCGGCCTGATCAACTCGCTCTCGACGTTTGCGCGGGTCAACAAGTACGGCTTCATCGAGAGCCCGTACCGCAAGGTGGAGAAGGGCAAGCTCACCGACCAGGTGGACTATCTGTCCGCCATGCAGGAAGCGCGCTTCGCCATCGCCCAGGCCAACGCCACGGTGGATGCCAAGGGCATGCTGGCCAACGAGTTCGTCAACTGCCGGGTCGGCCCGAACCGCGACGCCACCCTGGTGCCGCGCGAGGACGTCGACTACATCGACGTGTCGCCCAAGCAGGTGGTGTCGGTGGCTGCGGCCCTGATCCCGTTCCTGGAGAATGACGACGCCAACCGCGCGCTGATGGGTTCGAACATGCAGCGCCAGGCCGTCCCGCTGCTGCGCAATGAAGCGCCGCTGGTGGGCACGGGCATGGAAGGCGTGGTGGCGCGCGATTCCGGCGCGGCGGTCATCGCCCGCCGCGAGGGCGAAGTCGAGCAGGTGGACTCCCGGCGCATCGTGGTGCGCGCCACCGGCGATATCGGCGCGGCGCAGTCGGGCGTGGACATCTACCGCCTGTCCAAGTTCCAGCGCTCCAACCAGTCCACCTCGATCAACCAGCGTCCCATCGTGAAGGTGGGCGACCGGGTTCAGGCCGGCGACATCATCGCCGACGGCCCGTCCACCGATCTGGGCGAGCTGGCGCTGGGCCGCAACGTGCTGGTCGCGTTCATGCCCTGGAACGGCTACAACTTCGAGGACTCCATCCTGGTGTCCGAGCGCATCGTGCGCGATGACGTGTTCACCTCGATCCATATCGAGGAGTTCGAGGTCATGGCCCGCGACACCAAGCTCGGGCCCGAGGAGATCACCCGCGACATCCCGAACGTTGGCGAGGAGGCCCTGCGCAATCTCGACGAGGCCGGGATCGTGGCCATCGGCGCCGAGGTCGAGGCCGGCGACATTCTGGTCGGCAAGGTGACCCCGAAGGGCGAGAGCCCGATGACGCCGGAGGAGAAACTCCTGCGCGCCATCTTCGGGGAGAAGGCGTCGGACGTGCGCGACACCTCGCTGCGCCTGCCGCCGGGCGCCACGGGCACCATCGTGGACGTGCGCGTGTTCAACCGCCACGGCGTGGACAAGGACGAACGCGCCATCTCCATCGAGCGTGACGAGATCGCCCGCCTGGGCGAGGACCGCGAGGACGAGCTGGCGATCCTGGAGCGCGACATCTTCTCGCGTCTGAAGGACATCCTTCTGGGCAAGACCGCCGTGTCCGGTCCGAAAGGCTTCAAGAAGGGCGCGGTCGCCGAGGAAGCGCTGGAAGAGACCCCGCGCTCGCAATGGTGGAAGATCGGCCTGGACGACGAAAAGGCCATGGCCGAGGTCGAGGCGCTCAAGAAGCAGTACGACGAGTCCAAGGCCCGCCTTGACCGCCGCTTCGAGGACAAGGTGGAGAAGGTCCAGCGCGGCGACGAGATGCCGCCGGGCGTGATGAAGATCGTCAAGGTCTTCGTGGCCATCAAGCGCAAGATCCAGCCGGGCGACAAGATGGCCGGCCGGCACGGCAACAAGGGCGTGATCTCCAAGATCATCCCGATCGAGGACATGCCGTTCATGGAAGACGGCACACAGGTCGACGTGGTGCTCAATCCGCTGGGCGTGCCCTCGCGGATGAATGTGGGCCAGATCCTGGAAACCCATCTGGGCTTCGCCTGCAAGGGCCTGGGCAGGATGATCGGCGAGGCCCTGGAGGCCTATCAGCGCCACGGCAAGGCCGAGGAGCTGACCAAGGCGATCCGCTTTGCTTACGGCGATGACGAGGAGCTGCCCGAGGACGAGGCCGATCTGGTCGAGCTGGCGGGCAATCTGAAAAACGGGATCGCGATTGCGACCCCGGTGTTCGACGGCGCGCGCGAGCCCGATGTTGTGGAGTATCTCAAAAAGGCCGGGCTCGACGAGAGCGGCCAGTCGGTGCTCTATGACGGCCTGACCGGCGAGCCGTTCCGGCGCAAGGTCACCGTCGGCGTCAAGCATATCCTCAAGCTGCACCACCTGGTGGACGACAAGATCCACGCCCGCTCCATCGGCCCGTACTCGCTGGTCACCCAGCAGCCGCTGGGCGGCAAGGCGCAGTTCGGCGGCCAGCGCTTCGGCGATATGGAAGTGTGGGCCCTGCAGGCCTATGGCGCGGCCTACACCCTGCAGGAAATGCTCACGGTGAAGTCAGACGACGTGGCCGGGCGCACCAAGGTCTATGAGGCCATCGTGCGCGGCGACAACGCCTTCGAAGCCGGGATACCGGAAAGCTTCAACGTGCTGGTCAAGGAAATGCGCTCGCTGGGTCTGAACGTGGAGCTGGTCAACCAGTAAACCCCGCCTGACCCGACAAGACGCGCCACTCTCTCAAGGCGGCGGGCGCCCGGCCCCTACCGGCCCCGCCGCCGCCACCGTCAAGGAGACGGACCGATGAACCAAGAGGTCATGAACATCTTCAATCCGTCCGTCGAAGGCCCCGCCTTTGACCGGATCCGGATATCGCTGGCCAGCCCGGAGAAGATTCTCTCCTGGTCCTTTGGCGAGGTGAAGAAGCCCGAAACGATCAACTACCGCACGTTCAAGCCCGAGCGCGACGGCCTGTTCTGCGCGCGCATTTTCGGTCCGATCAAGGACTATGAGTGCCTGTGCGGCAAGTACAAGCGCATCAAATATAAAGGCATCATCTGCGAGAAGTGCGGCGTTGAAGTCACGCTGGCGCGGGTGCGCCGCGAGCGCATGGGCCATATCGAGCTGGCCGCGCCGGTGGCCCACATCTGGTTCCTCAAATCGCTTCCCTCGCGCATCGCGCTGATGATGGACATGGCCCTCAAGGACGTGGAGCGCGTGCTCTATTTCGAGGCCTATATCGTCATGGAGCCGGGCCTGACCCCGCTGCAGAAGAACCAGCTGCTGACCGAAGAGGAATACTACGAGGCGGTTGACGAATACGGCGAGGACGCCTTCACCGCCGGCATCGGCGCCGAAGCGATCCGCGAACTGCTCATCGCCATGGACCTCGGCAAAGAAGTCGAGCGCATGCGCGAGGAGATGGGCGAGACCGGCTCGGAACTGAAGCTGAAGAAGCTCGCCAAGCGCATCAAGCTGCTGGAATCCTTCATTCACTCGAAGAACAAGCCCGAGTGGATGATCATGACGGTCATCCCGGTCATCCCGCCCGAGCTGCGCCCGCTGGTGCCGCTGGACGGCGGCCGGTTCGCGACCTCGGACCTCAATGACCTGTACCGCCGGGTGATCAACCGGAACAACCGCCTCAAGCGCCTGATCGAGCTGCGCGCGCCGGACATCATCATCCGCAACGAGAAGCGCATGCTTCAAGAAGCGGTCGATGCGCTGTTCGACAACGGCCGGCGCGGCCGGGTGATCACGGGCGCCAACAAGCGTCCGCTCAAATCGCTGGCCGACATGCTCAAGGGCAAGCAGGGCCGGTTCCGCCAGAACCTCTTGGGCAAGCGCGTCGACTATTCGGGCCGCTCTGTGATCGTGGTGGGTCCCGAACTCAAGCTGCACGAGTGCGGCCTGCCCAAGAAAATGGCGCTGGAGCTGTTCAAGCCGTTTATCTATGCGCGCCTGGACGCCAAGGGCCTGTCGGGCACCGTCAAGCAGTCGAAAAAGCTGGTCGAGAAAGAGCGCCCCGAAGTGTGGGACGTGCTCGACGAGGTGATCCGCGAGCACCCGGTGCTGCTGAACCGTGCGCCGACCCTGCACCGTCTGGGCATCCAGGCGTTTGAGCCCAAGCTGATCGAGGGCAAGGCGATCCAGCTTCACCCGCTGGTGTGCGCCGCGTTCAACGCCGACTTCGACGGCGACCAGATGGCCGTGCACGTTCCGTTGAGCCTGGAGGCCCAGCTGGAAGCGCGCGTGCTGATGATGTCGACCAACAACATCCTGTCGCCCGCCAACGGCAAGCCGATCATCGTGCCGTCGCAGGATATCGTGCTGGGGCTGTACTATCTGTCCATCGCCAAGGACGGCGAGCCGGGCGAGGGCATGGCCTTCGCCACCATGGGCGAGATCGAGGCGGCGCTGGATTCCGGCGTCGTGTCCCTGCACTCCAAGATCAAGGCGCGCTACGCCTATATCGACTCTGACGGCGAGCAGGTCACCCAGGTGATCGAATCCACGCCGGGCCGGATGAAAATCCTCGAGCACATGCCCCGTCACCGCCTGCTGGGGCCGAAACTGGTCAATGATCTTCTGACCAAGAAGGCCATCGGGACGATGATCGACGAGGTCTACCGTCACACCGGCCAGAAGGCGACGGTCATTTTCTGCGACCGGATCATGCAGCTGGGCTTCCGCGAGGCGGCCCGTGCGGGCATCTCGTTCGGTAAGGACGACATGCTGATCCCGGCGGCCAAGGCCGATCTGGTGGGCGAGACCCGCTCGCTGGTGGCCGAGTACGAGCAGCAATACGTGGACGGCCTCATCACCAAGGGCGAGAAGTACAACAAGGTGGTCGACGCCTGGGCCAAGTGCACCGACAAGGTCGCCGACGCCATGATGGACGAGATCTCCAACCCGGCCAAAGGCATCCCCGGCGAGATCAACTCGGTCTACATGATGGCCCACTCCGGCGCCCGGGGTTCGAAGAACCAGATGAAGCAGCTGGCGGGCATGCGCGGCCTGATGGCCCGTCCCGACGGCTCGATCATCGAGACCCCGATCATCTCCAACTTCAAGGAGGGGCTGACGGTTCTCGAATACTTCAACTCCACCCACGGCGCGCGTAAGGGCCTGGCCGACACGGCGCTGAAAACAGACAACTCGGGCTATCTGACCCGGCGCCTGGTGGACGTGGCCCAGGACTGCATCATCACCGAAGCCGATTGCGGCACCTCGCAGGGCATCAAGCTCGGCCCGGTGGTCGAGGGCGGCGAGGTGTCGGTGACCCTGGCCCAACGCGTGCTGGGGCGCACCACGGCCGAGGACATCAAGAACCCGTCCACCGGCGAGGTGATCGCTCCGGCCGATTCCTATCTCGACGAGGATCTGTGCGCCGCGATCGAAGAGGCCGGCGTGAGCTCGGTCAAGGCGCGCTCGCCGCTGACGTGCGAAACGCGCGTTGGCGTGTGCGCGGCCTGCTACGGCCGGGATCTGGCGCGCGGCACGAAGGTGAACATGGGCGAGGCGATCGGCGTGATCGCGGCCCAGTCCATCGGCGAGCCGGGCACCCAGCTGACCATGCGCACCTTCCACATCGGCGGCACCGCGCAGGTCTCCGAGCAGTCCTTCATCGAAGCCAGCCACGACGGCAAGATGACCTTCACCGAGCGCTCCACCGTGAAGACCGCCGAAGGCGACTTCATCGTGATGGCGCGCAACATGCAGATTGCGGTGACCGGTCCGGACGGACAGGAGCTGGAAAGCTACAAGCTGCCCTATGGCGCGCGCCTGCGGGTGGATGCGGGCAAGGCCGTCAAGCGCGGCGACCGCCTGGCCGAATGGGACCCCTACACCATGCCGGTGGTCACCGAGGTGGCCGGCAAGGTGAAGTTCATCGACGCGATCGACGGGCTGTCGGTCAAGGACGACACCGACGAAGCCACCGGCATCTCCTCGAAAGTGGTGATCGACTGGCGCGGCACGGGCGCGAAGTCCAAGGACATCCAGCCGGCCATCGTGGTCACCGACGCCAAGGGCGAGCCGGTCAAGCTGCCCAACGGGCAGGCGGCCAGCTACATGCTGTCGGTGGGCGCGATCCTGTCCATCCTTGACGGCGACGAGGTGCGCCCCGGCGACGTGCTGGCGCGGATCCCGACCGAAGGCGCCAAGACGCGCGACATCACCGGCGGTCTGCCGCGGGTGGCCGAGCTGTTCGAGGCCCGCCGTCCCAAGGATCACGCCATCATCGCCGAAATGACCGGCCGTGTGGATTTCGGGCGCGACTACAAGAACAAGCGCCGCATCTCCATCACGCCCGAAGGCGAAGGCGCCGAGCCGGTGGAATACCTGGTGCCCAAGGGCAAGCACCTGACCGTGCAGGAAGGCGACGTCATCCAGCGCGGCGAGTACCTGATGGACGGCAACCCGGCCCCGCACGACATTCTGCGCATTCTGGGCGTCGAGGCGCTGGCCAGCTACCTGGTCAACGAGATCCAGGAGGTCTACCGGCTGCAGGGCGTGCCGATCAACGACAAGCATATCGAAGTGATCGTGCGCCAGATGCTGCAGAAGATCGAAATCTCCGATCCGGGCGATTCGGGCTATCTGGCCGGCGAACACATCGACAAGATCGAGTTCATCGAGACCAATGAGCGCCTGCAAAAGGGCAAGAAGAAGCTGGCCACGGGCGAGCCGGTGCTGCTGGGCATCACCAAGGCGAGCCTGCAGACCCGCTCCTTCATCTCCGCGGCCTCCTTCCAGGAGACCACGCGCGTGCTCACCGAAGCGGCCATCCAGGGCAAGGTCGACATGCTTGAGGGCCTGAAAGAGAACGTCATTGTCGGCCGGCTGATCCCGGCGGGCACGGGCGGGACCATGCGCCAGTACCAGGTGGATGCCGACAAGCGCGACCGTGCGCGCATCGCCGAGCAGGAAAAGGCCGCTGCGGCGGCCGCCGAAGCCCTGCCCGCCGAGATCGCAGAAGCGGCCGATGCGGAGGCGGCGGGCGAGGCCTGATACGGCCCGCCTGACGCCGCCGGGCAGTCTTGGGCCCCCCCCCCCCGGG
>JAFIEB010000048.1 GCA_020832735.1 Oceanicaulis sp.
CACTTCAACCGTCACGCCATGCGCGCTCATCAGGGTCTGCACCAGGCCCTGCGGGCGGGCGCCGCGCGGCGCCTGGCCGTCCGTGGCGCTGGCGGGCGCGTCGCGCAGGGCGATATCGCCGGCCGGTCCGCACAACATGACATGCGCCTGCGCCCCCTGGCGCACGGACGCGGCGGTCAGCACCATGGCCATCAGCTGGGTCTGGGGCTCGGCGGCGGTGACAATGGTCACCAGCTGGCGCGGGCCTTCAAAGGCGCTCGCGGCATCCTCTGCGTCAGGGCTTGCGCAGGCGGCGGCGGGGATCGCGGCAAGCGCGAGAGCCAGAATTAGACGTTTCATATAAACCTCGGTTGTTCGCGGCGGCGCCTGCCACAGACGCCAGCGTGCGCGCATGGACCGCATGTCCAGCCGCAGTCTCCAGTCTAACTTCTATCCGAGTGCGCGTCCTGAAATCGCCGCGTCCTTACGCGTGGCACACTGACGCGGCGCACCCGGCAACGCCCGCCATGAAAGCCAGCCATGCCCCCGCTGATCCGCTTCATCCTGCGCCACGGCCTGATCGGGTTCTGCATTGGCGTGGTGTTCACGACCTTGATCCTGGTCCTTGATGTAGGCGCGATCCGCACACTCACCCGCGCCAGCGCCGAGGGGACGGCCCTGCGCCTGATGCTCGGATTTCTGATCTGCACCACTTTCATCAGCGTCCAGATCGGCATCGCCGTCATGTTCCCGCCCAGCCGGAAACACGACCCCATGGCCCCGCCCGATGAAGACGATGACGCAGATGGCGGCCAGGGCTGACTCAAAGTGGGCGCGATATGCGCTCTGGAACGGCGCTGCCCGCGCCGTGGGCGACGGGTCGGCGACCGTCAGCGACTTGCGCGCCGCCCTGGCGGAAATGGGGGCGGGTGGCAGGACTCGGCCGACAACATGCAGGCTTGTCACCCGCCCAGCGCGCGGCGCACCTCGCGCGCCAGGCGCGCCTCGGTCTTGCCGCGCGCCTCGATGCGGGCGGCCCAGTCCAGCGCCGCGCCGCGCAAGGCGCCATTGCGCTTACCCGTGGCCCGCACCGCCATGGAAATGGCCTTGCTCACATGAGGGCGCGCATCACCGGCATGCGCTTCCGCCAGACCCAGCGCATCCAGAAACGGCTGATCCCCGGCCTGTTTGTCATGAACCGACAGCCCCCAGACCAGCGCAAAGGCCGCCCGCCGTGTGTACAGCTGCCCGGACGCCGCCCAGCGCGGCACGGCCTGCCAGGCCTGCGGCGCCTTGTCGAACAGGCGAAAACAGGCGGTGTCGCAGATCGCCCAGTTGTCAAAGCTCGCCACCATGTCATCCATGCGTGCAAGGCTCAGCGCGGCGGGATCGTCCAGGAGCAGCGCCAGCGTGCGCATCTCGTAGCCGCCATCAGCCCACAGCGCGGCGGCGAGATCGGGGTCTTTCGGGCGCTTGCGCGTGAAGGTCAGCATCTGTCCCATGGCGACCCCGGCGGCGCGATCATTCGGGATGCCATAGCCCAGCAGTTTGCGCCGCTCGGCGTCCGAGGCGTTGGCGGACAGCCACTCTTTCACCCCGGCCAGGGTCAGCGGCGCGGTGTCAGGGCCGGGCATCCTGCTCATCGCGCCGCGCCATCAGGCAGCAGATCAGGGATGATCGTCCGCCCGGTCATCTCAAACCTCCACAACCGGCACAAAGCCGCCGTAGATCAGCCGCTTGCCGTCAAAGGGCATGGAATGCTCCGCCAGGCGGGGGTCGTTCATGACTTTCTCATTGCCCGCATCGCGCGCGGCGCGGTCGGGCCATTGGACCCATGAAAAGACGATGTCCTCGTCCGGACCGGCCTTCACCGCGCGCCGGAAATCGGTGTGCTTGCCTTCGGGGATGTCGACGCCCCAGGCCTCCATGATCCAGGTCGCGCCATGCTCGATGAACACCGGATCGCAGGCTTTGGCGAAGGCCAGGAAGGCGTCGCGCTTGTCCCTTGGCACAGCGACGACGAAGCCGTCGACATAGCCGCCCTTGCGCGGCGCCCCCAGCTCCAGCACCGGCTCGAACGCGCCGAAGATCACGCGCTTGCCGTCAAAGGGCGCGGGGTTGGCCTCGGGGCTCAGGCGCGGGTCGGACATAGCCTGCTGCATGGCCGCGTCATGCGCGTCTTTCGAGGGCCAGACAAGCCAGGCGAAGACCACAATCTCGTCAGCCCCGGCTTGCACCGCCATTGGAAACGATGTGACCTCGCCGCCGGGCACGTCATCGCCCCAGCATTCGACCGCTGACAGGCAACCATGATCGCGGAACGCCTCGACCGCCTTGCGCGCATGCTCGATGAAGGCCGCGCGGTTGGCGTCCGGCACGGCGCAGACGAAACCCTGAATGCAGGTCATGATCCATCTCCTCTTGAAATTGCTCAGTCGCCCCGCCCGGGTCCGGGCTGCAGGATGGCCCACTGAACGCCGAACGGGTCCTCAACCAGGCCCCAGTCATCACCCCAGAACTGGCGCTCATAGGGCATGACGACGGTGCAGCCCGCCGCAATCGCGCGATCCCACCACATGCGTCCGTCCTCGACGACCAGCTGCATATGGGCGCGGTTCAGGCGCCCGGCGCCGGTCCCGTCTTCGCAGCCATGATCGGTCATCATCAGCGATCCGCCATTGATCCCGATCTGGGCGTGCATCAGCCGGGCCGGGTCGTCCGGATTGGGCATGCGCCCGAAATCCGTCGCTCCAAAGGCCTTTGCATAGAAATCCGCCGCCTCGTTGGCGCGCCCGTCATAGGCGATATAGGGGATCACGCCGCGCATGTCGGAGGCGTCAGGGCGGGCGGTGGTTGCGGTGTCGGTCATGTCATCTCTCCCGTTCGATTGCGGCGGCGGTTCAGGTGGACGCGGCGGCGCCCGGTTTAGCCGCCAGCGCCAGATCGGCGGCTGCGAAGTGCTCCATCTGGGCGGTATGGGCCTTGATGAAGGCCGGGCGCGCGATGGCGCGGCGAACATAGGCGCGGCAGGCCGGATACCCGGCCAGATGGCCGAACCGGTCGAGAAGGCGCAGCACATCAGCCATCGCGATATCGGCGATGGAGAAATCGCCCGCCAGCCAGTCGCGGCCGGCCAGCACCTGCTCCATGTGCCCGAGCCGCGACTGCAAAAAGGCGTCAAGGCGCTGGCGCCCGGGCGTCTGCTCGGCGTCATCGGCGAGTTTGTAGATCAACAGGGGCAGGCTGGCCGGCTCGACCGAATTGAGCGCCGCAAAAAGCCAGCTGACCGCCGCGCTGCGGCGCGCCGGATCGGCCGGAAGCAGCGTCTCGCTGCGCCCGCCCAGATGCAGCAGCATCGCGCCGCTTTCAAAGATCGAGATGTCTCCATCGGTCAGCCACGGCACTTGCCCGAAGGGCTGGTGGGCGAAATGCGCTTCGCTGCGCTCGTGGAACGGGACCGTTTCGATACGGTAGGCCAGCCCTGCCTCCTCCATGGCCCAGCTCAGCCGCAAATCGCGGACATAGCCCCGGGGAAATTCAGGGACCCAGTCAAAGGTGGTGAGTGTCAGCTCGGTCATTCGCCTGCTCCGGTTCGGGGGCTGCCCATATTGAACACGCCGCGCCTTCAGGCTTCGCCGAAGGCGGCGGCAAGGAAGCGCTCGGCCATCGCTGTATCGTCCGCGCCGGCCATCATGCGCTGGGTGAAGAGCACCGCGACCGTGTCGGTCACCGGGTCGCACCAGAAGGCTGTGCCGAAGCCGCCCCACCAGCCAAAGCGGCCCCGGGCGGACGCCGGGGCGGTGCGCAACGCCACGCCGAGCCCCCAGCCATGCGTGTTCCAGAAATCTGCGGGGAACCAGGGCGACGCGGCCTTCTGCCCGGGCGTGATCTGGTCGGTGAGCATCTCGGCCACCAGCGCTTGCGACAGCAGGCGCCGCCCGCCCGCCACGCCGCCATCGAGCAGGAAGCGCCCGAAGGCGTGGAAGTCATCCACCGTGGAGACATGCCCGCTCCCGCCGGCCTCGAATGGCGGGTCTTCGGCGAAGCTCGCGCCCGAGGCCGCGTTCCAGATGTCCAGCGCGCCGGTTTCCGGATTGCGCCAATAGGCCGTGGCCAGCTTGCCGGCCTGGCCGGAAAAGCCGGTATCGGTCATGCCGAGCGGTTCAAAGATCCGCTCGCGCTGGAACGCCCCAAGCGGCATCCCGCTGGCGCGCTCAATCAGCACGCCCGCCACGTCGATCCCGGTGTGATAGAGCCAGCGCTCCCCCGGATGATGGGCCAGCGGCAGCGAGCCGAGCCGGGCCATGAAGGCGCCGGCGTCCCGGCTGAATATCCTGGGACCCGGAGCGACACCCAGCGCCTGCATCCGCGCCGCGATCGGCGTGTCCGCCGGATGGGCCAGGATGAAACCCAGCCCCATCCGCATGCTCAGCAGATCGCGCAATGTGATGGCCCGCCGGGCCGGAACTGTATCGTCCAGATCGCTGTCGAGCGCGCGCAGAACCTGACGGTCTGCAAGCTCCGGCAGCCAGGGATCCACCGGGTCATCAAGCCCGATTACGCCATCATCGACCAACATCAGGGCGGCGACGGCCGTGACCGGCTTGCCGATCGAGGCCACGGCGAATTGCGTATCGCGGGTCATGGGCGCCCCGCTCTGCAAATCCCGCACGCCGGCCGTATGGGTCCAGATGTCCTGTCCGCGCCCGGCCAGGGCGACAAGGCCGGGCACATCGCCCGCGGACACCGTCTGATCGAGGCTTTGGGCCAGCGCGTCGAATGGCTGCGCATCTGCGAGGGCAGGCAGGCCCGGCGCCAGCGCGGCCGCCCCGCCGAACATCAAGACATGGCGCCGTGAGAGCGCGCCCGCAGCGCTCGAAGAACCGGACCAGTGCATATCTTCCTCCCCTGAACCATCTGTTCGCTTTGCCTATCAATAATAACTTGCATATACAAGCTTTGGGCCGCATAAAAGTGAAACCGGCTGGAAAATCCGCCGCATGCCCTGCAGCCGTTGCGCCAAACAGGCCGCTTTCGGATTACGGGGGATGCCTCTAAAAGGAGCGCCATGAGCCACATTGAAGCCGCGCAGATCATGGCCGCCGACTGCCTGTGCTTTCGCGCACGGCGCACTGCGCGGGCGATCACGCGGGCCTATGACACAGCGCTGCGCCCCACCGGGCTCCAGGCCACTCAGGTCACGTTGATGAGCGCCATCGCGCTGGGCCCGGAGGGGTCGCAACCCATGGGGCGGCTGTCCGATATCCTCGCGCTCGACCTGTCAACTCTCACCCGCAATTTGCAGGCGCTTGAAAAGGCGGGCCTTGTCGAGATCCGCCGCAGTGATGCGGACCGGCGGGTGCGGATCGCGCAGCTGACCGGCGCCGGCAAGACCCGGCTGGCCAAGGCTTTGCCGTTCTGGAATCAGGCTCACGCTCAGGTCGTCGCCGCACTGGGACACGAAACCGCCAAAGCCCTTCACGCCGCGCTCGACGCCACCTCGCTTGCGATGGCCAGCGCCGGGCAAGAACAGACCAGTCAGGGCGCTGGCCCAGACTGTAGCGATCAGACATGACGGCTGGGCCCCTCGCCGCTCAATCCAGATATTCACGGCGCCGCCTCAGTCGTCACGCCGGGTTGACAGGCTCAGACTTTACAATACAAAGTTCTTTTAGTTTATTTTCCAGACAGCCGCTTCAGCGCCGGGCGTGGGTCAAACCGGTGAACGCGATCATGACAAAATCGTATAGTAAAGCACACTTTACAAACATCCATCCCGCCTATAGGCGTTACAGGCAGAACAAGTGCGCACAGACAGGTTGAATGGGGCATTCATGAACACGCAGGGGATGACCAATGAGCGCTGACCGGCGCGATCAGTTGCGGTCGCTGAGCATTGACCGTGATGAGCAGACAGGGCGCGGCGGGGGCGTATCCCTGCCGGTCCTGATTGGCGCGATGGCGGTCTCGGCGGCGCTGGCCGGCGGGGCGATCTGGTACTTTTTGTCTGATGACGCCCCCGCTCCGGCCCCGGCGCCAGCCCAGACCGCGCAGGCGCCCGCCTCGGGTTCCGCCGGCAATGCGGGCGCCGCGGAAACGCCCCCGGCGCGCGCGCCCCGCGGGTGCGGGGGTGTTGGGTGGGGCGATGTGGTGGGGCGCCGCCCGGGCCCCGGCGGCGCC
>JAFIEB010000049.1 GCA_020832735.1 Oceanicaulis sp.
GGCGAGGCCGGCGACCGCAGCTGCACCGGCTCGACCGGCGCAGCTGCGGATGTGTCGATCGACATCACCCGCGTGTCTCAGGGCCGGCGGCGCGGCGGCGCTCTGGTGATCTCGGCCGACGCCGATTTCGACACCACTCTGGCCGTGCTTGCGCCTGACGGAACCTGGTTTTGCGATGATGACAGCGGGCGCGGCGTGCAGGCCGAACTGGCCCTGCGCAGCGCCGAGCCGGGCGTCTATCTGGTCTGGCTGGGCGCCTTCGCCAGCGCCCGAGAGGGTGCGCGTGCACGCCTGCATGTACGCGCCGATTAAAGCCGTTTCGCCATTGTATCAAACGCCTGGCGGCGCTGTGCGCGTTCGTCAGGCGTTCACTTTGGCGCATACAGGCGTTAAGGTCTGCTGACACACAGGAGGGCCGCCCCCCACATTCCCGACACGCTGACCGACAGGAGAGCCTGATGATCAGACTGACCGGAGCCGGTTTCGCCGCCTCACTCCTCGCCGCCGCCAGCGCCGCCGTGCTGGAAGGCCCGCATGAAGTCCGCCTCAGTTCGGGGTTCATGCCCGACCCCCACCGGATCACCCTGGAGGCCGGCGGACCGCAACGCGCGTCCGATCTGATCAGCGGCGCCCGCGAAGTCGGCGGCGCGCGGATGGGCGAGGCCGGGGATCAGCGCTGCCGCGGACATGTCAGCGAGGAGCCGGGCGTGCGCCTCAACTACACAAGCGGGAGCCTGCCCCTGATTGTGACCAACGCCGCAGATTTCGACACCACGCTGGTCATGCGCGCGCCGGACGGAACCTGGTATTGCGACGATGACAGCGGCGACGGCCTGGACGCCCAACTGATGCTGGAGAACCCGCAATCGGGCGTCTATCAGATCTGGCCAGGCGCCTACAGCCGCAGGAATACAGGGCGAGACGCCACGCTCCTGATCAGCGAGCTCAGGGCCAACAGGACCGGTTACGGGCAGTCCGCGCGAGCGCGCGATGAGTCCGACAACGGGCAGCCTGTGAGGAGCGCGGCGCCTCAGAATACCCTGGAATTGTCAGGCGGGTTCATCCCCGATCCGGCGGTGGTGACGGTATTTGCCGGCGGCAGCGCGCGCCCTGACGCCATCATGGGCGGCGCCCAGCCCGGCGAGGCGGGCGATCAGCGCTGCCGCGGCCATCTGGATGACAATCCGGACCTGCGCCTGACCTTCGAAGCCGGGAGCCTGCCCCTGACCGTGACCGCCAGCTCCGTCGCCGATACCACGCTGATCATGCGCGCGCCGGACGGGACCTGGTATTGCGACGATGACAGCGGCGATGGCCTGGACGCCCAGCTGGAGCTGGAGGCCCCGGAATCGGGCGAATACGACATCTGGGTGGGAACCTTCAGCCGCGCGCGGGCGGGCGAAGAAGCGTTTTTGTCGATCAGCGAGGTTGGCCGCTTCGAGGACGCCGGCTCCGGCGTCCGGGATAGCGGCGATGACGATGACGATGATTTCTGGGGGGGCTTTTTCGATGCCTGGGGTGATCGCGGAGGCTCGGACAGCGACGGCGAAGCCTTCGTTCTGGACTCTGGCCTGCCCGCCCATGGCGGCGTGATCCGCGCCAGCCTGACCAGCCTCCTGAGCCACGAGCAGAGCGTGCGCACCACCATCCGCAATGATCACCGCCTGAGGGCCCAGCTGGAGGGCGTCTCGCTGGGTGAGGCCGGAGATCAGCGTTGCCGCGGTCATGTCGGCGCATCCCCGGACGCGCATGTGCACATTTCCGGCCGGCCTGGAGATGCGGACATCGTCATCTTCTCGGCGGAGGCGGTTTTCGATACCACCATGGCGATCCTGTCTCCGGACGGGACTTGGTATTGCGACGATGACAGCGGCCGCGGCGTCCAGGCCCGGCTCGAACTCAACGATCCGCTCACCGGCGCCTACAAGGTCTGGATCGGCTCCTACACCAGCGCCAATGAAGGGAGCGAGGCCCATTTGCGGGTCACCGCGCAATAACGGTCGGGGCTGGCGAAGGGCCCGCGCCGGGCTCGGTCGTCAATGAGCGGCGCCTGAGCCCTGCCCGCCCTCCCGGCTCTGGACACCTTGCGCAAAACGGCCTCGGCCTGAGAAGGCTTGCCATCTCAACAAATCCAGCGGAAACTCTCTGCTTTGCTGATACAACCAGCCAAGTATCGGGGAGGTTTCGCATGATCGTTCTCAAGTCATTGCTTGCCGCCGCAATCGGCGCCGCCGCGCTCCTTCAGGCACCTTACGCCATCCGCATCAGCGGCGATCTGATCCTCATTGGCCATAGCGACCGCCAGTTCAAAATTGAAATTACCGGCGCCGCGTTTAACCAGGGCGAGTTCGGCGCGCCGCCCGCCTCGGCGGGCGCAGGCGCCGCCGTGCTTTATGTCGCTGAAGGCTCGGACCTGGCGGCGCTGGAGCGAGCCCTGCAATCACGCGCCTTTTCCGAGGCGGTGCTGAGCGTGAGAACGCCTGACAGCAACAGGCGCTATGAACTGACCGGGTTGACTTTCGACAGCCTGGCGCAAGGCGGCGGCGGCGCCAGAGACGCCTCCGCCCGCCTGAACCTGCGCTATCAGCAAGTCCGGTCAGAGTAAGGCGCTGACCGCGCAGCTTCGGACCGCCGCCTGGCGCCGTGAAGCCTCACGAGCCCCGCCCGAGATGGTGCATCCATTGGCGGTGGCGCTCGTAATGGCGCAAGAGGTCGCGGATCAGCTGCACCTGGGTGTAGCCGAACACGTCGTAATGGCGCCCGCCATCGCTCAGATACACTTCCGCACGGGCCTGTCCAGGCTCGCCGCCCTCTTCGGGATAGGTTTTGAGCGCCACGCCGTAGACGAAATCGGGGCCCGTCTCATGACTGGCCTGAAGATGGGCGCCGGTCTCGTCAGGCTCGGCCCGCGCTTCAAGGCCAAGCGTGTTCATCTCCTCGGCGGCCGCCTTCATGGCGGGCAGCGCCGTCTCCTTGATCCAGGCGCTGACCTCCTTCTCGTCGGGATTGGCGAACATCAGTTTCAACCGCACCCGCCAGGGCACGGCCACGCCCTCCACCGGCAGCTGGGCGGCGGTCTTCACGCCGGCCCGGCGCTTGGTCTCCATCGACCAGGCGCGCACCAGCCCGGCGAAGGCCAGCATGATCACCAGGGTGAAGGGCAGCGCCGCCGCGATGGTGGCTGACTGCAGCGCAGCCAGCCCGCCCGCCACCAGCAGAACGGCGGCCACCAGGCCTTCGAGCACCGCCCAGACCAGCCTTTGCCAGACCGGCGGGGTCAGGGTTCCGCCCGACGCCAGCGTCGCCTTGACCAGCGAGCCGGAGTCCGAAGACGTCACGAAGAATGTGGTCACCAGAATGA
This sequence comes from Oceanicaulis sp., assembly GCA_020832735.1. Classification (GTDB taxonomy): domain Bacteria; phylum Pseudomonadota; class Alphaproteobacteria; order Caulobacterales; family Maricaulaceae; genus Oceanicaulis. The sequence goes on from JAFIEB010000049.1 coordinate 3,362, forward strand.
TCGCCGCCACCGAGGTCACGGCCGTGAACGGCAGGGTGTCCAGGAAGGCGAACAGCGCCAACGGCGTATCCCCGCTGCGCACCACCTCCACCAACGGCGAGGCGGCGTCGGCCAGCGCCATGCGCAGGGCCGAATTGCCGTAAATCGTCATCCAGGCGAAGGTGAACAGGGTGGGGCCCAGCAGCGTGCCCAGGATGAATTCGCGGATCGTGCGCCCGCGCGAGATGCGCGCGATGAACATGCCCACGAACGGCGACCAGGATATCCACCAGCCCCAGTAGAACAGGGTCCAATCATTGACCCAGTCGCCGTCGCCATAGGCGTCGACATTGAAGGTCAGCGTGGCGAGGCTGGAAATGTATTCGCCGATATTCTGCACATAGGCGCTGATCAGGAAGAGGGTCGGCCCGGCGATCAGCACGAAGGCCAACAGCGCAACGGCCAGGCTCAGATTGAACACCGACAGCCGGCGGATGCCCGCATCGAGACCCGCCAGCACCGACGTCGTGGCGATCAGGGTGATTACCGCGATCAGGCCGACCTGGATCTCGGTCGAAATTGCGATCCCGAACAGGGCGTTCAGCCCGGCATTGATCTGGGTCACGCCATAGCCCAGCGACGTGGCCACGCCGAACAGCGTGCCCAGGATCGCCAGCACGTCCACAGCATGGCCGATCGGGCCATAGATGCGCTCTCCGATGAGAGGGTAGAGCGCCGAGCGAATGGTCAGAGGAAGCCCGTGGCGGAAGGCGAAATAGGCCAGGCTCAGGCCCACAATGGTGTAGACCGCCCAGGCATGGACGCCCCAGTGGAAAAAGGTCAGCACCATGGCCTGCTGGGCCGCTTCGCGCGTTTCAGGCTCGGCGTAGGGCGCGGCCAGATAGTGGGTCATGGGCTCGGCGACGGCGAAGAACATCAGCCCGATGCCCATGCCCGCCGAGAACAGCATCGCAAACCACGGCAGGAAGGCGTATTCGGGCTCGCTGTCCTGCGGACCCAGGCGAATCCGGCCCCAGTCCGACAGCGCGACGACGAAGGCGCCGATCAGGAAGGCGCCCACGCCGACCGAATAGACCCAGCCGGCATTGTGCGTGATCACTTCGCGCAGGGTGGAGAACACCGCCTCGGCCTGATCCCCCGCCAGTACGGCGAAGGCCACGCCCGCCACCGTGAGAATGACAGCGGGAAAGAACACCGCCGGTTCGATATGTCTCATCGGCTCATCGCCTTTTCTGCCTGTCCGGCCGTGTCGCGCCGCCAGTCGTCCAGCACCGGGCCCAGCGCATCCTTCAGGGGCCCGAGCCACGGCTCGAACGCGCGCCATTGCTCCAGCCCGCCGCGATTGATCGGCTGGCGCACCTGCTCAGAGCTGGCGGTGCGCACCTGGCGGCGGGTCTTGTGAAACTCAAGGCAGGCCGGCTCAAACGCCAGCCCGCAGAAATCCAGTATGCGGCGCACCTGGGTCTCCAGATCGCTGACCACGTCCTCATGGATCACGCGCAGTATTTGGCCGGGCAGCACAGCGTCCCAGTGATCCATCAGCTCCACATAGCCGCGGTAATAGCGCCCGATCTCCTCCAGCCCGTAGGTGAATTCCTGGCCTTCGGCGAACAGCTGCTTGTAGCCGGACACGCAGCACGCCATGGGATGGCGGCGCGCATCGATGATCTTCGCGTTGGGCAGGATCAGCTTGATCAGGGCGATGTGCCGGAAATTGTTCGGCATCTTGTCGGTGAAGAAGGGCGCGCCGCGGCGGTGGACGGTCGTCTCCTCGATATAGCGCGCGCCCATCTGCGCCAGTTCATCGGCGGGCAGGTCATGGAGGATGCGCGGGTAGCGGGTGCGGTCGCTGACGCGCTGGCGCCCGCGCAAGGAATGGGACAGGGCCAGGATATTGGGCAGCTCCAGCGTGCCGTCCACCAAGGAGTGGGACGCCAGTATCTGTTCGAGCAGGGTCGAGCCCGCACGCGGCAGGCCGACAATGAAGATCGGATCGGGGGCGTCATGGCCCTTCCCGCCCTGGCGCGCGAACAGCTCGGGCGTGCACAGCGCGGCCTGGGCGGCCAGCTCCTCCTCCATGCCCTCGGCCGTGTAGCGCGTCTGCACGCGCTTGAGGTCATTGCCCTGACGGTAATAGCCAAACGCCTCTTGCGCCTGGCCGCGATCCTCATACGCCTTACCCAGCGCAAAGCAGACATGGATGCGCCCGCCATGGGACAGGCGCCCGGAGCTTTCCAGCTCGCGCAGGCGCGCCATCTCGTCATCGCTGAACTGATAGGTCTTCAGATTGGCCAGCGCATACCAGGCGTCGCCGTGATCGGGCCGGGCGGCGATGGCCGCGCGGTAGGAGCTGATCGCCTCGTCACTGCGCCCGCATGTCTTGAGCGCATGGCCGCGCGAGGTGAGCGTCGCGGGATCGTCAGGCAGGCGCGCCAGCACCGCATCAAAATGCTCCAGCGCGGCCTCGTGATCGCCGCACTGCAGGCTCTCGATGGCGGCGTGGGACAAGAACACCGGATTGTCCGGATCGCGCGCCAGCAGCGCGCGCGCCTGCTCCAGCGCCGCCTCGAATTTCTGTCGCTTGCGCAGCACCTGGATGTAATCGATGTGGACTTGGATATTGTCCGGCTCGAACGCCAGCGCGCTCTCCAGCAGGAACTCGGCGTCGTCGAGCACCTGGAACCGCACCCCGATGGCGGCGAGCAGGCGCATCGCCTCGACATGGCGCGGGTTCGCCTTGAGGAAGGCCCTGCACATATCCTCGGCCCGCGCCAGCCGGCCTTCATAAAGATGATGGGTCACCGCCTGCAGGGCTTTGGGCAGGGCCTCCACCCGGTCAGCCTGGGCGAACAGGCGGGCCGCCTCGGCGCTCTGCCCGCGCGCGGCGAGGATTTCGCCCTGGCCGCGCCAGCTCGCCGTCAGGGCCGGGTTGCATTCGCACGCGCGCTGATAGGCCGCCAGCGCGCCGGGCTCGTCGCCCTGGGCGCGCAACAGATGGCCGCGCTCCTGATGGGCGCGCCCGAAATCGGGATGGGCGTCCAGCAGGCGCTGCTGCAGGCGCGACGCCTCATCCGGGCGCCCTTCATAGCGCGCGCACACCGCCTCGATATACAGCGCCTCGGCCTGTTCAGGATCGTCCTTGAGAACAGCCCCGGCGAGGCCGGCCGCCTGGGCGAAGCGCCCGGCGCGCACCAGACCCTGGGCCTCTTTCAGCGCATCAGCAGGCGATAGGCCAGATTGCGTCAAGCATCACCTTCCGGTCAGATGAATGGAGGCGCCCTGTATCACAGGACGCCTCCATTATTCGTCGGCGGCGCGGGTAACCACAACCGCCGTCATGTCGTTATCAGTACTGGATACCGACACGCAGACCAATGGTGCGCGGGCGCGCGATTGTCACCCGCTCCCGGTCGAACACGAAGTTGTTGCTCAACTGGGCGCGCTCATTGGTGATGTTGTCGGCGAACAGCTCCACCGTCCACTGGCTGGCGGTGACGCCCGCCGACATGGACAGAAGCGTGTAGCTGCTCAGATCGGCCGCATTGATGTCGATGACATCGCTGCGCGAGCCGTCCGAATACACCAGCTGCGGCATGATATGGGCCATCCAGCCGTTCTCCATCGGCCATTCATAGCGCGCGCGCAGATTGGCCTGGAAGCTCGGCGCGAAGGCCAGGTCGGTCCCCGCGGTGACATCATCGGTCGGCGTGATCACCCGGGTGATCTCGGTGTCCAGCATCGAAAACGCGCCCGCCACCGTCAGGCCCTCGATATCGGCCGGAGCCCAGATGAAGTCGCCTTCGAGCCCGCGGATTTTCGCGTCCGCGGCATTGTCGGAGAAGAACAGGTTCACGATGCTCGGATCGAAGATCGTGGTCTGCAGCCGGTCGATCTCGACATAGAAGGCGCTGCCGTTGAAGCGCAGCTGGCGGTCGAACAGCTCGGTCTTCCAGCCGAACTCGTAATTGCGCACATCATCGGTGTCGATCGCGAACGGAACGGTGTAGTCGCCCGGTCCCGGCGCCCCGCCCGGACGGTTCAGCAGACCCGGACGGAAGCCTTCCGAATAGGTCGCGTAGAACAGGGTGTGATCGGTCGGCGTCCAGGTGGCCGTGACCTTGGTGATGACCCCGTCGGTCTGGGCCGAGGACGGCGCGCGCACCGAGTTGAATATCTGCTGAGCCTGCGCCGGGCTGTAACCTTGCGCGATGATGTCGGCCAGACTGTCGGCCTCGGTGAAGGTCTGGCGCATGGCCGGATCGCACGAGCCGATGAAGGTGAACGAACCCGAGCCGTCATAGAGATCGGAAATGTTCGTGCCGAACGCGTTCTGGTCCTCCGCCGAGAAGGAGTTGCAGAAGGACGAGTTGGCCGTGCCTTCCAGGTTCACGTCGATATCGTACCAGCGCGCGCCCAGCGTCACCGCGAAAATGTCGGGCACCAGATCGAACGTCACCTCGCCGAACACGCCGCGCTGCTCATCGGTGCGGCGCACGTCATTGCGGAAGATCACGCCCGCCGGGAAGGGCCCCGGATCAGACTGGAACGCGCCCGGGAAGGGGAAATTCGGCTTGAACGGGCCGAACGGCTGGGCTGCAATCATGCCGGGATAGGTGAAGTCGTTGCGCTCCACCAGGGTCAGGTCGCTGTAGAACGCCCCGAACGTGGCGCGAATGCGCCGGTCCTGCGGTGTGGTGGCGCGCGCCTCGTGGGTCCAGACATCGGTCTGGGAGGCCGAGTTCACGAACAGGTTGGGCGCCTGGCACACGCCGGCCGGATCGGCCGCGCCGGGATAGGTCACCGAGCCGTCGCAGATATAGTAGGGCAGGTACTGGCCGACGAAGAGATAATCGGAATAGTCCACCCGCTGGTCGGTGGTGCGGTCGGTGAAGGCGCCGGTATAGACCACGTCCAGCGCGCCCATACGGCCTTCCAGCGTCCAGTTCACATTGCGGAACTCGTCCTCGATGCGATCCTGCTCAAAGCGCTCGATCTGCAGATCGTCCAGATCGGGATCGACGAAGAACACGCCGTCGGACTCGATGCGCTGCTGGGCGTAGCCCGCCGTCAGGCGCCATTCGGGATTGAACTCGTAGCGCGCCGACAGCCGGAAGCCGGCATAGGTGGTGGAGTTGAAATTGTCGCGCGCAATGCCCGAATTGTCCGCCTCCAGGAAAGTCACGCCTGACAGATCAGCGGTGGACTGGAAGCCTGCGCGCTGGGCCGAGACCGGCACGCCGTTGGCGCGCACTGTGCCCTCGGGCCGGAAGCGCGCCGATTCAGACGCGTCGCGCGTGCCATGCACGTTGTCGATATAGCCGCCCTGATTGTCCACATAGGCGACCATGCGCACGGCGAAATTATCGCCGAAGGGCAGGTTGACCATGCCCTCCACCTTGTTGCTCATGTCGCCGTCCTGGGTGAACGACACGCCGAAATTGGTCGAGGCTTGGAACTCGCCCAGCACCGGCTTGTTGGTGATCAGGCGCACCGTGCCGGCCTGGGAGCTGGCGCCGTAGAGCGTGCCTTGCGGTCCGGGCAGCACTTCGATGCGCTCCAGGTCGGCCGCGTAGACGTCCAGATTGCGCCCCGGCTGGGCCAGCGGCTGTTCATCAAGATAGAAGGCCACGTTGGGCGACAGCCCGGCCACGCCCGCCACGGTCAGGTTGGGCGTCGTGGACGCCAGGCCGCGGATATAGATGGTGTTCTGACCCGGTCCCGAGCCGCCGGCCGTGATGCCGGGCAGCTGGGTCAGGTAATCGGTGAAATTATCGACGCGGAGCTCGTCGAGATCCCCGCTGCTCAGCGCGCTGACTGCGACCGGAATGGACTGCGCGTCCGCTTCCACCTTGGTGGCGGTGACCGTGACGACGTCCACCTGGGCGCTGGCCGCCGCGGTGAGCGACATCGCCGCCGCCGTCAGGATCGTGGTCGACAAAGCGCGTTGTTTGAGCGTCTGCATGCTGCATGCCCCTTTTTTGCTGCAAGATATTTCGTGGGCTTGTTATATGTATCGCGGCGCGCTTGGCCACAGGCCGGGCGCGCCTTATTGCGGCCAGGCGCTCCAAGGCGCCACAAACCTGAGCACATTGAGTTAGATAAGCGCTGTTACGCAAAGGCGTTGCGGCAATTGTTGTGATTTTGCAACAGATGTCCGGGCATGTCGCCCGCCCCGCTTCCCGGCCCGATTTTGATTCGCTCTCAAAGCATTTGCCGATTTCAGTTTCCTCTGGCGGGCAGGCACGCTATGGCCGCATCATGAGCGAGCATGACACCATCCTTATCGCGCTCAGGCGCATCATCCGGGCCGTGGACGTGCGCTCGCGCGAGCTGGAGCGCGAGACCGGGCTGACGGCGCCCCAGCTGGTCATGCTGCAGGCCCTCAACCGCCTGGACGAGGGCGCGGCCACGCCCAAGGCGCTCTCGCGCGCGGTCTCGCTCAGCCCGCCAACCGTGACCGCCATTCTCGACCGGCTCGAACGCGGCGGGCTGATCACCCGCCGGCCCAGCCCGCGCGACCGGCGCTCGGTGATCGCCGAGCTGACGCAAGCCGGACGCGAGGCCGTGGCCGGCGCGCCCGAGCTGCTTCAGGCCGGCTTCCTGCGCGCCTTCCGCCAGGCGCCCCAATGGGAGCAGCACATGATCATCGCCGCCCTCCAGCGCGTCGCCGAGATGATGGACTGCGCGGATGTGGACGCCGCCCCGATCCTGGAACGCTCAAGCGACGTGACGCATGCGGCGGAGAGGGATGAGTAGGCGGGGAAAAGAGCGGGTTTGCGTGCAGGCTTCGCGGTCAGCGGCCCCATGTATTTTGCCTGCTATGTGTTTCCCGCCGGTAGCGGCGAAAGCAGATATGGCGCACCCATAAATAGGCGGGCGGCGGGATGATGACGGTCAGGACCAGAAGGATTTTCGCCGCAGCGCCTGGCGTCTGACCGGCGAGCACGAATTGAGCTGCGAACAACGCGGCCAGAGTCGGCCCGAACGCGCCTGCAAACGCCAACGGGATAAAGGCCGCCAGGGCGACCGCATGGCTTTCAGGCTCAAACCAGACCCGCGCTGACAGGACCGCCAGGACGATAGCCGCAGCAGTCACCGTCACGCCGAGCGCCAGAATCTGCAATCCAACCAACACGATAGCCCCCTCGCCTACCCGTCCATCCCGACGCGAAACCGGCGTCAGATCCGGCGGCAACCTATCGGGACGCTGTCCGGCACGAACTCCGGATCAAACACCGGCTCATTGTCTGTCATGTCGAACGTCGTCCAATCTGGGGGTTTCATGTTCGGCGCGCGCCTCGTCTGCTTTCAACTGTTCATATTTCCACATAACCGCGCTCAAGACACCTCCTGCCAAGCCACAGATGATCGAGGCCGCAGCAGCAGCAATCAGAAAATTCCAGAAACCAACGACCCGACCGTGCAATATCCATAAAGTAAAGACCCATATAAACAAAAAAACTGATGCCGCCAAAGCGCTCTTGAAGTAAACGGATTTCATCGATGATGGCTTCATGACGGAGTCCACAGAACGGGGTGTGCAGGGCGATTATGGATAAGGGTGGGGCCGCGTGATCATGATCGGAAAAGCAGCGTCAGGCTCCAGACAAAAGTCGCGGCGGAGGACGCGCGTGACGGGCGTGACGGACGTCACGCCTGCCCTCGCGGAACCGCCATTATCTCTCCTCAAGTGCCCGGCGACGGGCAGACCCCATCTATGCGGGTTGCGCCTGCGCGCATCAAGCGCCATCGCGCCCCCCGCCCGCGCGGCCAGACCTCAACTTACCCGGAAGAGGCGATGGAGGTGATGATCGGGCAGTCGGGCCGGTCATCGCCTTCGCAGGCCCTGGCCAGCGTCTCCAGCGCGGCGATCATGGTGTTGAGCTCGGTGACGCGGTTGCGCAATTGCGCGATATGGCCGTCGGTGAGGCGCTTGACGTCGGCGCTGGAGCGCGAGCGGTCCTGCCACAGGCGCAGCAAGGCTTTCACATCCGGCATGGAAAAGCCCAGCCGCCGGGCCGCGCCGATAAAGCGCAGCGTGTGAATGTCCTGCGGCCCGTACACGCGATAGCCATTGGCCGAGCGCCCCGGCGCCATCAGGCCGGTCTGCTCGTAATAGCGGATCATCTTGCGCGAGACGCCCGAGGCGAGCGCCGCTTCACCGATATTCATCCCGCCGCGCCTCACATCAGCGCGTACATGCGCAGCGGCATCCAGATCGCCATGGCGATCATGATCAGGTTTTCGGTCAGCGAGATGAAGCCCAGCGGCACGCGGCTCTCGCCGCCCATGCAGGCGCATTTGAGCTTGCGCCGCTCGATATAGACCGCCTTGAACACCGAGACCGCCCCGATGGTCCCGATGAACAGCGCCACCGGCGCGGCCAGCCAGATCAGGGCGCCGGCCAGCATCAGCACGCCCGCCCCCGCCTCGGCGAAGGGATAGATGCGCCCGTAGGGCACCCAGCGCCGCGCCAGCAGATCATAATTGAGGAACATCGTGGCGAAGGCCTCGATATTGGTCAGCTTCTGCAGGCCCAGCAGCACCATGGCGATGGCGATGAAGTATTCCACCGTGTCGATGTGAAGGAGCGCCCCGCCCGTCTGCCAGGCGATCGCCAGCGCCAGCAGCGCGGCCACCGAGAACAGGGCGATGACCGGCGCGTAGGTGGTGTCCTTTTTCGGCTTCGCCACGCCGAGGAAAGCCTCCAGCGCCTCATACCCGCCAATGCGTTCGCCCCCGATGAAGGTCTGGGGCGTCGTCTTCACGCCGTGCTGCGCCTTGAAGGCGTCCACCGCCTCGCGGCTTTCCAGCCGGTGATCGTCCACCTGATAGCCCTTGCTGCGCAGGAGATGGCGGCTTTTCAGCCCGTAGGGGCATTTGTGGTCCGGCGTCTCCATCCGGTAGAGCGTGGCGGTCTTGCCGGTCATGGCGCAGGCCTTTCCTGGCGGCTCGGGATCAACAGGCGGCCATCGTGAACCTTCCCGCCGTGGGAAGGTCAAGCGGGATGCTGCAAGGGCCGGGATAGAACACAGCCCCCGGCGCCCCTGGGCGCCCGGCTCACTCCGGAGCAGGATACAAGGCAAACGCCATAAGGCGTGCACCAAACTGGCGAACCCGCTCAAGGCCCTGAAAATAAGATAGAAAATGGCGCGCCCGAAAGGATTCGAACCTCTGACCCCCAGATTCGTAGTCTGGTGCTCTATCCAGCTGAGCTACGGGCGCCTGTCGGATCGGGGCTGGCCCAATCGCGAGAGGGCGGAAACTAGCGGCGGGCGCGGCGATTGGCAAGCGGGGCGCGGCGGCGTGTTGCAGCGCGCAGGCGCGGGCCGTCAGGCCGTGTGATCTTGCGCCGCGTGAACACCACGGGCGATGGCGCGGGCGAGGCAGTCGGCGGCGATGGATCCCAGCCTTGTAAGCGAGACCGGAGCCGGGTCCGGCAGGGCGCGCGCAGCCGTCGACAGCGCGAACACCACATCGCCGTCAAACGGCGCATGGGCCGGGCGGATGGCGCGCGCCAGCCCGTCCTGGGCCATCACGGCTAGGCGCCGGGCCTGATCCTTGGTCAGCGCCGCATCGGTGGCCACCACGCACAGCGTGGTGTTGGCCAGAAGCCTCGGGTCCATCTTGGCCGCGCCCCAGTCTTCGGCGCTGACGGCGCGGGCGGGATCGGGCCGCGCCCCGCCAAACTCGCCGTCAATCTCGAACGGCCAGGCCCAATAGGCGTCGCCGCCAGGCATCTGCACCGAGCCGAAACTGTTCACACACGCCAACGCCGCCACGGTGATCGCGTCATCGGTCACATAGCTGGCGCTGCCCGTCCCGCCGGGAAGCGCGCCCGCGCGCGCGCCATAGCCCGCCCCGGCCCGGCCGAGTTGCACAGGGGCGCCGGCGCCCGCGTCTGCAAGGGCGGCAAGGCCCAGCGCGTGATAGGGCGGGGTGTCGCCCCAGTCCTTGGCGCCGCCATTGGCCAGATCATAGAGAATGGCGCCGGGCACAATCGGGCTTTTGGGCACGCCGGGCAGGTCCATGAGGCCATAGCCGCGCCCCTGCGCGCCGAGGCCGGCGCACACGCCATCCGCGGCGGCCAGGCCATAGACCGAGCCGCCCGACAGGGCGATGGCGTCGACATGCTCCACCAGCGCGCCGGGGCCCAGGAGATCGGTTTCACGCGTCCCCGGCCCGCCGCCGCGCACATCCACCGCGCCGATGGCGGGCGCATCGCACAGCACGACCGTGACGCCGGTGCGCGCGCCCGCGTCTTCCGCCTGGCCGACGGTGAGGCCGGCCACATCGGTCAGATCATTGCGCGGGCCCGGCCCGGCCATCTAGCCTCCAATCGCCGGCGCGCCAGCGGGCACGACATAGTCGATCGGCGCGCCCGGCCCGACCGGAATGCCCAGCCACACCCAGGCGATGGTCAGCGTCAGACCCCCGATCAGGAAGGCGAAGGAATAGGGCAGCATGTTCGACAACAACCCGCCCATGCCGAAATCGGGGTCCCAGCGCCGGGCGAACGCCAGCACCATCGGGAAGTAGACCATGAGCGGCGTGATGATGTTGGTCACGCTGTCGCCCACGCGGTAGGCGGCGGTGGCCATTTCAGGGCTGATGCCCAGCAGCATCAGCATCGGCACCAGGAAAGGCGCCATGAACGCCCATTTCGCGCTGGCCGATCCAACCACCAGATTGAGCGCGGCGGCCAGCAGCACCATCACCGCCAGCAAGAGCGGCGCAGGCAGGCCCGCCGACTGCACGGCGTCGGCGCCATGGATGGCGGCGATGGCGCCCAGCCCCGTCCAGTTGAGCATGACCACGAAGTGCGCGGCGGTGAACGCCAGCACGATATAGCCGGACATGTCCTTCATCGCCTCGGTGGACATGCGCACCACGTCGCGATGGCTTTTGACGGTCTTGGTGGGGATGCCGAAACACACCCCGCAAATCAGGAACAGGAGGAAGAAATACGCGATCAGGCTGTCGAGCATCGGGTTGAGGCGCTGGTCCCACGGCGCATCGGGGATCTGGAGAAACTGGCCCGGCCCGAAGGTGAGCCAGACCCACAATCCCGTCACGCCCAGGAAACCGGCGAGGGCGAACCACAATCCCTTGCGCTCCTGAGGGCTCAGCTCGCTGTCGGTCTTCTGACTGGATAGCGGCGTGTCGCCGGTGGGCGTGTAGGCGCCCAGGCGCGGCTCGACAATCCGGTCAGTGACGAACCAGCCCAGCGGGAAGAACACCAGCGCCATGCCCAGGATGAAATACCAGTTGCCCGCCACGCTCACCGACCAGGTCGGGTCGAGGATGTGCACCGCCGGCTCGGTCACGCCCAGGATCAGCGCGTCGATGGGCCCGGGCATGAAATTGGCCGAGAACCCGCCCGACACGCCCGCGAACGCGGCTGCAATCCCGGCGATGGGATGGCGGCCGACCGAGGCGTAGATCACGCCCGACAGCGGGATCAGCACCACATAGGCCGCATCCGAGGAGTGCGTCGCCACCAGCGCCAGCAGCATGACAATGGGCGTCATGGCGGCTTTGGGGGCGTTGCGAAGCCCGGCGCGCAAGGCGGCGGAGAACAGGCCCGAGCGCTCGGCCACACCCGCGCCCAGCATGATCACCAGCGTCAGCCCCAGCGGGGTGAAGCCGGTGAGCGTCTGGGGCATGGAGGTGAGAAGCCGCTGGACATTGTCGCGCGAGAACAGCGACTGGGCCATCAGCGTTTCACCGGTGATCGGATTGACCGCAGTGAACTCCAGGAAGGCCGCCAGCGCCGACACGCCCATCAAAATGGCGATCAGCCAGACGAAGATGAACACCGGATCGGGCAGGCGGTCGCCGAAGCGCTCCACCGCATCGAGAAACCCGCCGCCCCGGGCGGCCTTGCCGGTCTCGGACATGACGCCCCTCCCCTAGCCGGCGGCCGGCAGGGTGTAGGCGACATCCGCGCCCGGACCCAGCGGCAAGCCGAGATACACCCACCCGACCGTCATCGCGATGCCGGCGATCAACAGCCAGATCGAATACGGGATCATGGCCGAGGTCAGCGAGCCGATGCCGAATTCAGGCACCCATCGCCGCGCGAACACCAGCACCAGCGGGAAATACACCATCAGCGGCGTGATAATATTGGTGGCGCTGTCGCCCACGCGGTAGGCCGCCGTAGCCATTTCCGGGCTGACGCCCAGCAGCATCAGCATCGGCGCCAGCACCGGCGCCATCAGCGCCCATTTGGCGCTGGCCGAGCCGACGAACAGGTTCAGCACGCCGGCGAACACCACGATCAGGCCCAGCACGATAGGCAGAGGCAGACCGGAATCGCGGATCGCGCCCGCGCCGTTGACCGCCGAGATCAGTCCCAGCTGGGACTGGTTGAACAGCTCCACGAAATAGGCCGCGAAAAAGGCCAGCACGAGGTAATAGCCCATGTCCTTCATGGCGCCGGCCATCATGTCGACGATGTCGCGATGGTCCTTGATGGTGCCCGCCGCACGGCCATAGGCGATGCCGGCGAACACGAACAGGATCATGAAGCCCGCCACCAGCGACGAGAAGAAAGGCACCAGGTTCTGGGCCACGCTCATCTCGGGGTTGCCGACGAAGAGCGGCGCATTGCCGCCATAGAGCGAGAAAGCGCCCAGCGTGACCAGGCTGACGACGTCCACGGTCAGGAACAGCCAGACCAGGCAGACCGCCAGCACCGCGAGCCCAGCGTGGGCCAGGCCCTTCTTCTGGGCCGGCGTGGTTTCGCCCTCAGGCTCGTGGGCGCCGTCCTTGGCCGCGCCGCCCGCCACCGTGCCGCCGGTCCATTGGCCCAGGCGCGGCTCGATGATGCGGTCGGTGACGAACCAGATCACCGGCAGATAGACGAAGGTCATCGCGGCGATGAAATACCAGTTGCCGGCGATGTTCATGGTCCATGCAGGATCAAGCGCCACCACGGCCGCCTCGGTGATCCCGAACAGCAGGGCGTCGAGCTGGCCTGGCAGGAGGTTGGCGGAGAACCCGCCCGACACGCCCGCAAACGCCGCCGCGATCCCGGCAATGGGATGGCGTCCGGCGGCGGCGTAGATCACGGCGGCCAGCGGGATCAGCACCACATAGGCCGCGTCGGCGGCCAGATTGCCCATCATCGCCACCAGCGCCACGGCCGGGGTCAGAAGGGCGCGCGGCACGTCGCGCACGGCGGCGCGCATGGCGGTGCCGAACAGGCCCGCCCGCTCGGCCACGCCTGCGCCCAGCATCACCACCAGCACGTAGCCCAGCGGGTGGAAGCCGGTGAAGATGCGCGGCATGTCCACCAGGAGATGGCGCAGCGAGTCGGGATGGAACACGCTCACCGCGCTGACCACCACCGCCTCGCCGGCCGCGTCACGCTGGGTGGGGTGCTCGACCGACCAGTTGAAGAACCAGGCGATCGTGGAGACGATCGCCATGGCGATGATCAGATAGAAGAAGATGAAGACCGGATCGGGCAGGCGGTTGCCGGCCCGTTCGATCAGTCCGAGAATTCCGGTCTGGCGCTCAGCGCCTCCCTCCGGCCGCGCGTGCTCGCTCATGTCGTCTCCCCCGCAATTGCCGGCGGCGCC
>JAFIEB010000056.1 GCA_020832735.1 Oceanicaulis sp.
GGTGGGGGGGGCGGCGGACGCCTATGACGACGAGGGGGTGGCGCGCGCGCTGGCGCAAGCGGAAACCGTGATTGAGGCGATGGCCGCAGGCGGCGCGCAGGCCGGGCTGATCAGCGCGCTGGCCCTGCCGTCGGACGCGCCCGAGCGCCTGCGCTTTGTGGCCTCCTCGGTGTCCCGGACCGATGCGTCCGGCGCCGACGTTGATGACGAAGAGAGTGATGAAGACAGTGACGAAGGCGAGGCCGGCGAAGACGGCGGCGCCAGCGAAGACGGCGATGATGCGCAAACGGAAGGAAATTGAGCGATGCTCTGGCTGATCTGGGAAATGTGGATTTTGCTGGCGCTGTTCTTCGCCGCCGGCGTGATCGCCGGCTGGGTGGTGCGCGCACGCTCCGATGACGCCGGCGCCCCGGCGCCGCGCCAGCTGGGTTTCGCGACCCGTATGGATTCCCGATCCGGCGAAGCTGATGCTGACGGCGATGCGCCGCCCGCGCCTGAGCCGGCCCCGCAATCCCAAACCGGTTTTGAAACCGGACCGGCGCCCGCCTCTGCGCCGTCAGGGGCGGACGATCTCACGGCCATTCGCGGGCTGGGCCCCAAGGCGGCTGAAAAGCTCGCCGGCGCCGGGATCACCCGCTACGCCCAGATCGCCGACTGGAGCGAGGCGGACGTGGCGCGCTTCGACGCCCTGCTGAACGCCCGCGGCCGCATCACCCGCGACGACTGGATCGGCCAGGCCCGCAAACTGACCGGGTGAGCCTCAGACAGCCCTAGACATAAAACTCCGTCCGCCGGTCGCGGAAAAAGCCCCAGGCGGCGCGGTGGGTGTCGAGGAAGCGGCGGTCGAAGCTCGCGGCGAGCACGCCGGTGTCGTTGCGGCCGAGCTCGGCCTTCACCTCGCCGGTATGGTCGCATATGAAGCTGGTCCCGTAGAAAGCCTGGCCGTCCTCGTTTCCGGTCCGGTTGGACGCGCCCACCGGAATGACATTGCACACCGCATGGCCCTGCATGGCCCGGCGCCAGCGCGCGGCGGTGTCGAGGCTGTCGTCATGGGGCTCTGAGCCGATGGCGGTGGGATAGAGCAGGACTTCCGCGCCCATCAGCGTCATGGCGCGCGCGCATTCGGGGAACCACTGGTCCCAGCAAATCCCGACGCCCACGCGCCCGAAGGCGGTGTCCCACACCTTGAAGCCGGTGTCGCCGGGGCGGAAATAATACTTCTCCTGATAGCCCGGCCCGTCGGGGATATGGCTCTTGCGGTAGACGCCCAGCGCCTTGCCGCCCGCGTCCAGCATCACCATCGAATTATAATAGCGCGGCCCCTCGCGCTCGAAGATCGAGACCGGGATGGCGACGTTCAGCTCCGCGGCCAGCGTCTGCATGGCGATGACGCACGGATGGTCCATGGCCTGATACGCATGGGCGAACCAGCGCTCTTCCTGCGTCTTGCAGAAATAATGGGTCTGGAACAGCTCGGGCGGCAGGATCACTTGTGCGCCCTGTCCGGCCGCCTCCCGCGCCAGCTCGGAGACGGTCTTGATGTTCTCGTCCATGTCGAGGCTGAAGGCGCTTTGCAGGACGGCGATGCGGATGGTGTCGCTCATGGACCGGAAATCCCTTGCATGGTCACTCGGCGCGCACGCCTAGCATGGGGCCGGGCCGGGGTCATCACGGGTCTGAACCGGTCAGCGCGCGCCCTGATGGCGTGCGAACCGGGCGGGCTGGGCGGCCAGCAGGGCGTTGTCCGGATCCAGGCGCGCGGCCTCGCCATAGGCCTCATAGGCCTCGTCATAGCGCCCGGAGCGCTCCAGCGCGATGGCGGTGTTGAACATCGCCAGGGCGGGATCGGCGCCGCGGCCGCGCGCCTCGCGCGCCGCCTCGATGGCGCTGTCATGGGCGCCGGCGCGGATGCGCGCCGCCGACAGGCTCAACCAGGC
This sequence comes from Oceanicaulis sp., assembly GCA_020832735.1. Lineage (GTDB taxonomy): Bacteria > Pseudomonadota > Alphaproteobacteria > Caulobacterales > Maricaulaceae > Oceanicaulis. The sequence continues at coordinate 1,938 of JAFIEB010000056.1, forward strand.
TTCGGCCAGTTCGGGATAAATCGAGACGGCTTCTTCGAGATCCGCGCGCGCGGCGCGCACATCATTGCGCCTGAGGGCGATGACGCCGCGATTGGTCAACGCGCGCCCGCGCGCTGACGGGCTCAGTCCCGGCGCGCGCAGCGCCAGATCGCAGGCGCCCAGAGCGCGCGCAGGCGGGGCGCTGGAGCGGGCGGCTGATTCGCATTCGGCGCGCGCCGTCTCCAGCGCCGGGTCGGCGCCGGGCCGCGCCTGGGCCAGGGCGTCTGTGCCAGCTGAGGCGGCCAGAACGGCCCCTGCGGCCAGGGCGGTGAGAAGGCGCGAACAGGGCGGAGAGCAAGCAGTCATGGGAAAAGCCTCATGCAGGCGCAAGACATTGCGGCCGGGTGACGCTATCAAAGGCGCGGGCGTTCGGCCAGCGCGCCTGCGTCTGCAACGGGGTGAAAAAACCTTGAGCGTTGCGACAAAAAGGCGCTTATACCGCCCTGACAGCGCACGGATGGCGGCCTATATTCCGCCGCGCTGACCGGGATCCCATGCCGGGTCCGCGTCGTACACAGATCAAGTTTTCGGGGGAAACATGCGTTTCTCGGCCATACTGGGCGCCCTTGCCGCCTTCGTCTGCTTCACCGCCGCCGCATCGGCGACCATCATCGGCGCGCCTGCTGACGGAGCGCTCGGCTTCCAGCCGTCCGCTTCGCCGATCATGGATCAGGTCTACTCCTTCCACGGCCTGTTGCTGATCATCATCACGGCCATTTCGCTGTTCGTGCTCGCCCTGCTGCTCTGGGTCATGGGGCGCTACCGCGAGAAGAGCCATCCCGAGCCGAAGAAATTCAGCCACAACACCACGGTCGAAGTGGTCTGGACGGTGGTCCCGATCCTGATCCTGGTGCTGATCGCGGTGCCGTCCTTCCGGCTGCTCTACGATCAGGACGTGATCCCGGAGGCGGACTTCACCATCAAGACCACGGGCAATCAGTGGAACTGGACCTACGAATACCCCGATCATGGCGGGTTCGAGTTCGTCTCCAACATGGTTGAGGACGCCGATCTGGACGGTCATCCCTTCGCCGCGCTGCGCAACCTGACCACGGACGTGCCGGTCGTGGTGCCGGTCAATGCGGTGGTGCGCGTGCAGGTGACCGCCTCGGACGTGATCCATTCCTGGGCTGTCCCGTCCTTCGGCGTGAAGATGGACGGCATTCCCGGCCGCCTGAACGAAACCTGGTTCCAGGCGACGCAGGAGGGCATTTACTTCGGGCAATGCTCGGAGATCTGCGGGCTGCGCCACGCCTTCATGCCCATCGAGGTGCATGTGGTGCCCCAGGAGATTTTCGACGCCTGGGCGGAGGCTTCGCAGGAAGACCCCTACGACGCTCCGCAGGTGCTCGCCGCCTATTATGATTCGCTGCGCTCCGACGCGCAGCTGGCCTCCGCCCGCTAGGGAGAGCAAGACATGTCATCGACAGACGCCGCCCATCACGACGATCACACCCCGAGCATGTGGGACTGGAAGCGCTGGGTCTATTCGACCAACCACAAGGACATCGGCACGATGTACCTGGTCTTCGCGATCATCGCGGGGGTCATCGGGGGCGCCATGTCCGGCCTGATCCGCTGGGAGCTCGCCGAGCCGGGCGTCCAGGTGTTCACCGGCGGCTTCTGGGGCAATGAGCATAACTACAACGTCATCGTGACGATGCACGGCCTGATCATGATCTTCTTCATGGTCATGCCCGCGATGATCGGCGGGTTTGGCAACTGGTTCGTGCCGCTGATGATCGGCGCGCCGGACATGGCCTTCCCGCGCATGAACAACATCTCGTTCTGGCTGCTGCCCTTCTCCTTCGCCCTGCTGATACTGAGCATGTTCGTGCCCGGGGTTGGCGGCGATTACGGCTTCGGGGGCAGTTGGGTGATGTACCCGCCGCTCTCCACATCAGGCCATAACGGGCCAGCCTTTGATCTGGTGATCCTGTCGCTGCACATCGCGGGCATCAGCTCGATCCTGGGCGCGATCAACTTCATCACCACGATCTTCAACATGCGCGCGCCGGGCATGACCCTGCACAAGATGCCGCTGTTCGTGTGGTCGATCCTGGTGACCGCCTTCCTCTTGCTCCTGGCGGAGCCGGTGCTGGAGGGCGCG
>JAFIEB010000028.1 GCA_020832735.1 Oceanicaulis sp.
ACCGTGCACTACAATATAGGCGGCATCCCCACGAACTATCACGGCGAGGTGCTGACCAAGACCAATGGTGACCCCGACACGGTGGCGCCCGGCCTGATGGCGGTGGGCGAGGCGGCCTGCGTGTCGGTGCACGGCGCCAACCGGCTCGGCTCCAACTCACTGATCGATCTGGTGGTGTTCGGCCGCGCGGCGGGCCTGCGCTGCGGCGCGACGGTGGAGGCCGGCGCCAGCCAGCCCGACCTGCCCGCCAATGCAGGCGAGGCGACGCTGGCGCGCTTTGACCGCCTGCGCAACGCCAGCGGCGCCACGCCGACGGCCAGGCTGCGCCTCGACATGCAGCGGGCCATGCAGGAGAACTGCGCGGTGTTCCGCACCCAGGAAGTGCTCGACGAGGGCGTGGCGCGCATCGCCGCGGTCCACAAGGACGCCGCCGACATCCGCATCAATGACCGCTCGATGATCTGGAACACCGATCTGGTCGAGGCGCTGGAGTTCGACAATCTGATCGCCCAGGCCGCCGTGACGGTGAATTCAGCCGCCGCGCGCACCGAAAGCCGCGGCGCCCATGCGCGCGAGGACTATCCCGACCGCGACGACAAGAAGTGGATGAAGCACACCCTGTCCTGGTTTGATGAAAACTCGGGCAAGGTGACGCTGGGCGACCGCCCGGTGCACGAATACACCCTGTCCAACGACATCGCCTATATCGAGCCGAAGGCGCGGGTTTACTGATAACGCCGTCTCGATCCCGCCGACGCCTGACAACGCAACCGCCCCGGGAATGCACTCATGGTCCAGCTCACCCTGCCGAAAAATTCCAAAGTCAAAAAAGGCAAGACCTGGCCGAAGCCTGAAGGGGCTGACCCCAAGGCGCTGCGCGAGTTCAGGGTCTACCGCTATGACCCCGACACGGGCGAGAACCCGCGCTGGGACACGTATTTCGTGGACATGGACAAGTGCGGGCCGATGGTGCTGGACGCCTTGTTCTTCATCAAGAACGAGATCGATTCCACCCTCGCCTTCCGGCGCTCGTGCCGGGAGGGGATTTGCGGTTCGTGCTCGATGAACATCGCCGGGCGCAACACCATCGCCTGCACCAAGGCCATCGAGGACACCAAAGGCGTGACCACCATCGCGCCCCTGCCCCACCAGCCGGTGATCAAGGACCTCATTCCCGACCTGACCAATTTTTACGCCCAGCTGACCTCCATCCAGCCCTGGCTGCGCACCGAGACCCCGACGCCCCAGGGCGAATGGCGCCAGAGCCCGCAAGACCGCGAGGAGCTGGACGGGCTGTATGAGTGCATTTTGTGCGCCTCATGCTCCACCGCCTGCCCGTCCTACTGGTGGAATTCGGAGAAATATCTGGGACCGGCCGCACTGCTGCAGGCCTATCGCTGGATCGCCGACAGCCGCGACGAGGCCACCGGCGAGCGCCTCGACGCGCTGGAGGATCCGTTCAAGCTCTATCGCTGCCACACCATCATGAACTGCACCCAGGTGTGCCCCAAGGGCCTGAACCCGGCCAAAGCCATCGGCAAAATCAAGGAATTGATGGTCGAGCGCCAGACCTGATCGGAGCTGCCTTCATTTTTCCCCAATCGGTGCGCCAGATAGGCGTCTCACCGCACAGGGGATGATCCATCATGACTGCAACCGCCGCGCTGGGCCGCTCGCTCGGCCTGAAACTGCTTCTGGTCGGCGCGCTGGTGCTGGCGCTCGGCATCCCGCTGGGCCTGGTCAACATCCTAGCCTGGGAGCGCGAGAACCGGGCCGCCAGCGTCGCCTCGGAGGTGGGCGCGGCGCTCGGCGGCCCGCAGACCGTGCGCGGCCCCTTCCTGGCGATCCCCGTAGACACCGTCATCGTGACCGAGACCGGGCGCGGCGACGAACTCACGCGCACCGAAACCACACGGCGCCAGCTGATCATGGTGTCGCCCGACACCCTGTCGCTGTCCGCCGAGCTGGAAACCCGGATCCTGCGCCGGGCGATCTACACCGTGCCTGGCTATCGCGCAGCGATCACGATGGAGGGCGATTTCGACCTGACCGGCGTGAGCGCGCTGGCGCCCGAAGGCGGGGTGATCGCCTGGGACGAGGCGCGGGTGATCGCCGCCGTCACCGATCTGCGCGCCATCAGCGAGGATTTCCAGGCCGGGACGAGCCTTTCCGGCACGCCTTTGAGCTTCGAGCCGGGCCTGGCCGTGCGCGGCCTGCCGGAGGGTTCCGGCGGGCCGGGCGCGGCTGCGCGCGTGGTCAGCGCCCCGCTGCCGGGCCTCAGCGAGGGCGCGCGCCTGCAGCTGGAAGGGCGCCTGACCCTGACCGGCGCACAAGCCTTTGCAATGCAGCCCTCGGGGCGTGAAACCCGCGCGCGCGTCACCGGCGACTGGCCCCATCCCGGCTTCGCCGGCGCCTATCTGCCCGCCGAGCGCACCGTCAGCGAAGCCGGCTTTGAGGCGGCATGGCTGGTGCCCTATCTGGCGCGCGGCTTCTCCGCCCGCTGGGTCGAGGGGCCGGGCCAGGGCCTGACCCAGGCCGCCGCCCCGGTCATGACGGTCAATCTGGTCAATCCGGCCGACGGTTACGCCCGGGTCGCGCGCTCGCTGAAATACGCCTTCTTCTTTGTCGGCTTCACACTGTTGATGTTCTTCCTGATCGAGGCCAGCAGCGCCCAGCGCCTGCACGCCGCGCAATACATCCTGATCGGCCTGGCTCAAGTGGTGTTCTATCTGTTGCTGCTGGCCCTGAGCGAACACGCCGCCATCGGCGTGGCGTTCGCGGCGGCGGCGGGCGCGACCATCGCCCTGACCGCGCTCTATGCGTGGGCGGCCTTCCGCAATAATGCGCGCGCCATGATCACCTTCGCCGCCCTGACGGTCAGCTATATCGTCCAGTTCCTCCTGGTCCTGGTGGAGGATTACGCCCTCCTGATCGGGGCGGGCCTCGCCTTCATCGCGGTGGCGGCGACCATGTATGTGACGCGCAAGGTGGACTGGTATGACGTGACGGGGCCGGGCAGCTGACCGCACTGGTTACCGTTGCGTTTACCTTGCAGGAAGACTCCCCTGCGATCATCGCGCCATGACTGCGCCCGCACGGATATCAGATGACGACGCCGCTCTCCTGACGCCCCGGCCCGGCTGGATGGCGCAGGCGCGCGCGCGCCTGACGGGCGCCGCGTTCACGGCCGGCGGCGCAGGCGCGCTCATCGCCATGTTCAGCCATCATCCGCTCGATCCCAGCCTGAATGCGGCCACCGGGCGCGAGGCTCTCAATCTCCTCGGCGCGCCCGGCGCCATTGCCGCCGATCTCCTGTTACAGGGCGCGGGCTGGGCGGGCGCCGCGGCGGCGCTGGGCTTCATCGCCTGGGGGCTGATCCTGCTTACGCACGGGGCGCGCGGACGGCCCGCCGCCTTGGGCTGGCTGCGCCTGATCGCGGGACTGGCGGCGGTAACCGGATTTGCGCTGGCCGCATCCGCCCTGCCCATGCCGGCCAACTGGCCGTTCGCGGCGGGCCTGGGCGGGCTGCTGGGCGATCACGCGCTGGCGGGGCTTGGCGGGCTGATCGCCCTGACCGGCGCGCCCGGCGCCAATCTGATCGCCGCCGGGCTGGGCCTCCTGTTGGCTGTGGGCGGCCTGTTCTTCTGTTTCGGGCTGACCATGGGCGATGTGGCCGCAGCGGGCGACCGCGCGGCGCTGGCCTGGGCCACGGTGCGCGTGTGGGCCGACCAGCTGATCGGCGCCGCCCCGCGCCCCTGGCGGCGTGACCGCGACGCAGACGGCCGCCCCGCGCCCGATGGCCGGGCCGAAACCGCGCCGATTTTCCTCAAACAGGGCCGCGCCGCGCCCGCGGGCTTGCGCGCCAAATCCAAGGCTGAGGCCGAGACCGGACCGGCGGTGAAGATCGCCCCGCGCCGGCGCGCCAAAAGCTCTGACCGCGAGGTGCGCGAGGCCCAGGGCGCGCTGGCCTTTGACGAGACCGGCGGGTTCGACCTTCCGCGCCTTGATCTCCTGTCGCCCGCAGCTGCGCGCACCGAAATGGCCGATCCCGCCGCCCTGTCCCAGAACGCAGAACTGCTGGCCGGCGTGCTGGCTGATTTCTCGGTCAAGGGCGAGATCACCGCCGTGCGCCCCGGCCCGGTGGTGACGCTCTATGAGCTCGAACCCGCGCCCGGCGTGAAGACCAGCCGGGTGATCAATGTCGCCGACGACATCGCCCGCTCCATGGCCGCCCAGGCCTGCCGCATCGCGGTGGTGCCGGGGCGCAACGCCATCGGGATCGAACTGCCCAACCAGCGCCGCGAGACGGTGTTCCTGCGCGCCCTGCTGGCGTCAAAAGGCTTTGAGGACGCCAAGGCCGAGCTGCCGCTGGCGCTGGGCGAGACCATTGGCGGGGAACCCTACACGGCCGATCTGGCGCGCATGCCTCACCTTCTGATCGCGGGCACCACCGGGTCGGGCAAGTCGGTGGGCATCAACGCCATGATCCTGTCGCTGCTCTACCGGCTGACCCCGGACCAGTGCCGGATGATCATGATCGATCCCAAAATGCTGGAATTGTCGGTCTATGACGGCATCCCGCACCTGCTCTCGCCCGTGGTCACCGACCCGAAAAAGGCGCTGGCGGCGCTCAAATGGACCGTGCGCGAGATGGAGTCGCGCTATCTGAAAATGTCCAAGGTCGGCGTGCGCAACATGAAGGGCTTCAATGACCGCGCCGCCGAGGCGCGCGCCGCCGGAGAGATGCTGTCGCGCACCGTCCAGACCGGGTTTGACCGCGAGACCGGCGAGCCGGTCTACGAGACCGAGACCATCCCGGCTGATCCCATGCCCTATATCGTGGTGGTCATCGACGAGATGGCCGATCTGATGATGGTGGCGGGCAAGGAGATTGAGGGCGCGGTGCAGCGCCTGGCCCAGATGGCGCGCGCGGCGGGCATCCATTTGATTATGGCGACCCAGCGCCCGTCGGTGGACGTGATCACCGGCACCATCAAGGCCAATTTCCCCACCCGCATCTCATACCAGGTCACCTCGCGCATCGATTCGCGCACCATCCTCAACGAGCAGGGCGCCGAGCAGCTCCTGGGCCAGGGCGATTTGTTGTTCATGGCCGGCGGCGGGCGCATCCGGCGCCTGCACGGGCCGTTCGTGTCCGACCGCGAGGTCGAGCAGGTGGCCGCCTGGCTCAAATCCCAGGGCGCGCCGGACTATCTCGACGCGGTCACGGACGATAGCGGGGACGAGGACGGCGCAGGCGACCTGTTCGGCGGCTCCGAAGGTTCGGGCGATGATCTGTTCGATCAGGCCGTGGCCGTGGTGGCGCGCGACCGCAAGGCGTCCACCAGCTATATCCAGCGCCGCCTGCAGATCGGCTATAACCGCGCTGCCTCGCTGGTCGAGCGCATGGAGGACGAGGGCATGATCGGCCCCGCCGACCATGCCGGCAAGCGCGAGATCTTCCTGCCCGAGCGCGAGGACGTGTAAGGCGTCTGAACCGTTCCGCCCCGGCGCGCGTATAGCGCAGGGCAGACGGAACGGAGCTTCCCCATGACCCTGGTGCGTATCCTGAGCCTTCTTGGCGGGCTGGTCCTCTTGGCCGCCATTATCTGGGCGGCGCTGACCGCCGGGCAGTCCCTCAACGAGGCGATCGCCTGGCTGATATCCGGGCCGTGGGGCGTGGTGAGCCTCATCGATCTCTATCTGGGCTTCTTCTTCATCGGCGTGCTGATCTGGCTTCTGGAGCCGAGCAAGCCCGTCGCCCTCCTGTTCATCCTGCCTCTGCCCATACTGGGCAATGTGTGGGCGGCCGTGTGGATGGCCTGGCGCCTCGCCCATGTGATCCGCGCCCGGGGAGCTGAGCCCGCCTGAGCCGCGCCGCACATTCTGGAATGACACGCGGCGCGCGGCGCGCTAACCGGGCGTGATGCGCACGCCCCTATCTCCCGCTCCGGATGTTCCGCCGGTGACGCCCGCGCCCGGCGCGCCGGAGCCGCCGGGGCGGATGGAGCCCTTGCGGGCGGGGATGACGGCGCTGGCCGGCTATGCGGTCTGGGGGCTGTCGCCGATCTTCTACAAGCTTCTGGCCTTCGCCAGCGCGGCGGAAATCGTGCTGCACCGCGCCGTCTGGTCAGTTCCGGCCCTGCTGATCATTTTGTGGATGGCGCGCCGCGTTGGACCGGCCATGGCGGTGCTGAAAGACCGGCGCGCGCTGATGATGCTGGGCTTCACCGCCCTGGTGATCGGCTCGAACTGGTGGCTGTTCATCTTTGCGGTCAATGACGGGCGCGTGCTGGAAGTGTCGCTGGGCTATTTCATCAATCCGTTGATGAATGTGGCCGTGGGCGTGTTCATCGCCCATGAGCGCTTCGGGCGCTGGCGCGCGGTGGCCGTCGGGCTCGCGGCGCTGGGCGTCGCCAACCAGATCATCACGGTGGGCGAGCTGCCGCTGATCGCACTGGTGCTGGCGGGCACGTTCACGATCTATGGCTATGTGCGAAAGACCATCGCGGTGGACGGCCGCATCGGCCTGTTCTGGGAGACCGCGATCCTGGCCGTGCCGTCCTTCATCGCGCTGATGTTTGTCGAGATCGGGTCAGGGGGACATTTCTTTACAGGCCCGCAGGCCGCGCTCCTCCTGATCCTCACCGGTCCCATGACCGTGGCGCCGCTGCTCCTGTTCATCCTGGGCGCGCGCGGGGTGAGCTTTGCGACGCTGGGCCTGTTGCAGTTTCTCGCCCCCACCCTGCAATTCATCGTGGCGCTGGCCTATGGCGAGACCTTCACGCTGGGCCATCTCGTCACCTTCGCGCTGATCTGGTCGGGGCTGGCCGTGTTCGCCCTTGATCTCCTACACTCGCGCAACAAAGCACAGCGGGAGACCCCATGACCGGCGCCATGCCCCCCGCCCGCCGCATCCAGGCGGGTGATATCACCTTGAGCGTCCATGAGGCGGGGCCTGAAAGCGGCCTGCCCGTGCTGCTGCTCCATGGCTGGCCGGATCTGGCTTTGTCCTGGGCGCCGCAGATCGCGGCCCTGAGCCAAGCCGGATACCGTGTCATCGCGCCGGATCTGCGCGGCTTTGGCGCCTCGGACGCACCGCGCGAGGTCGAGGCCTATCATATCGACGTCATGTGCGCGGATATCGAAAACCTGCTCGATGCGCTGGGGATCGAGCGCGCCATCATCGCCGGGCATGACTGGGGCGGCATCATCATGTGGCAGGCCGCCTGCCTCATCCCGCACCGGTTCCTGGGCGCCATCGGGGTCAACACGCCCCATCTGCCGCGCAGCTCCACCCCGCCGCTGGAGGTGTTCCGCGGCCAGGGCGGGGTGGAGCATTATATCGTGCGCTTCCAGGACGAGACCGCCGATGACTTGTTCGTTGGCCGCGAGGATGATTTCTTCGCCTTCAGCTTCGGCGCCCCGGCGCCCAGCGGCGATCTGGAGAAACTGCCCGCCTCCATGACCCATCTGCCCCGGCGCTTTGACGCCTTCGTGGCGCGCGGCGGGCTGAAATCGGAGGATGATTGCGTGGTGGGGCCGCAGCTGCGCGCGCAATATGCGCAGGCCTATCGCCGCTCGGGCTTTCGCGGCGGGCTCAATCTCTACCGCAATTTCGACGCCAACTGGGAACGCATGGGCGGGGTGGATCACCGCCTGTCCCTGCCCTGCCTGATGATCTCGGCCGAGTGCGATTTCATGCTGCCGCCCAAGCTCACTTCCTGGATGCCGGCGCTGTGCCAGGACCTGGAACGCCATGTGATCGAGGATATCGGCCACTGGACGCAGCATGAGGCGCCGGACACGCTGAACGCCATCATGCTGGACTGGCTTCAGCGCCGGTTCATCTCAGACCGCGCATGACTTCACCCGACTGAACCTGGAAGAAGGGGCTGACCGATGAACCGCCGAGACATGATCGCCGCGAGCCTGGCGGGCGCCGCCTGTTTCGCCTTCGCTCCCGCCGCTTTTGCGCAAAGCGCCGCCGGACCGGCGGTGCGCGAAATGCTGACCAGCGCCGCGCGTCTGTCCACAGCGCGCCTGGGCGCGCGCGACGGTTTCTTTGGCGATTCCCTGGTGCGCATCCCGCTTCCGGGAACCCTGCGCAGCGCGCAGCAGCGCCTGCGCCCGGCCGGACTATCAGGCCCGCTCGATGATGTGGAGCTGCGCATGAACCGCGCGGCGGAGGGCGCGATGCCCGCGGCGCGCGATCTGTTCGTGAACGCCATCCGCACCGTGACCATCGAGGACGCGGCCGGCATCGTGCGCGGCGGCGACACGGCGGCGACACAGTTCCTGCGCGGACGCACCTCGGCCCAGCTCACCGGCCTGATGCGCCCGCCCATGCAGACGGCGCTGAGCGAGTCCGGCGCCTATTCGGCGGTGGATGCGGCCTCCAATCTGGTGACGGCGCGCTCCGGGCTGGGCGGCCTGTTCGGCGGACGCGCGCCGGCGGCGAACTTGCGCGATCAGATCACCGATTTCGCCGTGGAGAAGGCGCTGGACGGGGTGTTCCACTATATCGGGGTGGAGGAGCGCGCCATCCGCCGCGACCCGCTGCGCCGGGGCGCGTCCATGATCGGGCGGCTGATGGGCGGGTAAGCGCGGCTGGACCCCTCCCGCCCCCTGTGCAAGGCTGTCCGCCTGCCCCCTTTTTCCTCATCCAGCATGACGAGCGGCCGACGTGACAAACCAGCCCAGCCCGCCTAGCGAACGTGCGCCAAAGCGCAGCGCCTTCACCCGGTTTCTCGATTCGGTGGAATGGCTGGGCAATCTCCTGCCCCATCCGGTCACGCTGTTTGCGATCCTGGCCGGTCTGATGATCCTGGCCTCGGGCCTGTTCGGCGGGCTGATGGGGGTCTCTGTGGAGGATCCGCGCCCGGAAGGCGCAGCCGGGCGGGCGGCAGACGGCATGATCCACGCGGTCAGCCTGATGAACGAGGACGGCTTCCGGCGCATCTTCACCAACCTCACCACCAATTTCACCAGCTTCGCTCCGCTGGGCGTGGTGCTGGTGGCGATGCTGGGCGTGGGCGTGGCGGAGAAATCGGGGCTTTTGTCCGCCGCCGTGCGCTCCATCGTGCTGGGCGCAAACCGCCACACCGTCACCGTGGCCGTGGTGTTCGCCGGCGTTCTGTCCAACACCGCGTCGGAGATGGGCTATGTGGTGCTGGTGCCGCTGGCGGGCGCGGTGTTCTACGCGCTGGGCCGCCATCCGCTGGCGGGCATGGCCGCGGCCTTCGCCGGCACGTCAGGCGGCTATAGCGCGAACCTGCTCATCGGCACGATCGATCCGCTGCTGGCGGGCATCACCACAGAGGCCGCCCAGCTGATCGACCCGGCCTATGTCGTGTCGGCGCCGGCCAACTGGTATTTCATGGTGATCTCCACCTTCCTGATCACGATCATCGGCTCGCTGGTCACCATCTTCATCGTGGAGCCCAAGCTCGGACCGTATGATTCCAGCCGCGCCGACCCGGCCGTGCTCGACGGCAAGATGATGCAGCCCGTCTCCAGCCCGGAGAAGAAGGGCCTTGTCTGGGCGGGCTTCGCCTCGCTGGGCGTATTCGCCGCCATGGCCTGGACGCTCATGCCGCCCATGGATTTCGCCAGCTGGCTGCCGGGCTGGGGCGCGCTGCGCAATCCCGATACCGGCTCCATCTTCCAGCAGGCGCCATTCTTCACCGGCTTTGTGACCTGGATCTTCCTGTTCTTCCTGATCGTCGGCTTCGCCTATGGCCGCGCCGCGGGGACCATGAAGAATGACCGCGATGTGATTGACGGCATGGCGTCGGCCATCTCCACGCTCGGCCTCTATATCGTGCTGGTCTTCTTCGCGGCGCAGTTCGTGGCCTTCTTCGGCTGGTCCAATCTGGGCGCCATCACAGCAGTGACCGGCGCGCAATTCCTCATAGACACGGGGCTGACCGGGCCGGCCATCTTCATCGGCTTCATCCTGATGTGCTGCTTTGTGAACCTGATGCTCGGCTCGGCCAGCGCGCAATGGGCGGTCACCGCGCCCATTTTCGTGCCGATGCTGATGCTGGTGGGCTATTCGCCGGAGGTGATTCAGGCCGCCTACCGGATCGGGGATTCATCGACCAATATCATCACGCCGATGATGAGCTATTTCGGGCTGATCCTGGCGTGGATGACGCGCTATGACAAAAAGCTCGGCATCGGCACGGTCATCGCGATGATGCTGCCCTACTCGATGATCTTCCTGGTCACCTGGATCGGGCTGTTCTTCGTGTGGACCTTCGCCCTGGGCCTGCCCGTGGGGCCGGGCTCGCCGACGTATTACCCGGCGGGCTGAACGTGAAAACGCCGCCCGGCTTGGCCGGGCGGCGTTGAACGCTTGGGATTGACGCGCCGCGACTGGCGCGCCTGTCAGATCGTCAGGCGAGCGATTTCAGCTGCTCGGCCAGGTCCGTCTTCTCCCAGGAGAAGCCGCCATCGGCGTCGGGCGTGCGGCCGAAATGGCCATAGGCCGCCGTGCGCGCATAGATCGCCCGGTTGAGCCCCAGATGGGTGCGGATGCCGCGCGGGGACAGATTGACCATCTCCGGCAGGCGCTTTTCCAGCACCGCCTCGCTAATCTCGCCCGTGCCGTGCAGATCGACATAAACCGAAAGCGGCTTGGCCACGCCAATGGCGTAGGAAAGCTGGATGGTGCACTTCTTCGCCAGGCCCGCAGCGACCACGTTCTTGGCCAGATAGCGCGACACATAGGCCGCCGAGCGGTCCACCTTGGAGGGGTCCTTGCCCGAGAACGCGCCGCCGCCATGGGGCGCCGCGCCGCCATAGGTGTCCACGATGATCTTGCGGCCTGTGAGGCCCGCATCGCCGTCCGGCCCGCCGATGACGAACTTGCCGGTCGGGTTGACGTAAAACTCGTCTTCTTCCGGGAACCAGCCCTCGGGCAGGACCTGTTTGACGATCGGGCGCACCAGCTCGCGCACCGTGTCGAGCGACACGCCGTCCTTGTGCTGGGTGGAGACCACCACGCTGGTCACCGCCACCGGGCGGCCATTCTCATAGCGCAGGGTGACCTGGGACTTGGCGTCGGGCTCGAACTCGGGCCGCTCGCCCGATTTGCGCAAGCGCGCCATCTCTTTGAGGATCTGGTGGGAATAGGTGATCGGCGCGGGCATGAGCTCGGGCGTTTCATCGCAGGCGAACCCGAACATGATGCCCTGGTCGCCCGCGCCCTCTTCCTTGAAGGCGCCAGTGCCCTCGTCCACGCCTTGGGCGATGTCGGCGGACTGTTCGTGCAGATAATTGGCGAAATTGGCGGTTTCCCAGTGGAAGCCGTCCTGCTCATAGCCGATATCGCGCACCGCGGCGCGCACGGCGGCCTCGATCTCCTCGCCAGGCACATCCACCGCGCAGCGGGTTTCCCCGGCCAGCACGATGCGGTTGGTGGTGGTCAGCGTTTCGCAGGCGACCCGGGCGACCGGGTCGCGGGCCAGGAACAGGTCCACGACCGTATCGGAAATCCGGTCGCACACCTTGTCCGGGTGGCCTTCGGAAACGCTTTCGCTGGTGAAGAGATAGGACGAACGGGCCACGCTGTACGCTCCATATAAAGATTGCTTTATATGGAGGGCTTAAAGCCCATCCCCGCCGCAATTGCAAGCCGGTTGGACGCCCCGGTGCGGAGCGTCCGGGTCCGGCATGGCGATCAGACTTCGGCGGTTTCGGCGGCCGCCGCTTCAGCTTCCTCGGCGGCCAGGGTGCGCACCAGTTCGAGAATGCGCCGGCGCACCTTGCCGTCCTTGATGCGCGCAAAGGCCTGGGCCAGCGCCACGCCGTCAGCCGACTGGATGAAATCGTCCACGATCGGGGTCTGGTCGCCTTCCGAAAAACCCGGCTGGGTCATGGAATCAGACACGCCCTCGTAAAAGAACGAGACCGGCACATCGAGCACGCGGCCCATGAGCCAGAGCCGGCCGGCGCCCACCCGGTTGGTCCCGCGCTCGTATTTCTGGACCTGCTGAAAGGTGACCCCCAGCTCGTCGCCCAGCTTTTCCTGGCTCATATTGAGCAGCTGCCTGCGAAGACGGATGCGCGAGCCGACATGACGGTCAACGGCGTTCGGACCACGGGGATTTACGCTCATATTCAGTCTTCCTGTCTTGTCGTGGGGCCTCATAGCCCAAGCTGGCGCTCAATCATACGCTGTATCGCGGCGGCTTTGTGTCGAACTAACGGCGATTCAGCATGCAAGCAACCGTACTATTTAGCGCAAGGAGTATCGCAAAAACGAAGCTCCAGAGACCATCTCCGTAAAGGCTGTAAGGGGTTGCGTCCAGCCTCTCCAGCAACAGCACGTCAATAAATGCTTCATCATCAACTTCCAGTGCGCGCTCTATACGACCATAAGGATCAATCTGTCCCGAAACGCCGTTTGACGCGGCGCGCACCAGGGGCAATCCTTCTTCCAGGGCCCTGTACTGCGCCTGGTTGAGATGCTGGCGCGGCCCGGATGACGAACCATACCACGAATCGTTGGAAACATTGACCAGCCAGTGCGGCCGGTCCGCCCCGCGCGGCGTGAAACGCGGGAAGATCACCTCGTAGCAGATCAGCGGCGCAAACGGGCTCACCCCGTACAGCGTCAGGGTGCGCGCCTGTGATCCCGGGGTGTAGAAGGGCGCGATGTCCGACAGGGTTTCAAAGCCGATCAGGCGCGTCACCGGCGCCAGCGGATTTCCCTCCCCGAACGGCACCAGGCGCACCTTGTCATAGGCCGCCTCCAGCGTCATCCAGTCGGAGTCCATGCGCAGCGCGGCCAGCGCGTTGAAATACCGGTCCGGCTCGCCGCCCGTCCCGCGCTCGGCGCGCGCCGTTCCCGCCAGCAAAAGCGCGCCATCAGGCAGCGCACGGCGGATATCGTCGAGCAGATCGGACTCGTTGAGCAGAAAGGCCGGCACCGCGCCCTCCGGCCAGATGATCGCGGACACGTCCTCCACCCCCGGGGCCGCCGACAGGGCGAGATAGCGCGCCAGCACCTCGCGGCGCACGGCGTAGGTCTTGTCGCGCTGGTCGATATGGATCTGCGCCACCCGCACGCGCTCGCCGGTCTGGACCAGCTGTGCGCTCTCAAGGCGCAGCGCGCCGAACGTCCAGGCGCCCGCAAGCAGCACAAGGCCCAGCGCCAGCGGCGCCGCGCGCGCCAGCGCCGGGCCGCGCCCGAAGAGCGCTGCAGGGGCGGCGAAGGCAAACAGAACCATCGCCGACAGGCCCGCCGCGCCGATCAGGCTGGCGCTCTGGCTGACCGGATCGCCGGCGGGAAAGACATGAGCGGGCAGGTTCCACGGAAAGCCGGACAAGAGGATGGAGCGCGCATACTCTGCGGCCATGAACAGGGCGGCGAACGCGCCGATGCGGTGAGCGCCGCGCGGCGCCAGGCGCGCATAGGCCGCACCGGCTGCGCCCCAGATCAGCGCCAGACCGGCCGGCAGGAGAATAAGCGGCGCCCAGATCAGCCAGGCATAGTCTTCCGCCTGCACCAGAAAGGCGTTGGCCACCCACCAGGTCCCGGCCAGGAACTGGCCAGACGCGAAGGCCCAGGCGCGCGCAAAGCCCGCCCGCACCGGCTTGCGGGTGCGGCGCGCCCCGTCCAGCGCCCAGATCAAAACGCAATAGGCCGCGATCAACGCCGGCTGGACATGCAGAGGCGCCTGGGCCAGCACGCCGAACGCGCCGGCAACGAACAGGGCGGCGTAGAGCGCAGGGCCCCTGAGCAGGCGCCCGCGCGCGCGCAGGCGCCGCAAGCGGGCGCCTGGCCCTGTCATGGCTTGTCCGGCGGCGATGCGTCAGCGGCCAGGCTTGGCGTCAGCGCGGCTGGCGGCGCGGCCGCAGCCTTCACGGCGGGACGCACCCGCAGGCGCTTGATGCGGCGCGGGTCGGAATCAAGAATCTCGAACTCCAACCCCGAAGGGTGGGAGAGAACCTCGCCGCGTTCAGGCACGCGGCCCGCCAGGCGGAAGATCAGCCCGCCCAGCGTGTCCACATCGTTTTCCTCGGCCTCGGTGGCGATCTCGCGGCCCACCACGCGCTCCAGCTCCTCGATGGGGGCGCGCGCATCGGCCTCCCAGCAATCGGCGCCCTTGGCGCGGATGGAGGGGGCCTCGGTCTCGTCGTGCTCGTCCTCGATATCGCCTACGATGGGCTCGATCAGGTCTTCAAGCGTCACGAGCCCGTCCGTGCCGCCGAACTCGTCCACCACCAGCGCCATGTGCATGCGCCGCGACTGCATGCGCAGAAGCAGGTCCAGCGCGCGCATCGAGGGCGGCACATACAGCAGCGGACGGCGTACGGCGGGCAGGATGCGCGCCTCGGCCCAGCCGCCTGCGCCCTCATCGCCGGAATCGGCGTAGCGCACCAGATAGCTGATGATGTCGCGGATATGCACCACGCCGATGGGGTCATCGAGGCTCTCGCGGTAGACCGGGAAGCGCGAATGGCCCGCCTCGGTGACCAGCCGCGCCAGCTCGTTGAGCGGGGTGTCGATCTCGACCGCTATGATATCGGCGCGCGGCACCATCACGTCCTCCACGCGCTTGGCGTGGAACTCGCGCAGGTTCAGGAACAAATCCCCGGCCGGCGCCGGCGCGCCGGAGGAACCGGACTCGCTGGGCGTCATCAGCACGGGGCCGTACTCCACCTGGGCAGGCGCAGAGCGGCGGAAAGCGGTGGTGAAGCGGGTGATCAGGCGATTGCCTGCGCCAGTGTCAGTCATGGTCCTTCAATCGCAGCATAGGGGTCGGCGATGCCGAACCTGGCGAGCACCGCTGTTTCCAGCGATTCCATCTCGCGCGCCGCAGCGTCCTCCTGATGATCAAATCCGTTGAGATGCAACACCCCGTGAAGGGCCAGATGCGCGGCGTGATGAGTGAGCGCCTTGCCGGCCGCCTCAGCCTCGCGCGCGCACACGCCATACGCCAGCGCCACGTCGCCGGGATAGCCTTCGCGCTCGGGCGCGGGAAAGGACAGGACATTGGTCGCCTGGTCCTTGCCGCGGAAGCGGGCGTTGAGCGCCTGAACAGTGTCATCGCCGGTGAGCAGGATCACCGCCTCGCCCTCGCGCGGCGCCGGCAATTGCTTCAGGCCGGCCTCGACCACCTGCATGATCAGGGTTTCAAGCCCGCCCGCCGCCTGCCAGGCGGCGTCCTCGATGACGATCTCCACGCTCATGATCCCGCGCGCCCCTCCTGACGGGCGTCGTCGTTCTCATAGGCGTCCACGATGCTCGCGACCAGGCCGTGGCGGACCACGTCGGCGCGGGTGAAGCGATGGATGGCGATGCGCGGCACGCCGTCGAGAATGCCCAGCGCATGGGCCAGGCCCGACGGCTCGCCGCGCCTGAGATCGGTCTGGGTGGGATCGCCGGTCACCAC
Source organism: Oceanicaulis sp. (assembly GCA_020832735.1). GTDB lineage: Bacteria > Pseudomonadota > Alphaproteobacteria > Caulobacterales > Maricaulaceae > Oceanicaulis. The sequence continues at coordinate 15,408 of JAFIEB010000028.1, forward strand.
CATGCGCGAGCCCTCGCCCAGCCGCGTGAGCACCATGCGCATCTGCGGTATTGTGGCGTTCTGCGCTTCGTCCACCACGATGAAGGCCCGGTTCAGCGTGCGCCCGCGCATGAAGGCCAGCGGCGCGATCTCCACCCGGCCCTCGTCGCGGTACTTGTCCGACAGGCGCTGGCCCAGCGCGTCGCGCAGCGCGTCCCAGATCGGCAAAAGATAGGGGTCGATCTTCTCGGTCAGGTCGCCGGGCAGGAAACCGAGCCGCTCGCCCGCCTCCACCGCCGGGCGGGTGATCACCAGGCGCTCCACCGCGCCCTGGGCGAGCTGGCTGGCGCCCTGGGCGACCGCCAGCAGGGTCTTGCCCGTGCCCGCCGGCCCGACGCCGAACACCATGTCATAGGCCGCCTCATCCTTGAGCGCGCGCACATAGTCGCCCTGGCCGGGCGTGCGGGCCGCAAAACTGGCGCCGCGCGGCACGCGGATGATCCCGTCCTGCGCCACGCCGGGGGCATCTCCGGCCATCAGGCAGGCCGCGCGCACCGCCGCCGGATCGACCAGCAGCCCTTCGCCCAGGCGCGCATACAGCCCGTTGAGCACGCGCGCCGCGTCGATGCGGGCGCGGGCCTCCTCGCCCATCACCACCACCTGGCCGCCGCCGGGCGCCTCGACGCGCACGCCCAGCTCGGCTTCCAGCACAGCGAAATTCTCATGGCCCGCACCGGCCAGCGACCGCACCAGGGCGGCGTCCTCGAAATGCAGGGTTTCAGAAGGCAGGCGCCGCCCCTCGCGGACGGGCGGGCGGCTGGCCTTGGGGCGCGGTTTGGGACTTCGGCTCACGCGGCGCGCGTCTCCCCCGGGACCAGTCGGGCGGACAGGGCGTTCTGGCTGGCGCCGGTGACCTCCACCTGCGCGATGTGGCCGATCAGGCTCGCCGGACCCTCGCAATGGACCGCCTGCAGATAGGGGCTGCGCCCGCCGATCTGGCCGGGATTGCGCCCTTCGCGCTCGAACAGGACGGGCAGGCGCCGCCCGGTCATGGACTGATTGAACGCGGTCTGCTGCGCAGCCAACAGGGCGTTCAGGCGCGCCAGGCGCTCGGTCTTCACCGCCTCGTCCACCTGGCCGGCCATGGCCGCGCCCGGCGTGCCGGGACGGCGCGAATACTTGAACGAGAAGCACGCCGCGTAATTGACCGCGCGCGCCAGCTCCATCGTGGCCTCGAAATCGGCCTCGGTCTCGCCGGGGAAGCCCACGATCATGTCGCCGGAGATCGCAATATCGGGCCGCGCGGCGCGCAGGCGCGCGATGATGGCGAGATACTCGGCCGCCGTGTGCTTGCGGTTCATGGCCTTGAGTATCCGGTCAGACCCCGACTGCACCGGCAGATGGAAATAGGGCATCAGGGCGGGCGTATCGGCGAAGGCCGCGATGAGATCATCATCCATGTCGCGCGGATGGGAGGTGGTGAAGCGGATGCGCGCCAGCCCCTCGATGCGCGCCAGATGGCGCACAAGAGTCCCCAGCCCCCAGGCCCCGTCCGCCTCGCGCCCGGCGGGCGGCGCGCCGTGATAGGCGTTGACGTTCTGACCTAGGAGCGTCACCTCGCGCACGCCCTGAGCGACCAGGGCGCGCGCTTCAGCCGTCACCTGATCGACCGGGCGCGACCATTCGGCGCCGCGCGTATAGGGCACCACGCAGAAGGTGCAGAACTTGTCGCAGCCTTCCTGCACGGTGACGAAGGCGCTGTAGCCATCGATCTGGCGCGCGGGCGCGGCCAGGGCGTCGAACTTGTCCTCGACCTCGAACTCGGTCTGCAGCGCGTCGCCGCGGCCCCGGTGCACGTTTGCGATGAACTCGGGAAGCTTGTGATAGGCCTGCGGCCCCACCACCAGATCCACCACAGGCGCGCGCGCGCGGATTTCCGCGCCTTCGGCCTGGGCCACGCAGCCGGCCACGGCGATGGTCATGGCGCCGCCCGACGCCGCCTTCTCTTCCTTGAGGGGCTTGAGCCGGCCGAGCTCGGAATACACCTTCTCGGCCGCCTTCTCGCGGATATGGCAGGTGTTGAGAATGACCAGGTCAGCGCCCTCGGGCGCCTCGGCCGGCTCATAGCCCAGCGGCGTCAGGAGATCGCGCATACGCCCGGAGTCGTACACGTTCATCTGACAGCCATAGGTCTTGATGAACAGGCGTTTGCGCGGCTTTTCACCGGCGGCGTTCGCAGTCTCGGTCATGGGCGCGGCCGGCCTCCTCGCCGGCGTGACGTGTCACCAACAGCCAGAGCAAGGCCCGCAGGACCCCGCATCAGCCTTGCGTTATGGGCATTGCGCGCTTGTGATGCAAGCACTGGCCTGACTGACGCCTACCCCCCGTCCTTCAGCTTCACGCCGTACAGCTCCAGGCGGTGGTCGACGAGCTTGTAGCCCAGGCGCCGGGCGATGGCTTCCTGCAGGCGCTCGATCTCCTCGTCATAGAACTCCACCACCTCGCCGGAATTCATGTCGATCAGGTGGTCGTGGTGATCTTCGGGCGATTCCTCGTAGCGCGAGCGGCCGTCGCGGAAGTCATGGCGCTCGATAATGCCGGCGTCCTCGAACAGGCGCACGGTGCGGTAGACCGTGGCCAGCGAGATGCCCTTGTCGACCTCGTTGGCGCGCCGGTGCAGCTCCTCGGCGTCGGGGTGGTCGTCGGCGCGCGACAGCACGCGGGCGATGACGCGCCGCTGCTCGGTCATGCGCAGGCCCTTCTCCACGCAGAGTTGTTCGATCCTGTCGGTCATGGCCTGCCTCGTTCGTGTCTGGCCCGCCGCTTTCAGTTGCGGTGAGCTGGGACTGTCCTAGATACGCTCCGCCCTTGCAGCGTGTCCATACGCAAAGGGATTGGGGTTAATCCAGATCCCGCGCCAGCACGCGCGCGTCCGCGCCGTCGGGATAGTAGCGCGCGCGCTGTCCGACCTGGCGGTAGCCAGCGCCTTCATACAGCCCGGCGGCGGGGGCGTTGACGTGGGACACCTCCAGGAAGAGGCGCCCGGCGCCCGCGCCGCGCGCATGGCGCTCGGCGGCGCCCAGCAGGGCCAGCCCGCAGCCGCGCCCGCGCTGACCGGGCAGCACGCCCAGGGTCAAAAGCTCGGCCTCGTCCAGCACCACGCGCACCAGCGCCAGCCCCGCCGGGGCGCCGCCGGCCTCGATCATCAGGGCGGTGACGCCGGGACTGGCCAGCAGGCCGGCCATCTCCGTCTCGTTCCAGTGGTCTTCAAAACAGCGCGCATGCAGAGCCGCCAGCAGCGCCGCTGAGTCCGGGCCGCAGGGACGCACGTCCAGGCTCATGAAGACCCGCCTGCAGGCCGGGCGTCCGGCGCGCGGGCATAGACCGGCGCAGGAGACGGGGCGTCCGGCGCCGCCGCGCGCGTCAGCGCCAGCAGCGCCTCCAGCGGCGGGGCGGGGTCCTCGGGCGCACC
>JAFIEB010000074.1 GCA_020832735.1 Oceanicaulis sp.
CCCCGGGGGGGTGGGCGCCCAAACCGGCCCCGGTTAATTTGGGGCCTTTGCCATTACGGCGGCCCCGGCGGGTCCGGGGGGGGCCTTTTTCATTGCCACGCCGTCCTGATCGCGCTTCAAACGCACGCATGCACACCCCGCTCGCCCCCCTGTCGCGCTGGCGCCCTCTGGTGATGGGCGTGGTCAATGTGACGCCTGACAGTTTTTCCGACGGCGGACGCTTTATCGATCCCGAGGCCGCGCGCGATCACGCCCTGGCCCTGCTCGATGACGGCGCGGACTGGCTCGATATCGGCGGGGAGAGCACGCGCCCCGGCGCGGACCCTGTCAGCGAGACCGAGGAGATGGACCGGGTGCTGCCGGTCATCGAGGCGATCCGCGCGGCGCGCCCGGACACCCTGATTTCCATCGACACCATGAAGCCGGGCGTCGCCGGCGCCGCCATCGGCGCGGGCGCGGCCATGTGGAACGACGTCAACGCGCTGAAGGCCGAGGGCGCGCTGGACGCCGCCGCAGGGCTTGGCTGCCGTGTCTGCCTGATGCACATGCGCGGCGGTCCGCGCACCATGCAGGACGCGCCCGCCTATGACGACGTGGTCACGGATGTGGCGCGCTTTCTGGGCCAGCGCGCAGGCGCGGCGATGGCCGCAGGCGTGGCGCGCGAGCGCATCGTGCTTGATCCGGGCATCGGTTTTGGCAAGACGCTGGCGCACAATCTGGCGCTGCTGGCCGCGCTCGAGCACTTTTCAGGGCTGGGCTTTGCGATCCTGGCCGGCGCCTCGCGCAAGCGCTTCATCGCGGGCGTCGATCCGTCCGCAGAGCAGGCCAACGACCGGATCGGCGGATCACTGGCCGCCGCCCTGCACGCCGCGCGCGCGGGCGCGGCGATGGTGCGGGTGCATGACGTGCGCGAGACGGTGCAGGCGCTCGACGTTCAGGCCGCAATCCTGGCCGCCCGCCCGCCCGGGGGCTGAAGGGGTCAGGGCCAGACCGCCTCGGGCGGCATGGAGGACAGGATGCTGTCGATATTGCCGCCGGTCTCCAGCCCGAATTTCGTGCCGCGGTCGTAGAGCAGGTTGAACTCCACATAACGCCCGCGCCGGATCAGCTGCTCGCGCCGGTCGGCGTCGGTCCAGGGCGTCGCCATGCGCGCGCGCACGATGGCCGGATAGGCCTCCAGAAACGCCTCGCCCACATCGCGGGTGAAGGCGAAATCGGCCTCGTGATCGCCGGTGTCGAGATGGTCGTAGAATATGCCGCCCGTGCCGCGCGGCTCGCCGCGGTGCTTGAGCCAGAAATACTCCTCGCACCAGGCCTTAAAGCGCTCGTAATAGTCCGGTCCGGCCCGGTCGCAGGCCGCCTTCGCCGCCGCGTGGAAGGCGCGCGTGTCCTCAAAATCGTCCCGGCGCTGATAGTCCTGGGTGGGATTGAGGTCCATGCCGCCGCCAAACCAGCTCACGCTTGTGGTGATGAAGCGGGTGTTCATATGCACCGCAGGCGCATGGGGATTGCGCATATGGGCGATGAGCGAAATGCCGGTGGCGGCGAAGCGCGGGTCCTCGCCCGCGCCGCGCACCTGGGCGGCGAATTGCGGTGAAAACCGCCCGTAGACGGTGGAGACATGCACGCCCACCTTCTCGAACAGGCGCCCGCGCATCATGCCCATGACGCCCCCGCCGAGATCCTCGCTCGCGTCCCCGCGCCGCCAGGGCGTCAGCTCGAAGCGGCCGGGCGCGCCCTCGTACAGGGCCGGATCAGCCGCGTCTTCCAGCGCCTCGAAGGCCGCGCAGATGCGGTCGCGCAGGCTTTCAAACCAGGCACGCGCTGCAGCGGCGCGGGGCTGGGCGGCTAGCTGGGCGGGTTCGGTCATCAAGGGCTCCGTGAGATGGCTGTCCGCGTCATGGCCGCCCGGCCCGGCCCTTGCAAGCCCCTACTGGCGCCGCAGGGTGGCGCAGTGCGCCGCGCGAGGCTAGTTTGCGCCCGCTTTTCCCGCCTTCTCCAAGCGAACCGGCCCATGACCGATCTTCTTGACCGCCTCCAAGCCGCCATCCAGTCGGAAAACCTGCTGGAGATATCGCGCGCCACGCGCGCCGTGCTGGCTGCCGATCTCAAGCTGGGATCGGACTGGGCCTCCATCGCAGGCGTGTGCCTTCAGGCTGGCGATGATCTGGCCGCCCTGCAGGCCGCCGGACGTTTGGCCGAAGCCGCGCCGGACCATCTGGAATCCTGGCTGTGGGTGGCGGCGGCCTATACCGCCATGGGCGACCACGCCAATGCGCTCAAGGTGTTCGAGACCCAGATCAAACGCCACCCCCAGGACGTGATCCTGCGCCGGCGCGCCGGGCGCGCGCTGATGGAGCTGGGCCGCCAGCAGGAAGCCGAAGTCCATTTCCGCCAGGCGGTGGCCTTGAGCGGCGGGGATGCGATTTCCTATGAAGGGCTGGCCCAGTCGCGCGTGTTCGAGCCCGGTGATGACGTGCTGGCGCACATGGAGCAGTCGCGCGTCAACCTGCCCGAGAACGCCTCCAGCGAGCAGCGCGGCGTGCTCGCCTACGCCATCGCCAAGGCCTATGAGGATGTCGGCGAATATGACGTGGCCGCGCGCCGGGTCAGCGAGGGCGCAGCCTTCTACCGTGAGACCGCCGCCTTCGACGTGGACCGGCACGACCAGGCGGTCGACCATCTCCTGAGCGTTTATGACGCCCGTTTCGCCGGCAGTCAGGAAGAGGCCGGGCTGCTGGACGCGCGCCCGGTCTTCATCATCGCGCCGCCCGCCGCGGGGGCCACCTGGCTGGCGCGGGTGCTGGGCGCGGACGAGGACGTGTTCACGTTCGAACGCACCAACAACCTGTTCTGGATGGCCGCCTCGCCGCTGGGCGATCAGACCCCGGACGATATCGAACGCGCGCTGAACGAGGGCGGCGACCAGTCGGTGCTGGCCGAGGTGGGACGCGCCTATCTGCGCTATGCCGAAGAGCGCGCGGGCAAGGCGAAACGCATCATCGACCCGTCCAGCCTGAACGAGATGTCGGTGGGCGCAGCCGGGCTGTCCCTGCCCGCAGCGCGTTTCATCGTGATCACCCGCGACCCGGCCGATCTGGCCTGGGCGGTGTTCAAGCGCCGCTTCCGCAAGGGGCGCTACTGGACCTATCACCTGGACGATATCACCCGGGTGATGGCCATGACCGCGCGGCTGACCGAGCGCTGGGCCATGCTGTTCCCCGAGCGCATTCTGACCGTGTCCTACGAGGCGCTGGCCGCCGATCCGGGCGGCGAGGTGAAACGCATCGCCGAGTTCGCCGGGGTGGACGCCGAGGCGGCCGCGTCCGAGGCCTGGCTGCGCGCCGATCTGTTCAAGGCCGATCCGCCAGGCGTGCATGAGCGGGCCGCCTCGCGCCTGCCCGCGCTGAAAGCGGCGCTGGAGCGGGCGGGCTTCAACCCGGGCTGAGGCGGGCTCCGAGCGCGGCCTTAACGCCGGGCCATTCGGCGCGCAGGATCGAGAACATCACCGTATCCCGCCGCTGGCCGGTCCAGGTGGCGTAATGACTGCGCAAGACGCCCTCGCGCACCGCGCCCAGCCGGGCGATGGCGCGCTGGCTGCGTTGGTTCAAATGATGGGTCTTGAACTCCACACGCTCCGCCCCGCACGCAAACGCGCGCGCCAGCAGGAGATGCTTGCAGGCGGGGTTCACCAGACCGCCGCGCGCGTGCGCCGCATACCAGGTCCAGCCGATTTCCACGCGGGCATGGCGTTCGCTGATCTCCAGAAAGGCGCTATGGCCCGCACAGACGCCTGTCGCCGCATCGAACACGGCATGGCTGATCTGCGCAGGACCTGCGCTGGCGGTGAGCATCTTGTCGAACCAGGCGTCGAAATGCGCGCCGTCGCCGCGCTCGGTCATGAACGCCCAGATATCGGGGTCATCCGCCGGGCCGCGCAGCGCCTCGCGATGGGATTCGCCCAAGGGCTCGAGGCGCACATGGGCGTTTCCAAGGATCACCGGCTCCAGCTGCATCAGACGCCTCCCGCCAGCTCCGCTGCGCCCATGGCCAGATAGACCAGTCCGATCAGCGTGACCACGCGTTTCGTCCAGCGGCGGAAATCGGCCTCGCTCATGCGCGCCAGCACCCGAGCGCCCAGCGTCGTGCCCGCGATCGAGAGCGGCAGGGCGAGCGCGATGAGCCAGATCAGCCCGCTATCGCTGACCGCCATGGCCGGGCCGACATAATAGGCGATCTTGACGCCATGGGCGGCGACCTGGCTGGCGGCCTTGGTGGCGACGATGGCGCGCCGGTCAGCGTCAGTGTTCTGGAAAAACACATCCAGCAGAGGCCCCGACACCCCGGCGATGACATTGAGCCCGGTGACCAGAAATCCTGCCGCGACGCCATGGACGGGCCGCGCCGCATCCAGCGACCAGCGCCCGGCCGGCAGCCAGACCAGAAACGGCACACAGCCCAGCGCGATCAGCAGCCAGGCCCGGTCCAGCGCAAACTGAACCGCCAGAAGCCCCAGCGCCGCGACTGCCGAACCCGCCAGATAAAACCCCAGCGCCCGCCACAGGATGAACCGGCGCAAGAGCACGGCGCGCCAGCCATTGGACACGCTCTGCACCGCGCCATGGGTGACCATGGCCGCCGACACCGGCAGGATCAGCGCCAGCACCCCCATCAGCACCAGCCCGCCGGCCATGCCGAGCATCGCCGACAGGATGGCGGTGAGGAAAACTGCAATCAGGATGACGAGAGCGGTCATGTCGCGGGTGGATTCTGGCGCGGGATGTTTAAGATGGCCGGCAAGTTGACAGACTGCCGGCAAGCAGGCCGGTGCGGGAGGAGCCCAAGATGAACTTCGAATATTCCGACGTGTGCAAGGATTATCTGGGGCGCGTGCGCGCGTTCATGGATCAGCACATCTATCCCAATGAGCGCACCTATCATGAGCAGCTCGCCGGGTTTGGCGAGAACCGCTGGCAGGTGCTGCCGATCATCGAAGAGCTGAAAGTGAAGGCCAAGGAGGCCGGGCTGTGGAATCTCTTCCTGCCTGATTCCGATCAGGGCGCGGGCCTGTCCAACGCCGACTACGCTCCGCTGGCCGAGGAAATGGGCCGGGTGCCCTGGTCATCGGAAGTGTTCAACTGCGCCGCGCCCGACACCGGCAATATGGAAGTGCTGGTGCGTTACGGCACGAAAGAGCAGCAGGACAAGTGGCTGACGCCGCTGCTCAAAGGCGAGATCCGCTCCGCATTCCTGATGACCGAGCCGGCGGTGGCCTCCTCGGACGCGACCAATATCGAATGCTCGATCCGGCGCGAGGGCGATGAATACGTCATCAACGGCGTCAAATGGTGGAGCTCGGGCGCCGGCGATCCGCGCTGCAAGGTTTTCATCGTGATGGGCAAGACCGATCCTGACGCCGACACCTATAGTCAGCAATCCATGATCCTGGTGCCCGCCGACGCGCCGGGCGTGACCATCCTGCGTCACCTGCCGGTGTTCGGCTATGACGACGCGCCCCACGGCCATATGGAAGTGAAGCTGGAGAATGTGCGCGTGCCCGCCTCGAACATGCTGCTGGGCGAGGGCCGCGGATTTGAAATCGCGCAAGGCCGGCTCGGGCCGGGGCGCATCCACCACTGCATGCGCACGATCGGCGCGGCGGAGCGGGCGCTCGAATTGATGGTGCGCCGCGCTATGAGCCGCGAAGCCTTCGGCAAGCGGGTGATCCAGCATTCCATCTGGGAGCACCGCATCGCCAAGGCCCGCATCGATATCGAATGCACGCGCCTTCTCACGCTGAAAGCCGCGTGGATGATGGACACGGTGGGCAACAAGGCCGCGCGCGGCGAGATCGCCATGATCAAGGTCGCCGCCCCGCGCGTCGCCCTGCAGGTCATTGACGACGCCATCCAGGTCCATGGCGGCGGCGGGGTCAGCGACGACTTCCCGCTGGCGGCCGCCTATGCCGGCATCCGCACGCTGCGCATCGCTGACGGGCCGGACGAGGTGCACGAGCGCACCATCGCCCGCCTGGAAGCCAAGCGCTGGCTCAACGAGGCCTGACCGGCCGTGACGCAGACCGCGCCCGCACACCCCAGCCTCGCCGAGGCGGCGCGTGTGTGGGCGCGGATCGCGCTGCTCAGCTTTGGCGGACCGGCCGGCCAGATCGCGCTGATGCACCGCATTCTGGTGGAGGAGAAGCGCTGGCTCAGCGAGCAGCGTTTCCTGCATGCGCTCAATTTCTGCATGCTCCTGCCCGGGCCTGAAGCCCAGCAGCTGAGCATTTACGCCGGCTGGATGCTGCACCGCACGGTCGGCGGGCTGATCGCCGGCGTGCTGTTCATCCTGCCCGGGGCCGCGGCGATCCTGACTTTAAGCATGCTCTACATGCTCTATGGCCAGACCGGGCCGATCGAAGCGCTGTTCTTCGGGCTGAAGGCGGCGGTGCTGGCGATATTGATCCAGGCCCTGATCCGCATCTCCCGGCGCGTGCTGCGCGCACGCGCGGCGCTGGGCGTGGCGGCCGCGGCCTTCCTGGCGCTGAGCCTATTCAACATCCCCTTCCCCGTTGTGATCCTGGCCGCCGCCCTGGCGGGCTTCGCGCTGGACCGCGCCGGCTCCACGGCGTTCGATCCCCCCGGACATGGCAGTATTGGCGGCGGGCGAGAGCTGACGGCTGTGATCGGGACGCAGGCGCTGGCGCACGGCGCACCCGATTTGCGCCGGCTGATGGTCACCATCGGCTCGGGCCTCACGCTCTGGCTGGCGCCGGTGGGGGCGCTGGTGCTGATCCTGGGGCCTGAGGCGGTGTTCAGCACGGTGGCGGTGTTCTTCAGCCAGATGGCGATTTTGAGCTTTGGCGGGGCCTATGCGGTGCTGGCCTGGGTCGCCCAGGCCGGAGTGGAGACCTATGGCTGGCTGGCGCCTGGCGAGATGCTCGACGGGCTGGCGCTGGCCGAGACCACGCCCGGGCCGCTGATCCTGGTGCTCCAGTTCGTGGCCTTCCTGGCCGGCGCGCGCGAAGCGGGCGGGCTGGACCCCCTGCTGGCGGGCGCCGCCGCCTCGGGGATTGCGCTATGGGTGCTGTTCACGCCGAGCTTCCTGATGGTGCTGGCCGGGGCGCCCTATATGGAGCGCCTGCGTTCGGTGCGCTGGCTCGGCACGGCGCTGGGCGCGATCACCGCGGCGGTCACAGGCGTCATCGCCAGCCTGGCCCTATGGTTCGCCCAGCACGCCCTCTTCAATGAGCAGGTGGAAATCGCCGGCTATGGCGTGGATACGACATTGCCAGTGCTCGCCAGCGCCGACCCCGCCGCCATCGCCCTGACGCTGGCCGCACTGGCGGCGACGCTGGCTCTGCGGGCAGGGGTGGCGGTGTTGCTGGGCGGATGCGCGGTCGCTGGGCTAGTTTTCGCGGCGCTGGGCTGGACCTGACGCGCGCGGGGATCGGGGCCGCGACCGTCCGGAAAAAATTTACTTTTCGTTCATTTTCAGCTAGGGTGTTTCTCAGGCAGCCTCGCAGCTGAACACCCCGGATCAAGCCCGCCTCGCGGGCATTAGCGGATATCGGCGCTCGCGGGCTGCCTCACCGTGTCAGTCATGCACAAATGCCCCGGGACGCGCCTATCCGCCCCCGGTCAGCGCGGCGCTGACTTGCGCCTCGATATTGGTCCACATTCCGTCATTGCCCGTGCCCAGAGCGGACACGCCCACAATGATCGCCACCGCGATCAGGCCCGCGATAAGCCCGTATTCGATGGCGGTGGCGCCGGCGCGGTCAGTCAGGAGACCTTCACGCCCGCCAGCCGGTCGCGCAGCTCGGCCGCCAGCGGCCTGTCGGCGGGCAGCAGCGCATAGTCCGCCAGACGCTCCGGGCGCACCCAGGCGATTTCCTGGGCCTCTTTGGGATCCACGAACCCGTCCCAGCGCCGGCACACGAACAGCGGCATCAACAGCCAGCGCCCGCCATCCAGCGCGGTGGAGGCGAAGGCGAAAGGTTGCAGGCACTGTTCGCATGGCTCCACTCCCAGCTCCTCGCGCAGTTCGCGCACGACGGCCTGTTCGGGACTTTCTCCCGGCTCGACCTTGCCGCCGGGAAACTCCCAGGCCCCGGCCAGCGCCTTGCCTTCGGGCCGCCGGGCGATCAGAACCCGTCCGCCGGAATCCACCAGGGCGCAGGCCGCCACCAGCAACAGGCTTGCCGGATTATGTCCCATGATATCCTCGCGGGCGTTAAGGGCGGGTATGGATAGACGGTTAAGTCCGGCCTAACGCTGGCCGGGGTCTGCCGGGGCGCCCGCACGGTCATCAAACCCGTCCGGCTCATCATCTTCATCGTCCTCGTCATCCTCCGGCGCCGGCCGGCGCAGCGCCCCGGGCGCGCGCCCGGCGGTGATGGTGACCGGATAGGTCTGGCGGATATCGTCCAGCAGCCCGTCAATGCGCTGAAGGGTGAGAAAGCGCACAATGCTCGGCCGCATGGCTTCCAGGCCGGGACGCGGCTGGGCGCGCCGGTCAATGACGGTCAGCACGTGCCAGCCCGCCTCGGTCTCGAACGGCTCGCTCACCTCGCCGGGCGACGCCGCGAAGGCGACGCGGGCGAATTCCGGCAGGATGCCGGCTCGGGTGAAATAGCCCAGATCACCGCCCTCCAGCCGGGTGGCTGGATCCTGGCTGTACTGGCGGGCCAGCGCGGCGAAGTCGGCCCCGTCCTCCAGCTCGCGCAGCAGTTCGCGCGCGGCCTCGCGGCTGTCGACCAGAATATGGCGCGCGCGCACTTCCTGTTCAGGCGGGGCCAGGCGCGTCTGTTCCTCATAGACCCGGCGCACGGCCTCATCGGTTACGGCGTCGGCGACGGCGGTCTCCACCAGCACATTGCCCAGGATGCGCTCTTCAGCCGCGGCCAGTCGCCGGCGCGCTTCGGGCGAGGCGTGCAGGCCGCGCCGCGCCGCCTCCAGCGCCAGCAGGCGCTGGTCGATCAGCGCCTCCAGCGCCTCGCGGAAAGCCGGATCGTCGGGGCCGAGCGCGCCGGGATCATCGCTCAGCTCGCGCACGCGCGCCTCCCGGCGCACATCGTCAACCGTGATCACGCTATCGCCCACGCGCGCGGCTGGCGCCGCCGTCTGGGCCGGCGTCTCCAGGAAGCGCAGGCCGGATGCGCCAGACGCTCCCGGGTCTGCGGACGGCGCCGCATCCCGGTCCCCGCAGGCGGTCAGAACAGCCCCTGCGCACAGCAGGGCGAGCAGATGGTGCAGGCGGGCTTGATTGACAGTCAAACTAGGCCTCCTTAAGTCCCGTGGACCCGGGTCTGTGCGCTCCGCCCGGCCGACAGCGCCCGTCCGGCGCAGCGGCAGGGGTCGCGACCGTGCGATCCGTCCTGTCCGCGCCCGCGTAAAGGCTGATACGTCATGCTCAACTTCACCCGCAAGTTTTTCGGCTCGTCCAATGACCGCACGGTCAGGCGGATGCGCCCCCTGGTGGAGAAGATCAACGCGCTCGAACCCGACTTTGTGGCGCTGGATGATGACCAGCTCAAGGCCAAGACCGCCGAATTCCGCGAACGCCATGAAAACGGGGAGAGCCTGGACAAGCTGCTGCCCGAAGCCTTCGCCGCTGTGCGCGAGGCGGCGCGCCGGGCGCTGGGCGAGCGTCATTACGATGTGCAGCTTATGGGCGGCGTCACCCTGCATGAAGGCTCCATCGCCGAGATGAAGACCGGCGAGGGCAAGACGCTGGTGTCGACGCTGGCGGCCTATCTCAACGCCCTGCCGGGCAAGGGCGTGCATATCGTGACGGTCAACGACTATCTGGCCAAGCGCGACTCTGAATGGATGGGCCGGGTCTACGCCAAGCTCGGCATGACCACGGGCGTGATCGTGCACGGCATCTATGACGAGGAACGCCGCGCGGCCTATGCCTGCGACATCACCTACGGCACCAATAACGAGCTGGGCTTCGACTATCTGCGCGACAACATGAAGTACGCGCTGTCCGACATGGTGCAGTTCGGCGGGCGCCCGATCGAGAAGGCCGGGCATCATTTCGCCATCGTGGACGAGGTGGACTCCATCCTGATCGACGAGGCGCGCACGCCGCTGATCATTTCCGGGCGCACCGACGACCGCACCGATTTCTACAAGACCATCGACAAGATCATCCCGCACCTCGACGAGGAAGACTACGCCATCGACGAGAAGGCGCGTTCGTGCACCTTCACCGAAGAGGGCAACGAGCATATCGAGGCGCTGCTGCGCGAGCACGGCCTGCTTGAGACCGGCGACCTGTACGACATCGAGAACGTCACCACGGTCCACCACGTCAACCAGGCCCTCAAAGCCCACAAGCTGTTCCGCAAGGACAAGGACTACATCGTGCGCGACAACGATGTGATCCTGATCGACGAGTTCACCGGTCGCATGATGCCCGGCCGGCGCCTGTCGGAAGGCCTGCACCAGGCCATCGAGGCCAAGGAGCAGGTGGAAATCCAGCCTGAAAACCAGACGCTGGCCTCGATCACCTTCCAGAATTACTTCCGCCTGTATGAGAAGCTGGCGGGCATGACCGGCACGGCGGCCACCGAGGCCGACGAATTCGCCGCCATCTACAAGCTGGGCGTGGTGGAGATCCCGACCAACCGGCCGATCCAGAGGATCGACGAGGAGGACGAGCTCTACCGCACCGCAAAAGAAAAGAACAAGGCGATCCTCGACGCCATCGAGGCCGCTCACAAGACCGGCCAGCCCATCCTGGTGGGCACGGTGTCGATCGAGAAATCCGAGACGCTGTCGGAACTGCTCAAAGCCAAGAAGATCAAGCACAAGGTGCTCAACGCGCGCTATCACGAGCAGGAAGCGTCGATCATCGCCCAGGCCGGCGTGCCCGGCGCGGTGACCATCGCCACCAACATGGCCGGGCGCGGCACCGACATCAAGCTGGGCGGCAATGCCGAGTTCCGGCTGGCCGAATGGCTGGGCGAGGAACAGGCGGCAGGGCGCGAACCCGACGAGGCGGCGATCAAGGCCAAGACCGCCGAGATCGAGGCGGATGTGGAGGCGATGAAGCAGCAAGCGCTGGCCGCCGGCGGCCTGTTCGTCATCGGCACCGAGCGCCATGAAAGCCGGCGCATCGACAACCAGCTGCGCGGACGGTCGGGCCGTCAGGGCGATCCGGGACGCACCGCCTTCTTCCTGTCGGTGGAAGACGACCTGTTGCGCATCTTCGCGCCCGAGCGCCTGGACTCCATCATGCGCACGCTGGGCCTGAAAGAAGGCGAGGCGATCCAGCACACCTGGATGACCAAGGCGGTGGAAACCTCCCAGAAAAAGGTCGAACAACGCAATTTCGACATCAGGAAGAACATCCTGAAATACGACGACGTCATGAACGACCAGCGCAAGGCGATCTTCGAGCAGCGCATCGAGTTCATGACCGCGGCCAACGTGTCGGACGTGATCAAGGATATGCGCGCCCAGTGCGCCGAGGACCTGGTGGCGCGCCATATCCCGCCCAAGGCCTATGCCGACCAGTGGGACGTGGACGGCCTCAATGAAGCGGTGACCAAGTATTTCAATCTGGAGCTGCCCGTGGCCGAATGGGCCGCCGAATTGGGCATCGCCGTCGAGGAAATCCTGGAGCGGCTGACCAAGGCGGTGGACGAGTCCTATGCCGAGCGCGCCGCCGATATCGGCCCCGAGCTGATGCGCCGGATCGAAAAGCAGGTGCTCCTGCAGACCATCGATCAGAACTGGCGCGAGCACCTGCAACAGCTCGATGCGCTGCGTTCGGTGATCGGCCTTCGCGGCTACGCTCAGCGCGACCCGCTCAACGAGTACAAGACCGAGGCCTTCTCCCTGTTCGAGGGCCTCCTGGACGAGCTGCGCTTTGAAACCACGCGCATGCTGTTCAACCTGCGCATCGCGCCGTCCGCACCGCCGGCTGCGCCCACGCCGCCGGAGAATATCGAGGCGCGCCATATCGATCCGGCCACCGGGCGCAACACCATGGACGATGATCCCGACGCGCCGCCGGCCGGGCGCCCGCGCGCCCCGTTGTCCTCGCGCGCCGCCGCCACAGCGCTTGATCCCAATGACCCCTCCACCTGGGGCCGGGTGCCGCGCAACGCGCCCTGCCCGTGCGGGTCAGGCAAGAAATACAAGCACTGCCACGGCAAGGTCGACGCCGAATAGGCGAACATCTTGCCGTCTGCGCACGTTAAGGGATTATAGTCTGCGCTGGTGATCACTGGCGGAGACCTGCCCCATGAAACGCCTGATCGTGTGCTGCGACGGCACCTGGCAACGCGCCGGCCAGCCTGTGCCCACCAATGTGGTCAAGATCGCGCGCGCCATTCTGCCCGCCGCGCCCGGCGCGGACGGTCAGCGCGTCCCCCAGATCGTCTATTACGACCCCGGCGTCGGCGCCCCGTTTGATCTGGAAGGCGCCCATGTCATCCAGCGCATGACGGACAATGTGATGCGCGCCCTGGGCGGACTGTTCGGCTCGGGCATGGAAGCGAAAATCTGCGCCGCCTATCAGTTCCTGGCGTTCAACTACACGCCGGGCGACGAGATCTACCTGTTCGGCTTCTCGCGCGGCGCCTTCACCGTCCGCTCGCTGGCGGGGATGATCTATTGCTCCGGCCTGCTCAATCGGATGTCGATCCACAAGCTGGAGGAGGCGTTCAGTCTCTATCGCGACCCGGACGTAAAGCCCGCCTCGCCCGAAGCCATCGCGTTCCGGGAGGCGCACGGCGCCGCCGCGCCGGTCCGGTTTCTGGGCTGCTGGGATACGGTGGGCATGCGCGGCATTCCCGACATGACGCATATTCCCGGCCTGCGGCGGCTGAGCCGGGCGGTCAACCGCGACTTCCGCTTTCATGACGACCGCCTGAACCGGATGGTTGAGCACGCCCGCCATGCCTGCGCCATTGACGAGGACCGCAAGGCGTTTCCGCTTACGCCCATGACACCGTCCGATCACGCCCGGCACGGGCCGGATCAGGTCAAACAGGTCTGGTTCGCCGGCGATCATGGCGGGGTTGGCGGCGGCGA
Source organism: Oceanicaulis sp. (assembly GCA_020832735.1). Classification (GTDB taxonomy): domain Bacteria; phylum Pseudomonadota; class Alphaproteobacteria; order Caulobacterales; family Maricaulaceae; genus Oceanicaulis. The sequence goes on from JAFIEB010000074.1 coordinate 13,050, forward strand.
GGAGGCGAGCGAGCCGCTGGCCGATATCGCGCTGGACTGGATGGCGCAGGAAGCGGGACAGGCCGGGCTCGGCTATGACCTGAAAAGCCATCCCGCCGGCCGGTTCAACCCCCAGCCGCTCCACCCGGCCGCCGAACGCAAGCGCGGCCTGCTGGACAGGCTGGGGCGCAAGACGAGGACCGACCCGGGACCCTCCCTCGACACATTGCACCCCAGCACGCGCGAACGCTTCGCCAAGGCCTCCCCGCCCTGGCGTCCTGACGCTCTCAAACACATTGAAGACGCACTGGCGCAAGGCGCGCCTTCCCCTTGAGCCGGACTCAGGCTTGACTGGCGCTTTGCGGATGCGCGGATCAACGCGCGCCGGGTTTCGGGGAGCTCACTCATGTATCAATCCATTCTCACGCCGGTTCTCATCCTGGTCGCCTGGACGCTGGTGATGTGGCTGTGGATGTACGCCACGCGCCTGCCCGCCATGCGCGCAGCAGGCATTGATCCGGCCAAGCTGACCGAGAAGTCCCAGATGGACGTGCTGCCGCGCAAGGTGCGCCAGGTGGCCGACAATCATAATCACCTGCATGAGCAGCCCGTGCTGTTCTATGCGCTGGCGATCTACATCCACTTGACCGGCGCGGGCGGCGACACGCTGCTGATCGGGCTGGCCTGGGGTTATGTGACGCTGCGCGTGATCCACAGCCTGTTCCAGGCGACGGTCAATTTCATCCCGGTCCGGTTCGCGATCTACGCCCTGGCCACGATCGTGTTGATCATCATGACGGTGAACAGCCTGATGGCGCTGGCCTGAGCGCCATGACCGGCGTGACCCTCTACGGCCTCAAGACCTGCGACACCTGCCGCAAGGCGATCCGGGAGCTGGAGGCGGCGGGGCGTGCAGTGACATTCGTCGATGTGCGCCAGGACGCCGGCCTGGCCGGGCGCCTGCCCGGCTGGCTGGCGGCGCTGGGCGCGAATGCGCTCGCCAACACCCGCTCCACCACCTGGCGGGGCCTTGATGAAGGCCAGCGCGCCCGCCTCGCCGGCGATGCGGCTGGCCTGCTCGGCGCGCATCCCGCGCTGATCAAGCGCCCGGTCATCGAGGCCGGCGGCGCAGTGTATTGCGGCTGGACCCCCCGGACGCGGGCGGCGCTGGGGCTGACCTGAAAGCCCTGGAGACCAGCTCACCGCCCTTGACGCCTGGCGGGCTAGCGCTGTTTGTGATCAGCCTTAAGGGTTGCGCCCGAGACCCGTGTCTGGCCAATAGCGGGCCGGGCGCGCACCAGCGCCGGGCGGCAGCGACAGGAACGGAGCAGATGACGCCAGAGGCCCTCCAGCCTGCCGCGCGCGGACCGCGCCGCCTGCTCGGGCGGATACGCGACCTGATGGCGGTCCAGGAGGACGCGCAAAAGCGTCTCGACCGGCTCACTGACATCATCTCGGAGGAAACCGGCTCGGAAGTGTGCTCGATCTATCTGGTGCGCCCGTCCGGCGCGCTGGAGCTGTCGGCCACTCACGGGCTGAAGCCCGAAGCGGTGCACGCCACCCGGCTGAAGCCTGGCGAGGGCCTGGTCGGGCTGGTGGCGCGGCGCGCCCGGCCGTTCTCGGTGGAGAATGCGCCAGACCATCCCAGCTTCTCCTTCCGCCCGGAAACCGGCGAGGAGCCGTTCCGCAGCTTTGTCGGGGTGCCGATCCTGCGCGGCGGGCGTCTGGTGGGGGTGCTGACCACCCAGACCCGCGCCGTGCGTCCCAGCACCGAAGAAGAGATCGAAAGCCTTCAGACCGTGGCCATGCTGCTGGCCGAGATCGTGGTCTCGGGCGATCTGGTGGGCGCGGAGGCGTTTTCCGGGCTGGAGCTGCGCCTGTCGCGCCCGGAGCGCTTCCAGGGCCTGGCCCTGTCGGGCGGATTGGCGCGCGGCGTGGCGGTCAAGCATGAGCCCCATGTGCGCCCGGCGCGCATGGTGGCCGAGGATGCGGAGCTGGAGGAAGCCCGGCTGGAGGACGCCATCACGCGCCTGCGCCGGTCTGTAGATCTCTTGCTCGATTCTGGACGCGCGCCCATGGGCACGCCCTCACGCGAGGTGCTGGAAGCCTACCGCATGTTCGCCCATGATCGCGGCTGGCTGGACCGGCTGCGCGAGGCGGTGCGCGCAGGCCTCACCGCCGAGGCCGCTGTCGAGCGCGTGCGCAACGAGCACCGCGCCCGGCTGATGCAGGCGCGTGACCCGTATTTCCGCGAACGCCTGCACGATCTGGAGGATCTGGCCAACCGGCTCCTGCGCCATCTTGACCGCAATGGAACCGGGCAGGATTCGCGGCTGCCGGAGAACGCCGTGCTGATTGCGCGCACGATCGGGCCGGCCGAACTGCTGGAGCTGGACCGCTCGCGCCTGGCGGGCGTGGCGGTGGAGGAAGGCTCCCAGACCAGTCACGCGGCCATCGTCGCCAAGGCGCTGGGCGTGCCCATGGTGGGCCAGGTGGAAGGCGCGCTGGACCGGGTCGAAAACGGCGATCCGGTGATTGTGGACGGCGAGTTCGGCCTGTTGCATGCGCGCCCGTCTGACGAGGTGCGCGAGGCCTATGACGAGCGCATCGAGAG
>JAFIEB010000029.1 GCA_020832735.1 Oceanicaulis sp.
GCCTCGGTCCTGCTCATGGGGCTGGCGACGAATTACGTGGCGGCGGGCCTCTTGGCCTTCTCCATCTTCTTCTACTGCGTCGTCTATACGATGTGGCTCAAGCGCTCGACGCCGCAGAACATCGTCATAGGCGGCGCGGCCGGGGCCTTCCCGCCCATGATCGGCTGGGCCGCGGCTACGGGCTCGGTGAGCCTTGATGCGGTGATCCTGTTCGCCATCATCTTCCTGTGGACGCCGCCTCATTCCTGGGCGCTGGCGCTCTATAAGTCAGGCGATTACGCTGCAGCGGGCGTGCCGATGATGCCGGTGGCGCGCGGCGCCAAATCCACCCGCGCCCAGATCCTCGTCTATACTGGGCTGTATCTGGCCGCCACCGCCGCGCCTCTGGCGACGGGGCTGGGCGGCGTGGTCTACGCCGTGGCGGCGGCGGGCGGGGGCGCCCTGTTCGCCCTGCTGGCGGTGCGGGTCTTCGCGTCGCGCGCGGGCGATGCCGCCGGGGCCGAGGACGCGCTGTACGCGGTGCGCGCCGGCGACAAGTCGGCCCGCGACCTTTTCGCCTATTCCATCGCGCATCTGACGCTGCTATTCGCCGCCCTGCTCGCCGAGCATGGCGCGGGCGCCCATGTCGCGCTCCCCGGCCTTGCAGGATAGAGCCATGAGTGACGAGCCAGAGCGCGAACCGGACACCGTGCGCCTGACCGCGCAGGAGGAAGCCGCCCGCAAGCGGCGCAATCTGGCCATCGCGCTCGGCCTTGGCGCGTTCATCGTGCTGATCTTCCTGGTCACGGTGGTGCGCCTGACCACGGGCTGGAACGCCGGAGCAACGGGATGAGCATGACGCGCTGGTTCACAAACTGGTTTCAGCAACTCGACCGCAATGCGCGCGTCGCGGTGATCTGCGCCTCCATCGTGACGGGCATGGTGGGCCTGGCCTACGCCTCGGTGCCGCTCTACGACTTGTTCTGCCGCGTCACCGGGTATGGCGGCACCACCCAGGTGGCCCAGTTCGACGCCGGCCAGATCCTCGAGCGCGAGGTGACGGTGCGATTCGACGCTTCGCGCGCGCGCGATTTCCCTCTGGAGTTCGAGCCGCTGCAGCGCTCCATGCGTGTGCGCGTGGGCGAGACGGCGCTGGCCTTCTACCGCGTGACCAACACCACGTCCGAGCCGGTGACCGGGGTCGCCAGCTACAACGTAGCGCCGTTCAAGACCGGGCCGTATTTCGCCAAGCTGGAATGCTTCTGCTTCACCGACCAGACCATCGCGCCGGGCGAAACGCTCGACATGCCGGTGATCTTCTTCGTTGATCCCCTGATGGATGAAGAGCGTCTGATGGATGACGTGCAGACCATCACCCTGTCCTATACCTTCTGGCGGTCCGGCGATTCCCGCGCCTGGGAGGCGGCGGACGCGTCTTGACCGGCTCCGCCTGAAGGCGGGGCGTTGTGAGTGATTGATGACCGGCGGGGCCGGGGCTATACACCGCGCGAAAGCGCGCTTGCGCAGACTGAGTTTGGGAGATGAGCATGGCCGGCGCCGCCGTCAAACACGACTACCACCTGGTTGATCCGAGCCCGTGGCCTTTCGTGGGCTCGCTGGGCGCCTTCCTGCTGGCCATCGGCTTTGTGGTGATGACCAAGGGCCTGGTGAGCGATACGTCCAGCTGGGCGCATTTCTTCCTGGGCGAGGGTCAGCCCTGGATGCTGGCGCTGGGCTTCCTGATCGTGGGCTGGACCATGGTCGGCTGGTGGGCTGACGTCATCAAGGAATCCAAACAGGGCGACCACACTCCGGTGGTCGATCTGGGCCTGCGCTACGGCATGATCCTGTTCATCGTGTCTGAAGTGATGTTCTTCGCCGCCTGGTTCTGGATGTTCTTCGAACTGGCCCTGTTCCATGACGTGCGCGCGGGCGCCAGCTGGGACGGCGGACCGATCGGGGCGGACTTCACCGGCTGGGAGAACTGGCCGCCGCCGGGCATCGAGACGTTTGATCCCTTCCACCTGCCGCTGATCAACACGCTGATCCTGCTGTTGTCGGGCACCACGGTGACCTGGGCCCACCACGCCCTGCAGCACGGCGACCGCAAGGGCGCCAAGCTGGGCCTGCTGCTCACCGTGATCCTGGGCGTGATGTTCACCTGCGTGCAGGCCTACGAATACACTCACGCCTATTTCGATTTCTCCGGGCACCTCTATGGCGCGACCTTCTTCATGGCCACCGGCTTCCACGGCGCCCACGTGATCATCGGGACGATCTTCCTGGCGGTCTGCCTGGCGCGTCTGATGGCCGGCCAGATGACCCCCAAGAAGCATTTCGGTTTCGAGGCGGCGGCCTGGTACTGGCACTTCGTGGACGTGGTCTGGCTGTTCCTGTTCGTGTTCATCTACGTGGCCTACCAGTAGGTCCGCGACGGACGTGACCCAAACAAACCCCTTTCTCGCAGGTCTTCGCGGACGGTGTCCGCGCTGCGGGGAAGGGGCTCTGTTTTCCGGCTTCCTGAAATTCGCCCCGCGCTGCAGCCATTGCGGGCTGGATTTTTCGCGCGAGGATGCGGGCGACGGCCCGGCCGTCTTCATCATGTTTGCGGTCGGCTTCTTCGTGGTGCCGCTGGCGCTGGTGGCCGAAGTGCTGTTCAGCCCGCCGCTGTGGCTGCATTTTGTGATCTGGATGCCGCTGGCCACCGCGCTCAGCATGGCCCTGCTGCGCCCCTTGCGCGGCGTAACCTTCGCCCTGCAGCACCGCCATGATGCGTCGGAAGGGCGGCTGGACGAACCGGATGATCCGGACGGGCCTGACGCGGCGCCATGATCATTTTCCGCCCCTATCCGGTGCTGACCCTGCTCACGCTGATGGCGCTCGCCCTGTTGCTGGCGCTGGGCGGCTGGCAGACGCAGCGCATGGGCTGGAAGGAAGAGCTGATCGATCAGCACGCCGCCGCGGCGTCCGCGCCGCCTGCAGGGCTGGAGGCGGTGTGCGCCGATCCGCTGACCGGCCAGCCGGTGGCCGGGGCCGAGCCTGACGAGGAGCGCTTCGTGCGCGTGTATGGCCGCAGCTCCGCCGGCGCGCCGGGCTGGCGGGTGTTCGCGCCCGCCGGACTGCCCGAATGCGCGGACGCGCGGCTGATTCTGGTGGAGACGCGGTTTGAGCCGCTCAGCGCCGCGACCGCAGCGGGGCCGGCCTCTGCCGCGCCGCGCGGCGTGCGTCTGGAGGAGCCGCTGCGCCGGGGCGTGTTCGGCGCGCCCGATGCGCCGGAGCGCGGCGAGTTCTACGCTTTCAACCGGGCCGCCATGGCCGAGGTGCTGGGCGTTTCACAGACGGATCTGCTGGGCGCCTGGTGGCTGGTGCTGGATGACGGGCGCCTGCCGGACTGGCTGACCGCCACCCCGCCTGAACGCCACGGCGCCTACGCGCTGACCTGGTATCTGATGGCGCTCGCCCTTATTGCCGTATGGGCCGCCCTGCACGTCACCCGCGGGCGCCTGGGCCTGCGGCGCAAGAGCTAAGCCGCCCCGCGCCGGACGTATGAAGCTTCAGAGCCCGGCAACAAAAAACCCCCGGACCGCGAGGTCCGGGGGCTTGATGCCGGCCCGGTGAGGGGCCGGTAACGGATTAAACCGCTTGCAGGTCCGAAGCGGCCGTTTTGCCGGTGCGTTGGTCGCGCGACTCTTCGAACTGGAGGCGTTGGCCTTCCTGAAGCGGGCCCATTCCGGCGCGCTCGACTGCGCTGGCGTGGACGAATACGTCCTTGCCGCCGCCGTCAGGTTGGATGAAGCCGTAGCCTTTGGTGGTGTTGAACCACTTAACTGTTCCCGTAGCCATGGGATATTCCTTGTAGACAGAGTAACAGAGCCCCCGAGAGGGCGGGTGATATCGGATTTCGGGGGATCGTTCGGAGCGTGCAGACACGCGGCCCAAGTAACCGGCCAAAAATCGATAAAGGCGTAGTACACCGTTGCGCGCAAAAACGCAATGCGCACCCTGCCGGGGAGGCGCGCCCATGCTGGAGACCGGACCATGCGCGCTGACCGCTATCTCGTCCATCACGGCTTTTTCGACACCCGTGCGCGCGCCCAGGCCGCGATTGCGGCGGGCCGGGTGCGCGTGGACGGCGCCGTGCTCGACAAGCCCTCGCGCACCATCCCCGACGGCGCGGCCGTGGAGGCCGAGGCGGCCCACCCCTGGGTCAGCCGCGCCGCGCTCAAGCTGAGCGGGGGCCTGGACGCGGCGCACGCCGATCCGGCCGGCGCGTTTTGCCTGGACGTGGGCGCCAGCACGGGCGGCTTCACCGAGGTCTTGCTGGCGCGCGGGGCGCGTCATGTGATGGCGGTGGATGTGGGCCGTGATCAGCTTCACCCCCGGCTGCGCGGGCATCCGCGCGTCACCAGCCTTGAAGGGCTGGACGCGCGCGCGCTCACGCCCGGCTGTCTGGCTGAAGCGCCCGCCCTGATCGTGTGCGACGCCAGCTTCATCAGCTTGACCAAGGTGCTGCCGTCGGCGCTGGCGCTGGCGGCGCCCGGCGCGGATCTGATCGCCCTGTTCAAGCCCCAGTTCGAGGTCGGCCGCGCCCATGTGGGCAAGGGCGGCGTGGTGCGCGATGGCGACGCCGCCGCCCGCGCGCAGGCGGAGGTGCGCGCCTTTCTGGACGCGTCGGGCTGGGACGTTCTGGGCGAATGGCCAAGCCCTGTGGCCGGGAGCGACGGCAATCGCGAGACCCTGATCCATGCGCGCCAGCGCTGAGCCGGCGCCAGAAAAGACAGGATTTTCGCGCCCGGTTGCGTTATACCCCTGCGCGAGCCCTTAACCTTGCTGGAGCCCTGACATGAAGCCGATCTGGTTGACCACTATCGCCGCCGCCGCCCTGCTGGCCGCGTGCGCGGACCCGGCCGCAGACCCCGCCGATCCTGCTGAAGAGTCGGGACTGGAGGACGCTGCTGAAGACGCCGAGTCGATGCTGGAGGGGGCTGCGGACGCGGCCGATGATCTGGCGGATGCGGCGGGCGATGTCCTTGATGAGACCGCCGCCAGCGCTGCCCTGGCTGCTGTGCTGGCCGATGCGCGCCGCGACAATGACCGCGCCCGCGATGTCTGGCGCAACCCGGCTGAGACGCTCGCCTTCTTCGACGTGCAGCCTGACCACACTGTGGTCGAGGCCCTGCCGGGCGGCGGCTGGTACACCCGCATCCTCCTGCCCTACACCGAAGTGGCGGGGCGCTTTATCGCCATCAACTATCCCATGAGCGTGCTCGAGGCGATCTTTGGCGACCGCATGACCGATGAGCGCCGCGCTGCGGCCGCCGGGCTGGAAGACACCTTCCCGGTGCAGGCGTCCGAATGGGGCGGGACGGTGGATGGCATGGCGCGCTTCGGCGCCGTTCCCGCCGAGATGGCCGGGACCGCGGACCGGGTTCTTTACATCCGCGCCCTGCACAATATGGCCCGCACCGGCAATCTGGACATGGCGGTCGATGACGCCTGGACGCTGCTGGCGCCTGGCGGCGTCGTGGGCGTGGTCCAGCACCGCGCGCCTGCCGACGAGGCCGATGACCGCGCCGACGGCAGCCGGGGTTATATGCGCGAGGCGGATATGATCGCGGCGTTCGAAGCGCGCGGCTTTGTGTTCGAAGGCTCGTCGGAGATCAACGCCAATCCGAATGATCCCGCGGACGCGGACGGCGGCGTGTGGACGCGCATGCCCAGTAGCGACAGCGAGGAAGCCCGGGCGATCGGGGAAACCGATCGCATGACGCTGCGCTTCCGCAAACCGGACTGAAGACCGGGGGGGTCCGGCGCCCGCGCCGGACCCTGCAGCAGGCCAGGGGGGCGGCATGGTGGAAATGAGCGAAGCGCACCGGCGCATGCCGGGGCTTGCGCTTGACGAGACCGCGCAGGAAGCCGCGCGCCTGGCGTTGCTGAAGCTGCTGGGCGATGGGCCGCTGGAGCGCATGGGCATGCGCGAGGCCGCCGCTGCGGCCGGGCTGGGCCTGGCCACCCTTTACAAGTATTTCGGCCCCAAGGAGACCCTGCCGTGCGCCGTGCTGGCGCCCGAGCTGGAGGGGCTGATCGCGGACATGGACCTGGCCTCGCGCACGGCGGTGGGGGTCAAGGCGCGCCTGCGCGCGGTGCTCGAAGCGATGACGCGCTTTGCCGGCGCCCAGCCCGAGGCCGCCCGCGCGATCTGGCGCCATCTGCCGGACAGCCTTTGGGACGGCGCCGAGCCGGACTGGCGCGCCCGGCGCCTGCGCATCGTCGCTCACATCCTGCGCAATGGTCAGCATGACGGCTCGGTGCGCGAGGATGTGGAGGCTGAGGCGCTGGCCCGGCTGATCCTGGGCGCCGCCGACGCCGCGCTCGCCGCCCGGTTGGCCGGGACGCCGGCGCAGGACCTGTTCGACGCCCTCTGGCCGATGGCGGCGCGCTGATCGTCCCTGGATTGCGTAAACACTGGCCCGCGCCTGTCGCCAAGGGTTAATATGACGCCTCGGATCCAGGTTCAGGGGAGGACAGGCGATGGGCTGGATTGTGATGTTGGCGGCGGCGCTGACGCTGGGGAGCGCGGCGCCGGACGAGGATGAGATGGCCAAAGCCATCGCCGCCTATGAGGCGGGCGATGCGCATGGCGCCGAACCGGTGATGCGCGCGCAGGCCGAGGCGGGGCAGGCCGAGGCGCAGTTTCTTCTGGGCCGCATGCTGGCGCGCGGCGAGCTGGGCGAGCCCGATCTGGCGCAAGCGGCCCGGTGGTACCGCGCCGCCGCCGATCAGGGCGAGGCGCGCGCCATGAACAATCTCGCCGTGCTGCTGTGGGACGGGCAGGGCGTGGAGATGGACCGGGCCGAGGCCGAGCGCCTGTATCATGCGGCGGCCGAACAGGGTCAGGCTCAGGCGCACCATAATCTCGCCCTGCGCTATCAATCCGGCGAGATCAGCACCGGCGAGGATATGGAAGCGGCCCGGCGCTATTTCCGCGCCGCCGGGGAGGCCGGTATCGCCGCGGCCGAGCGCGAATATGCGCGCATGCTGATCGTGGGCCAGGGCGGTGAGCGCGACCGACAGGCCGCCTATCCGATCCTGCTGCGTCTGGCCGGGGACGGCGATGTCGAGTCCATGATTTTCCTCAGCGCGCTCTACGGCATCGGCCCTGACGGCGCGCCTGACCGGGAGCAGGAGCGCATCTGGATGACGCGCGCCTGGGAGGCCGGCCGAGATGCGCGCGCGGCCTATTCGCTGGGCGTCAATGCCCGCAGCGGAGAGGGGATGGACCCGGACGCGTCGGCGCAGTGGTTCTTCCGCGCGGTGCAGTCCGGAGCGCCGGCCGATTCCGCAAACCAGGCGCGGTCAGCCCTGTTGTCTGTCTTCCGGGGCCGCTGGCGCGAGCCGGATGTCTGGGACCCCGAGATCATCGCCTGGCTGGAGGCCGAGGCTGAAAGGGAGCGCGACGCACAGATCGCTCTGGCGCGCGCATACGGCGCCGGGCGCGGGGTGGGCCATGACGAGGCGCGCGGCCGCGCGATGCTGATCGAGATGGCGCAGGCCGACGGCGACACGCGGGCCATGTATCAGCTGGGTGCGCTCTACGCCGAGCAGCAATCGGTTGAAGACTGGCGCGAACGGTCCTGGATGTGGTTTGAGCTAGCGCGCCGCAATGACCATAGCGAGAGCGTGTTCTCGCGCTCTGTCAGCCTGGCCTTGCGGCGCGCGGAGTCGCGCCTGGAAAGCGGGGCGCAGCACGCCCGTGCGCGCGAACTGGCCGAGGCCTGCGCGCACAGTCAGTTCGCGCGCTGCGAATAACCGGCGGCCTGAACATTTGCTGAAGCGTGCGCCCCGGTGCTAGCTAACGCCAGACACCAGTTTGGCGCGGGGATAACCGATTCATGAAAGCCGTTATCGAAGAGCTCGAGCGCAAGCGCGCCGCCGCCCGCATGGGCGGAGGCGAGAAGCGCATCAAGGCCCAGCACGACAAGGGCAAGCTGAGCGCGCGCGAACGCATTGATGTGATGCTGGATCCCGGCTCGTTTGAAGAGTTCGACATGTTCGTCGAGCACGACTGCACCGAGTTCGGCATGGCGGAGAAGAAAATCCCCGGCGACGGCGTGGTCACGGGATCGGGCGCCATCAATGGCCGCCTGGTTTACGTATTCGCCAAGGATTTCACGGTGTTCGGCGGCTCGCTCTCGCTCGCTCATGCGCGCAAGATCTGCAAGATGCAGGATGCGGCGCTGAAAAACGGCGCGCCGGTGATCGGCCTGTTCGATGCGGGCGGCGCGCGCATCCAGGAAGGCGTTGATGCGCTGGGCGGTTACGCCGAGATTTTCCAGCGCAATGTGCTGGCCTCGGGCGTCATTCCCCAGATCAGCGTGATCATGGGGCCGTGCGCGGGCGGGGACGTGTATTCGCCGGCCATGACCGACTTCATCTTCATGGTCAAAGACACCTCCTACATGTACGTGACCGGCCCGGACGTGGTCAAAACCGTCACCAACGAGACCGTCACCCATGAAGAGCTTGGCGGGGCGTCCGTTCACGCCAAAAAGTCCGGCGTCGCCGACGCGGCGTTCGAAAATGATATCGAAGCGCTGATCCAGGTGCGCCGCCTGATCGATTTCCTGCCCCTCAACAATCGTGAAAAACCGCCCGTGCGGCCCGTGGCCGATCAGCCCGGCCGGGTGGAGCACAGCCTGGACACTCTGGTCCCGTCCAATCCCAACCAGCCCTATGACATCCGCGAGCTGATCGTGAAGACCGCCGACGAGGGCGATTTCTTCGAGATCGCGCCGGGCTACGCCGCCAATATCGTCACCGGGTTCGGCCGCCTGGAGGGCCAGACCGTGGGCTTTGTCGCCAACCAGCCTCTGGTGCTGGCCGGGGTGCTGGACATCGACGCCTCCAAGAAAGCCGCGCGCTTTGTGCGCTTTTGCGATGCGTTTGAAATCCCCATCATCACCTTTGTCGATGTGCCCGGCTTCCTGCCCGGCACGCGCCAGGAATATGGCGGCCTGATCAAGCACGGCGCCAAGTTGTTGTTCGCCTATGCCGAAGCCACGGTGCCCAAGCTCACCGTCATCACCCGCAAGGCCTATGGCGGCGCCTATGACGTGATGGCGTCGAAACATCTGCGCGGCGACATCAACTATGCCTGGCCCTCAGCCGAGATCGCGGTGATGGGCGCCAAGGGCGCCGCCGAGATTATCCACCGCGCCGACTTAAGCGACCCCGAGAAAATGGCCGCTCACACGAAGGAATACGAAGACCGCTTCGCCAACCCCTTCGTGGCCGCCGCGCGCGGCTATCTCGACGACGTCATCCTGCCGCGCAACACCCGCCTGCGCCTGGTCAGCGCCCTGCGCACATTGCGCAACAAGCAGCTGACCAATCCGTGGAAAAAGCACGATAATATTCCGTTGTGAGATCAGGGTTTCTGAGGCGGTGGAATGCCGTGCGCCTCAAGCAATGAATGGGGCATATGGACCAATAGTCGCTCAGGAAAGCTTTCTAGAAGCCCCAGCTTCTTTATAATTTCCAAATCCTCTTGAAGCCCAAATAAGGGAACAAAAAGCAAAATCATCACTTTTTCATTCATGCTGAGCTGCTTTTTGAGGGTCGATATCTCCTCTGATCGCTCTGATTCAACTGAAAATCTGTCAATATAGTTTGATATGTGTATCAGTTGCCCCCAAACATGAGATAGAAGCTCTTGATGGTAATTTTTCACCCTCCCAATACGAGCGCTTAACTCGGCAAGCGACTCTGTTTCAGGATTTTCCGACTTAAATTGCCGAAAAGCGCCATTTATAATGTCGCTCATTGCCTGATTTCCGATGTGTGTTTGTTTTATTCTTGAGTCTCCGCTCTCGCTTGAAACTGAAACGTAAACGGATGACAGGGATTTATAATATTGATCTTTCATTTTATTTAGTCTATCTCGGAATGATTGATTATAGAATTGTTTTTTTAAGGCGTCGAGTTCTCGATGTTGAACAATGAGCCCGTAAACAAGGGCAAGCAACGCAGATGCTGCAATGGCGGAGCCCGCTGCGCCCCCAACGAGACTGCCGAATGCGCCCCAATCGGCAGGTTGATTTGAAATGCCTCCGTTGATCGAGAAAAAGTATGCGATCACGGTGCCGATTGCGATCAGGATCAAGAAACAACCAGTCAATATAAAGCCCCGCCGGCGAATCGAATCGTTCATTGGGTGCTCCCTGCTGCAACCTCAAGAACTGTAGGGGGCTGGCTGTTCTGATTCAATTAGAATTTATCTCTGAGTCGCATTGGCGGTCAGAACGCCAGTTTCCCCCCTACACTTGATGGGAAGGATACGGCTCGCAGAACCGGGGGTGGGGTGACGGCGCCGCCCGGCGCAGGTTTTGAGTGGCCGCCTTCGGCGGCGCCCCCACCCGGCTTCGCTACGCTCAGCCGCCCTCCCCACTTCGGGGGAGGGGAAAGAAACCCCAGCTCCCCAACACTGCCTTCCCGGAATTTGCGTGAGCAAATATCCGGGATCCAGCCCGACACTTTTGAGCCGCCCCAGCGGCGGACAGGACCGGTGGATGGGTCCCGGCTCTCACTCCGCTCGGCCGGGAAATCAGCGGTGGTGTCTCAAGGGGCGGTCCTGCCAGGCGCGGCGAAGGCAGGTGAGCCGGAGATGTCCGCCCCCTCACCTTTATCCTCTCCCCACGCGTGGGGGAGAGGAGGCACTTTCCCCCGCCCCGATCCTCACCCCCGCTTGCCGCGTCCCGCGCAGCGGGCTAGGTCTCAGGGCATGAGCGAGCGAGTCCTGCCCCTGTCGGGCGTCTATAATTTCCGCCGGTTCGGCGCCTACACGGTTCCAGGCGGCGGGCATGTGGCTGACCGGTTGTACCGGTCGGGCCAGTTTTCGCGGGCGACGCCGGAGGATCAGGCGCGTCTGGACGGGCTGAACATCCAGGTGGTGGCTGATCTGCGCCGGCCGCGCGAGCGCGCGCTGGAGCCCAGTTTCTGGACCGGGCGCAAGGACGTGCGGGTGCTGGCCAGCGACCATGCCGGCCATGCCGAGCCGCCGCACATGGTGTTCCTGCGCGAGAGCGATATGAGCCTCGCCTCCATCCGCCAGTTCATGACCGACACCTACAAGCGCCTGCCGTTTGATCCGGGCAATATGGCGGTGTTCCGCGCCGGGTTCGAGGCGCTGGCCGAGGCCGATGACGAGGCGGGCTTCGTGGTCCACTGCGCCGCGGGCAAGGACCGCACCGGGATATTCTGCGCCTTCCTCCTGATGGAGCTGGGCGTGGACGCCAATGCGGCGCGCGAAGACTATCTGATGACCAATACGGCGGTGAACTATGACGAGCTGGCCCCCAGGGTCCAGGCGCGCCTGAAGGACGAACTGGGCAAGAGCGTGGGCGACCGCGAGATGCGCGCGTTTCTGGGCGTGGAGGACGGCTATCTGGACGCCGCGCTGGAGGCGGTGGGCGATGTTCACGCTTACCTGCGCGGGCCGCTGGGCCTCTCAGACGCCACGCTGGAGGCGGTGAGGGCGAGGCTCATCGCCCCGTGAGCACGCTGCGCCTGCCCGGCTGGATCGCACCGGAGGCGGCGCTGGGCGCCTTCGCCGGGGAGCCCTGGGCGCTGCTGATGCACGGCGGGGGCGCCGGGACGCGCGGCCGCTACAGCTATCTGTGCGCCGAGCCTGATTTCACCATTATCGACGATGATCCCGCACGCGGCTTTGCGCTCCTGCGCGAAGGGTTCAGGCCGGCGCCCTGCACGCCGGGAGAGGACGGGTTTTCGGGCGGATACGCCGGGCTGCTCGCCTATGATCTGGGCCGCGCGTTCGAGGCGGTTCCCACACTCGGGCCGGGGCTGTGCGAGTGGCCGGCGCTGGCCATGGGCTGGTATCCGGCGGCGGCGCGGTTTGATCATCATGCCGGCGAGATCACCGTGCGCGGCGAGGCGGATGCGGCCCGGCGCCTGGCGGGCCGCCTGGCGCGCGCCGGCGGGAGCGCGCCTGCGCCGCGCAAAGGCGCGGGGACGCCGCTCAAACAGGTGTGGAGCGATGCGCGCTATCTTGATGCGGCCCGGCGCGCGCGCGCCGGGGTGGCCGCGGGCGCCGTGTTGCAGGTCAATCTGTCCCATCCCTTGCGCGGCCATATGGCCGGCGCCGACGCGCCGGGGCGCCTGGCCGCCCGGCTGGCGGCGGAGAGCCCAGCGCCGTTCTCGGCCTTTTTGCGCCTTGACGACTCGCGCGCCATTGTGACCAATTCTCCTGAGAGGTTTGTAGCGCTCGCCCATGACGGGAAGGTGGAGGCGCGCCCGATCAAGGGCACGCGTCCGCGCCAATCCGATCCGGCTGGCGATGCGGCCGAGGCCGCCGCGCTGGCGGCGTCGGAGAAGGACCGGGCGGAGAACCTGATGATCGTGGACCTGATGCGCAATGATCTCGCCCGCGTCTGCGCGCCGGGCAGCGTGCGCGCCCGGACCCTGTTCGAGGTGGAGGCCTTCGCCAATGTCCATCACCTGGTCTCGGCGGTGGAGGGGCGCCTGGCGCCGGGGCGCGGCGTGTTTGATCTGATCGCCGCCAGTTTTCCGCCCGGCTCGGTCACCGGCGCGCCCAAGACGCGCGCCATGGAGATCATCGCCGAGCTGGAAGGCGAGAGCCGGGGTCCCTATTGCGGGGCGATGGGCTGGATCGGGGCGGACGGCGCGGCCGATCTCAACGTCATGATCCGCACCGCCGCCATGGTCCGGGCCGGAACGGGCTGGGACGTGGAGGTGCGCTCGGGCGGGGCGGTGACCATCGGATCGGAGCCTGAGGCCGAACTGGCCGAGACCCGCGACAAGGCCTCCGCCCTGAAGCGGGCGGTGGAGGCGGCGTGATGGCGATGGTCTGGCTCAACGGGCGTTTCGTGGAGGCGGAGGCGGCCCGGCTGAGCATTTCCGAGCGCGGCTTCCTGCTGGGCGACGGCGCGTTCGAGACCATGCGGCTGGAAGGCGGGCGCCTGCGCCGATGGGCGCGCCACCGCGCCCGCCTCGCCCGCGCGCTGGACGTGCTGGAGATCGCTCCGCCCGACTGGACCGGCGTGCAGGGGGCGGCGATCCATCTGGGCGCGGGACAGGGCGAGGCTGTGGTGCGCCTGACCATCAGCCGCGGCCCGCACGGGCCGGGCATGACGGCGCCGTCGGGGGCTGAAGGCACGGTTCTGGTCACGGCGCGCGCACGCCTGTCCCCGCCCGAAAGCGTGACGCTGGCGCGCATAGACGCGCCCCGGCGCGAACCCTCCAGCCTCGTCAGCCGTCACAAGCTGACCCAGTACGCCGATCTTCTCCATGCCCGCCGGCTGGCGCTCGGCGCGGAGGCGGACATGGCGCTGGTGCTGGCTTCTGACGGATCGGTGTCGTGCGCCGACAGCGCCAGCGTGTTCTGGATCAGGGGCGACCAGGTCTTCACTCCGGGCGCGGCCAGCGCAGCCCTGCCGGGCACCACATTGGCCGCGCTTGATCAGGCCTGCGAAGACGCCGGGATCGCGCTGAAGACCGCCGCCGTCAGCGCGCAGGACTTTGCAGGCGTGGACGCGGCCTTTGTCGCCAATGCGGTGATGGGGATTGTGCCGGTCGCGGCCCTGGACGGGCGGCGCTTCAATACGGCCCATCCCCTGCTGGCGCGCCTGATTGAAATGGAACGCGCGGCGGAATGACCCGCCGCGCGCCCTGACGTCATACCGCTCAAACCGGTCTAGAAATTCGCGCGCCGCAGGTTCTGCAGCGAGTCCAGCACCACGCGGGCGTCGTCGCTCGGCTTGCGCTTGCGCTTGGCCTGGGGCTGGTAGGCAAGCTGGGCGTGGGCGTCGCAATAGGCCGAGCCGGGCTTGGTCGGGTGGCCGCAAAAGCGGAACTGGGCGTCAGCCGGATCGCCGATCGGCCATTTGCACATTCCCTCGCGCAGGGTGAGCACGGTGGCGTATTCGCCATTGGCCATCCGCTTGGCGGCCACCGGGGCGGGGGCAGGCGCAGGCGCGGCGGGCTGGGCAGGCGTTTCGGCGGCGGGCGCCGTGCGGGTGCGGGCCGCCTGTGCGGCGGCGGGGCGCGGCGTGCGCACA
>JAFIEB010000079.1 GCA_020832735.1 Oceanicaulis sp.
CGCGCCAATCGCGGCGGAACAAGGCCCACCATACGGCCATGACTGAGCAACAGATCCAAAAACGCCCGGCGCGAACGGGCGGGGGTGGCGCCCGCTCCGTGCGGGAGCGGGCATGGTGCGGTCGAGAAGACTCGAACTTCCACGGGTTTTACCCCACAGCGACCTCAACGCTGCGCGTCTACCAATTCCGCCACGACCGCAAAACCGGAGCGCGCGTGTACCAAGACCGGACCGGCTTGTGAAGTCCCCCGGTGTAGCGCGCAGCCCCGCTCAGGCGGCGAAATAATCGTGCACGTCAGCAGGGCCGGTGATCGACACGGCCACCCGGTCGCCCTGGATGACGATCTCGCCGCGCGCGATGGGATGGTTGTTGGCCAGGATCCACACCTCCTCATGCTCGGCGGCGTCCAGCGGAATCACCGCGCCGCGCCCCATGCGCAGGAACTGGTGAATCGGCAACCGGGAGCGGCCGAGCAGAACCGAGATTTCGACCTGGACTTCGCCCAGCTGACTCATGGTGGTACGGACCGGTTTGAACCCTGATGGTGCAAGGCCTTGCCTTGCGGTGTGCGACTCACGATGTTCCACGCCGGTTTCCGAGGCGTTAAGGACAGCTGCACCCATGTCGCAAAAGCCTGTCGAATGGGCCGTATCCGGCGCCCGCGTCCCCTATCCGGCGGCGCTGGCGGCCATGGAGGCGCGCGTGGACGCCATTGCGCGCGGAGAGGCCGGCGAACTGGTCTGGCTGCTGGAGCATGATCCTCTCTACACGGCCGGCACCAGCGCGAACGAGGCTGACTTGCGCGACCGGGACCGGTTTCCAGTCTTCAAGACCGGCCGCGGGGGCGAATACACCTATCACGGGCCGGGCCAGCGCGTGGCCTATGTCATGCTCGATCTGCGCACGCGCGGGCGCGACGCCCGGCGTTTCGTGCGTGATCTGGAGGAATGGATTATCCAGACTCTGGAGACGTTTAACGTCACCGGCGAGCGGCGCTGCGACCGCATTGGCGTGTGGGTAGACCGCACCCGGCCCGGCGGGCCCGAGCGCGAGGACAAGATCGCCGCCATCGGGATAAGGCTCCGGCGCTGGGTGTCGTTTCACGGCATCGCGCTCAATGTCGAACCCGATCTGGCGCATTTCACCGGCATCACGCCGTGCGGCATTGACGATCCGCGCTACGGCGTGACCAGCCTCATTGATCTGGGACTGCCGGTGACGATGGAGGACGCGGACCTGGCGCTCAAACAGGCGTTCGAGCGCGTATTCGGCCCCGTCATTCAGGCGGCGGCGCCGGTCTGACGGTGCGCCCCATGCGCGCAAACCAGATCGCAAACAGCGCGATCACGATCCAGAAGGCCCAGGTGGACGGCCAGGCGCCGGCGTCGGCGATCTGGCGGGCCAGGGCTTCATCCGAGGTGATCCGGTCAGACAGGGCCTGCTGCAGCGCCGGGTCATAAGCCGCCTCGTTGACCGCAGCCGGATCGTTTATGTCCACGCCCTGCGCGCGCATCATGTCGAGATAGACCGGCAATACCGCGACGGTCATGGCCAGTATCGCCGCAACAAACTTGGCCAGCCAGGCGACGAGCAGCGGGACAACCGCCAGATCCGCCCTGCGCCCGGCGTGACGCAGCCGGTTGATATGCGCCGCCAGAACAAAGAAGGCGATCATCGGCCAGACCACCAGCGCCTGCGATCCCAGCAGGGACAGGCGCAGAAAATCCACCGCCGCGATCAGGCCCAGCGCGATCCAGTACTGGTCAGCGTCAGCGCGCTGGTTGGGCAGGAAAGCGGCGGCGAAATTCACGGAGGACATGGGCGCTCGCTCAAACTTGAAGGAAGGCGAGGTATGGGGCCCCACTCCGGACGGTTCAAGACAAAGCGGCGCCCGGAGACAGTCTCCGGGCGCCGGGGTTACGCTCGTGGGAACGAAATCAGCCTGCGTCTTCAGGCGTCGCCGGAGGCGGCGGCGCTGCAGGGGCGGGACCAAAGCGGTTCTCGCCCGGATCGCCCTTCAGAACGCCCACCCAGATCGTGTAGCCGATCCAGACCACAAAGCTCAGAAGGAAGAAGATGCCGGCCGCGCCAGCGCCCGCGATGAGGGCGGTCATATCGACATCGTCACCGGCCATCATGGCGGTGAAGACCGTGCCGCCCACCATGATCCCGCCAATGATGCCCAGCAGGAGAGACACGCCCCACGGAATGGCGTGGAGCCAGGCGCTCTTGCCGGCGTCATGCAGGCGCTTGCCGTAAACCGCGATGCCGACCCAGATCAGGCCCAGCGAAATGAAAAAGCCGAGGATCGGGATCAGGCCCGCAATGATGTTGGCTGCGATCAGGATCAGAACTCCGATCCAGAATGACTGCTGACCGATGCGGCCATTCGGGCTGAAGAGCACGTGGGTAATGTTCATGAAGGCGTCCTCCCGGAAATGATTCTCACCGTGAAAGCCTCTTCGCAGGCTCCCATAAAGTCAACGCGGGGTTTGAACCCGCCCCTGCCCATGAACTCACCGGCGGCGGCGCTGACGTAAGGCGCTTTACTCCGCGTTGCGGGATCGCGGCCAGCGAGTGCACCCGAAATTCAGATTACGACCCGATCTTGTCGCGGATCTCACCCAGCCGGTCATGGATAGAGAAGATAACGATGTAGACTTCCATGACGAAGCGCCAGAACAAGAGCCCTATCACGCCCACTATAGGCGCTCCGACAAAGGCGGCGAAGCCGGCCGCGAAGTCCTGGGTCATGGCGACCATGCCGCCGATCATTGAAAACAACACGCCGGCCGCAATGCCGATCAAACCGATCCAGTAGAGTATCTTGATGAGCGTGGTTGCGATCAGCTGGTCAAAGCTGAGGAAACGTTTGATGAAGTCTGGCATGGCTTTTCCCCTTTTCATGCACATTGGCATGATTCCAACCAGACGGTAGAACAAACTTCCCCCGCCCGTATCCATTCAGACCCGCGGCCCTATTCAAACTCCACCAGCAACTCATCGGCGGCGACGCCCGCGCCGGGCGTGCAGTGGACAGCCTTGACCACGCCATCGCGTTCAGCGCGCAGGACGTTTTCCATTTTCATCGCTTCGACCACCAGCAGCGCCTCGCCGGCCTTGACCTCCTGGCCCGGCTCGACCGCCACGGAGACCACCAGCCCCGGCATCGGGCTGAGCACCTGCCTGGCTGTGTCCGCCGGCTCCTTTTCCGGCAGGCGCGCATAGAGCTCGGCCACGCGCGGCGCGCAGACAATCACCGTCGCCGCAAAGCCGCGATGGCGCAGGGCGTAACCTTCGCGCTGCTCGGTCAGGAACAGGGCGAAGGCCGCCCCGTCCAGCTGCGCGTCGAATACGGCCTGGCCCGGCAGCCAGGATGTTTTCAGGCTCAGGCGGTCCGCGCTGAGCGCCGGGATCCAGATATCGGCCCGGGTCTCGCCGGGCGCCAGCGCGCCCTCGCCCAGAACGATCTCCACATCAAAGCGCTGACCGTCCAGCAGCACCGACCATTCATGGGCGCGGCCCGGTTCCGGCGGCGGGGTCAGACGCCCGCTCACCCCGGCGGCGCGTTCGGTGAAGACGGTGTGCACATAGGCCGCCGCGGCCGTCATCCAGCGCAGCTGCTCCTCGCGCGGCGCGGTCCCGGCGAAGCCTTCGGGGAAATGCTGTTCGATATAGCCGGTGTGAATGCGCCCGGCCCGGAAATCAGGCTCGTCCAGCACCGCTGACAAGAAGGGCGCGTTGGACTGCAGCCCGTCCACATGCAGCCGGTCCAGCGAGACCGCGAGCGCGTCAATGGCCGCCTCGCGCGTCTTCCCGTACCCGATCACCTTGGCGATCATCGGATCGTAGAACAGCGAGATCTCGTCGCCCTCGCGCACGCCGGAATCGATGCGCAGGCGCCCCGGTCCCGCCTCGCCCTCGGCCGGCTCGGCATAGCGCTTGAGCCGTCCGATGGACGGCAGGAAACCGCGATAGGGGTCCTCGGCGTACAGACGCGCCTCCACCGCCCATCCCTTGATGCGCATGTCGGCCTGAGTGACGGACAGCGTCTCGCCGGCGGCGACGCGGATCATCTGCTCGACCAGATCGATATCGTGGGTGAGCTCGGTGACCGGATGCTCCACCTGCAAACGGGTGTTCATTTCGAGGAAATAGAAGCTCTTATCGGGGGCAACGATGAATTCCACGGTGCCCGCGCTGTCATAATCGACCGCCTTGGACAGGGCTACGGCCTGCTCGCCCATCTTGCGCCGGGTGGCGGCGTCCAGAAACGGCGAGGGCGCCTCTTCGAGGACTTTCTGATTGCGCCGCTGGATGGAGCATTCACGCTCGTTGAGGTGAATGACATTGCCGTGCTTGTCGCCCAGCACCTGGATCTCGATATGGCGCGGGCTCTCGATGAATTTCTCGATCAGGATGCGGTCATCGCCAAAGGAGGATTTGGCCTCGTTGCGCGCGCCCTTGAAGCCCTCGCGCACCTCGCCTTCGGAGCGGGCGATGCGCATGCCCTTGCCGCCGCCGCCTGCTGACGCCTTGATCATCACCGGATAGCCGATATCGGACGCCACCTCGACGGCCTGCTGGTCGTCGACGATCTCGCCCTTGAAACCGGGCACGGTGCTGACCCCGGCTTTCGCCGCCAGCTTCTTTGATTCCAGCTTGTCGCCCATGGCCGCGATGGCGTCCGGGTTCGGCCCGATCCAGGCGATGCCCTTTTCGGCAAGCGCGCGCGGGAAGCCTGCATTCTCCGACAGGAAACCGAAACCGGGATGAACCGCGTCGGCCCCGGTCTCCACGCAGGCGGCGATGATCTTGTCCATGTCCAGATAGGACTGTCCGGGCGCGGGCGGGCCAATGAACACCGCCTCGTCGGCCATGCGCACCGCCATCGTATCGGCGTCGGCTTCCGAATAGACCGCCACCGTGGAGATGCCCATGCGTTTGCAGGTCTTGATGATCCGCACGGCGATCTCGCCGCGGTTGGCGATCAGGATTTTCTTGAACATGGAACGCGCCAGCCACGCTGAACAGATTGAAGGGACAGGGCCGGTTTAGCCCGCGTGCAGGCGCGGCGGCAAGCTCAGGCGCTCAGTCATCCGGCTGCAGACCGGGTTGACGCCATGCCCGCGCCCGTCCGAGCATCGCCCCATGCGTCAAAATCAGAGCGCATCTGGAGGCAGGCCATGAGCGATATCACCGTCACCCCGTCAGGCGCATCGCTTGGCGCGCGCGTCACCGGCGTGGACCTCACCCGTCCGCTGGCGCCTGAAACCGTCAGGGCGATCCGTGAAGCCTGGCTTGAGCATCTGGTGCTCGCCTTTCCCGATCAGCCCATGGACCACGACGATCTGGAGCGCTTCACGCTCTATTTCGTCCCGTTTGGCGAGGACCCTTTCATCGCCCCCCTGCCCGACCGGCCGCGCATTATCGAGGTGAAGCGCGAGGCGCACGAAAAGGCGTCCGTGTTCGCCGCCGCCTGGCATTCCGACTGGAGCTTTCAGAAGACCCCGCCGGCCGCCACGATCCTGCATTCCAAGGTGATCCCGCCCGTGGGCGGCGATACGCTGTTCTGCAACGGCTATGCGGCCTATGACGCCCTGCCCGAGGCCACGAAGGCCCGGATTGAGGGCTTGCAGGCGGTCCATTCAGCCGGGCTGGCCTATGCCCCTGACGGCGTCTATGGCGCGATGGACGCGCCTGACAGGTCCATGACCATCCGCCCCGACGAGCGCGCCCGCGAGACCCGCCTGCATCCGGTGGTGCGGGTGCATCCCGAGACCGGGCGCAAGGCGCTGTTCGTCAATCCCGGCTATGTGCGCACGATCGACGGCCTTAGCGATGAGGAGGCCTTCTTGCTGCTCATCGAGCTCTATCAGGCCGCCCATGACGAGAGCGTGGTCTACCGCCATGTCTGGGAGCCGGACATGCTGTTGATGTGGGATAATCGCTGCACCCAGCACATGGCCACGGGCGGCTATGACGGCCACGCACGGCTTCTGCACCGCACGACGATCGCCGGCCCCTAGATCTGGTCCCTGATCAGGCCCCTGATGCCGGGCGCTCAGCGCGCCCCGCCCTCTCCCGAGCTCCCCTCGCCGCCGTCAGCCTCGCCGCGCGCAACAGCGTCAGCCTGGACTTTGACGGGCTCTTCGCCCGCATGACTGCGCACCATCGGGGGCACGAAGACTTCCGCGCCGTCATCCATGTAGATGCTGGTGGAGGGGAAGGCGAAGCTGGTCCCGGCCTCTTCCACAATGCGCTTGAGCGCAAAAGCCAGCTCCTCTTTCAGGCGCAGCCATTCGCCCCAGTTGGTGGTGTGCGTGAAGCAGTAGAGCAGATAGTCGATGGAGGACGGGCCGAAACTGTCCACCCGCATGAAGGTCGCCACTTCCGGCGGCTTGGCGAATTCGGGGTGATTGTCCAGCCACTCCAGCGTCTTGTCGCGGATGTACTGAAGCTGCGCCGTGGTGGTCTTGTACTCCACGCCGATGATCCAGCGGATGCGCCGGTGGGTCATGCGGGTGAAATTGGTCACGGCGTTGTCGGCCAGCCTGGAATTGGGCACGAAGACCGGGCTGCGGTCGAAGCGCCGGATCAGGGTGGAGCGGAAATTGATCTGCTCGACCGTGCCCTCCACCACGCCATCTACATGTATCCATTCCCCGGGCACGAAGCGCTTTTCGGTCAGGATCAGGATGCCCGCGATGAGATTGCGGAACAGGTCCTGGGCGCCCAGGCCGATGGCCACGCCCAGAAGACCGAGGCCGCCCAGCACCGGCGCCACCGGAATGCCCCAGATCTGCAATGCGGCGGCCGCGCCGACGATGATGAACAGGATGCGCAGGAATTTCGCCAGCCAGTCGACCATCACCGGCGTCAGCGCGCGGCGCAGCGGCGTCATGAGATGGCTGGCGGGCACCACCGCATTGTGCAGCGCCCAGAACAGGGCGATGACGATCAGCGTCTCGACAACCTGCGTGCCGTTGATCGCGCCGGTGGCGGTGTGCAGTTCGAGAATGGTGAAGGCGATATAGACCCCGATGATCACCGGGATCATCTTAATCGGGCCCTTCAGCGCGCCGATCAGCTTGCTGTCGAGATTGTTGTCGGTGCGGTCGGCGAACGCGATGAGCCGGCGCAGCACCACATGCGAAAACAGGCCGCGCACCATGAATGCGGCCGCCAGGACGCCCATCGCCAACAGGCCGTCGCCCACATTGTAGCCGGCGAAACTGGTGTCCCAGACCCGGACCACGATGTCCCACAGATTTTCCGCGCTTGCGATCAGGCCGTTGGCGTTCGCATCCGTAGTCATGAACCGCGCTCCCGCGTCGTGTCGAAGATCACATCGGGCCATTTTTCCTGGGAGTAGCTCACCTCCCAGGCCGACTTGGCCAGAAACACCATCGCGCCGTCGATATCCTCGGCGATGGCGGTCTTGTGCCGGTCAATGAAGGCGTCAAGCTTGTCCGGCGCGCCGCGCATCCAGCGGGCGGTCTCGAAAGGACACGGCTCGAAAACCACCTCGATGCCGTACTCGTCCGCCACGCGCTGGGCCATCACATCGATCTGCAGAGCGCCCACCGCGCCGATGACGAACTCGCCGCCCACCTGCAGGCGGAACAGCTGGGTGACCCCCTCCTCCGCCAGCGATTCCAGCGCCTTCTTGAGATGCTTGGCCTTGAGCGGGTCTTTGAGCCGGGCCCGGCGCAGCATTTCAGGTGCAAAGTTCGGAATGCCCGCCACGCGCCATTTGCCGCTCTCCGAAAGGGTGTCGCCCACGCGCAGGACGCCGTGATTGGGCACGCCCATCACATCGCCCGCGAACGCCTCATCGGCGATCTCGCGATCTGACGCGAAGAACAGGATCGGGTTGGAGACGGTGAGCTGCTTACCATGGTCGGTTTTCAGCTTCATGCCGCGCCGGAACGCACCCGAGACCAGGCGCACGAACGCCACCCGGTCGCGGTGATTGGGGTCCATGTTCGCCTGCACCTTGAAGACAAAGCCGGCGACTTCCTTGCCGCCGGGCTCCAGCGTGTCAGACGTCCCGATGGCCGCCTGGGGCTGGGGTCCCGGCGCGATATCAGCCAGGGCGTCGAGCAGTTCGCGCACGCCGAAACGGCGCAGCGCCGAGCCGAAATAGACCGGCGTGAGATGACCTTCGCGGAAGCTCTGCTCCACGAAGGGAGGGC
Source organism: Oceanicaulis sp. (assembly GCA_020832735.1). Lineage (GTDB taxonomy): Bacteria > Pseudomonadota > Alphaproteobacteria > Caulobacterales > Maricaulaceae > Oceanicaulis. Next base: position 8,200 of record JAFIEB010000079.1, read on the forward strand.
ACAGCTCGCGCGCCACTTCCACGCCTTCGCGCACTTCATCGAGATCGGCCCCGCTCAGCGCTTCGGCGATTGCGTTGGATGAAAGATCCAGGCGCTCGCTGGGCGCCGGCTCGTCATCATCAGCGCCGGGACGGCGGTACGCGACGAACGCGCCGTCCTTGAGATCGGCCACGCCCCGGAAGCGCTGGCCCGACCCGCACGGCCACTGCATCGGCGCGGCGTCCAGCGCGAGCTTGTCCTGGATGTCGTCGAGGAGGTCGGTCACCTCCATCGCCTCGCGGTCCATCTTGTTGATGAAGGTGATGATCGGGATGTCGCGCAGCCGGCACACCTCGACCAGCTTGAGGGTGCGCGGCTCCACGCCCTTGGCCGCATCCAGCACCATCACGGCGCAATCAGCCGCCGTCAGGGTGCGGTAGGTGTCTTCAGAGAAGTCCTCGTGGCCGGGCGTGTCGAGCAGGTTGAAGACCAGATCACGGTATTCATAGGTCATCACCGAGGCCGAGACCGAGATGCCCCGCTCGCGTTCGATCTTCATCCAGTCCGAGCGCGTGCGGCGGTTCTGTCCGCGCGCCTTGACCTGACCGGCCAGCCGGATGGCCCCGGCTTCCAGAAGCAGGGTTTCGGTCAGCGTGGTCTTGCCCGCGTCCGGGTGGGAGATGATGGCGTAGGTGCGCCGGCGCGCCCATTCAGGCCCGGCATGAGCGGCGGTCATGGATGATCCCTAGTGGTTACGGCTCCGCGAGGTAACCGAGCCTGCGCGCGCTTTCAAGGGCGCAGGGTCAATGGCGCCCGGCGCGGACCGCATCAGGCCGCCTCGGCGTCCTTGCGCAGCTTCATGAAGCGCAGGGCGCGCTGCGCGCTGTCGGGATCAAGATCGTCATAGGCCTTGCCCAGATCGCGCGCATCGGTGAAGGCGTTCTCGCCAGCCCCGGCGCGCAGGACTGCGATGGTGACAAACAGCGCCTTGTCCAGGCCCGCCGCCTTGCAGATCAGCGCCAGCCCGTCAGCGCTGTCATGGTCCAGCGCGCGCCGGGCGGCGGCGTAATCCACACCGGTCATCTCGGCGAAACCGGCGCAGAAATGCACCCGCTTCTTCTCGCGCAGAAGACGCACCAGCAGGGCGCCGTCCAGCTCCTTGCGCATGCGCTTGGCGGCGATGAAGCGGCGCGCCTCGGCCAGCATCTGATCTTCTTCCAGGCGCGCGGCGAGCCGCTTGTGCGAAGCGGCCAGCGCCGCCTCCAGCACGCCCGGCTCAAGCGAGTCGAAACGCGAGACGATCTGTTCGCGCAGATGGGTTTCCACCACGACCATGAGATCGTTGAGCAGATCGGCCGGGGTGTCGGTGCGCGCCACCAGGGGCGCCTGAAGTTCGGGGCTGGTCTCCGCGCGCCGGGTCACGGCCTCGAAGGCCTGCCGGTTCAGGCGCGAGCCGGGATTGTTAACCAGCGCAGCCACAGCCTTGTCATCGCCCTGCTCCACAATGGCGCTCGACAGCCGCTCGCCAATCCGCTCGCGCCCGGCCACGGCGCGGATATGGTCCTGGCCGCGCTCGTGCACGATGGTGACGAGGTCTTCCTCCTTCAGCACGCTTGAGCGCGACAGGATCGGACCGGCCACCTCGATGGCGTCGCGCGCCAGCTGCAGGAGCAGCCCGCGCGGGGCCAGGGCGCTGTCGGCGAAACGTTCGGCAAGCTCGGTGCGCGCGCCCTGCGCGGTCTGGCTGGCGAGCGTCTGCAGCACCGCGTCGAACTCCGCCTGGACAGGGCTGGCGGGCGCGGGCGGCGCTTCGAAGAACAGGTCCGTCACCTCGCGCAGCAGGGCCCGCCGGCGCTCGGAAGACTTTTCGCGGGCAAGGTCGGCGAGCCGGTTGAGGCGGGACGGGACGGACATGCGCGCACGGAGCTCCGGTACATCAGCTGGGCCAGACTAAAGGGGCTGGGTAAAGAAACCGTGGCGGCGCGGCGCGGGCGAGTGGTTTTGTGAAGCACGATTGCCGGGAGATTAACCGCCCGCCAGGCCGGACCCCGAAGCCCGCCTGCGCACGGGCGGACGTGACCGATCCGAGGTCTCCAGCGCCTCCAGCGCAACGCGTTCGCGGGCGCTGGGCGGACGTTCGGCCGCCGCATCAATACGCGCAGCCAGCGCCGGCGACAGGCCGGTGACGGCGCCAGGTGAAAAGCGGGCGGGCGTCACGGCGCCCAGAAGCGCGCATCCGCCGGGCCGGTCGCGCAGAACCGGCCGCCAGCTCCAGGCTGCACAGGTCTCACGAAGCGCGCATACCGACGCGCAGGCCTGGGCGCTGAGCTCCGCCAGCCCGTCAGGGCGCTCGATCACGGCGCCGCGGCGCTCATGATCGGCCATCACCGCGCCCGCAGGCAGGAATGGCGCGGCGGCAAGCAGGATCAGGGGCAGGATCAGACCGGTCATGGCCTGATCCTGCCCCTCAATGCGTTGCCAATGTCTTGCTTCAGGCTTTGCCCGCTTTCGCGGCGGCCGCCTCGGCCAGGCGCTCGCGGGCGGTCTCGTCGGCGATCAGATTGGCCGGACGGCCCTGGCTGGCGGCCGCGTCGACAATGTCGCCCAGCGTCTGCTTGAGGGTCTGCAGCTTGCCGTCGACCCAGCGCGCGTCGAAGCGCGAATCCAGCTCGCCCATCACATTGATGATGCCGCCGGCATTGATGACATAGTCCGGCGCATAGAGGATGCCGCGATCCATCAAGGCCTGACCCATTTCGCGGGTCTCCAGCTGGTTATTGGCGGCGCCCGCGACGATTTTCACCTTCAGCCGGCCGATGGTGGACGGGTTGATGACCGAGCCCAGCGCACACGGGGCGAACACATCGGCGTCCACATCGTAAATTGCGTCCGGGTCGGAGACGATTGTGGCGCCGAGTTCACGCGCCAGCTCCGCCAAGGGCTCCGCCTTGATGTCGGAGAGGAACAGCTCGGCGCCGGCTTCCGCCAGATGACGGCACAGATAGGCCCCAACATGGCCCGTAGCGCCCTGGACGGCGATGCGCACCCCGTTGAGGTCCGCCTTGCCCAGACCGCGCTCGACGCAGGCCTGGATGCCCAGGAACACGCCCTTGGCCGTGGTCGGCGAGGGATCGCCCGTGCCGTCGGGAAGTCCGACCACATGGCGCGTGGTGCGGCGCGCCGCGACCATGTCCGCCGGCGACACGCCGACATCTTCGGCCGAGATATACTGTCCGTTGAGCGATTCCAGCGCACGCCCGAACGCCTCGAACAGAGCCTCGCGGTCAAACTCGCCCTCGGGGCGCATGATCACGCTCTTGCCGCCGCCGATGGGCAGGTCGGCCATGATGTTCTTGTAGCTCATGCCCTGGGACAGGCGCAGCACATCGGTCAGCGCTTCGGCCGAACTGGGATAGGTCCACATGCGGCACCCGCCCACGGCTGGTCCGCGCGCAGTGGAGTGGACCGCCAGGATGGCTTTCAGGCCGGTCGCCGGATCATGGGCGAACAGAAGTCTCTCGTGATCGTCAAATGCGGGATGCTCGAACACGCTCATGGGGAGTCCTTTAAGCGGCGGAACTGGAACAGCAAGGGAGCGACAGGCCGCCGCCAGTTCTGTACGGCGCCGGGTACGGACTGACGTCCCTGAATCTGCGCGGGCGGGATACAGGCCGCGCCCCCCATGCGCAAGTGCTGGAAACCGCTGGCGATTTGTCCGGTCAAGCCAGCGAGTCGAGAATGCTGCGCACGCGCGTTCGCAGCCAGGGCAAAAGCTCTTTCTCAAACCACGGGTTACGTGCAAGCCAGGCATTATTGCGCCAGCTGGGATGCGGCAGGGCAGCAAAGGCCGGCGTATGCATTCGCCAGTGCAGCACCGTGTCCGTAAGGGTGCGCCCGGCCGCTCCGCCCAGATGCCAGCGCTGGGCGTGGGCGCCCACCAGAAGGGTCAGGCGCACGCCGGGAAGCGCTTGCGTGAACCGGTCCTGCCAGAGCGGCGCGCATTCGCGGCGCGGCGGCTTGTCGGCGCCCTTCGCATCCAGACCGGGAAAGCACAATCCCATGGGCGTGATGGCGATGCGCGAAGCGTCGTAGAACTCGGCCTCGTCCACCCCCATCCAGGCGCGCAGACGGTCGCCGGAGGGATCGGTGAAGGGCCGCCCGCTGGCCTGAACCCGCACGCCCGGCGCCTGGCCGATAATGCGGATGCGTGCGCTCGACTGTCCCTGCACCACGGGCCGGCAGGGATGGGGCAGCGCGTCCTGACAGACACGGCAGGCGCGCGCCTCCTCCAGCACCGCCTCAAACTGCTCGTTTATGGGCTCAACCTGGCTCATCGCCTGAAACCGGCGTAATGGCGATGCGGTAGACGCCCTTGAAGTTCTCCGGATCGACCGGCTTGCCCTTGCGCAGGATCACCACCTGTCCCTTGCTGGCCAGATGCACCGCAGCGGCGCGCACATGGCGGATGCGCACCTGCCAGTCCTCGGGGAAGGCCTCGCGCGCCGCTTCGGACGGGCAAATGGATTTGCCAGGCCCGCGCTGCTCGGCAAGGGTGAGAATCGCGTTTTCAATCAGATCGTCGCTCATGCCTGAAACGGATAGCCCGCCCCATGCGCCGTGACCATCGCCCTTACTGGATGCACGCTTTGTGGGAAGCGGTCGAGAACGCCTGGGCGGAACAATTCCTCGCCCCGCATTTCGAGGCGCTGGGCCCCCATCCCAAGATCGTGCGCCCGTGGAATGTGGAGGTGTTCGGCCCCAATGTGCGCGCCGGGCGCGCCATCCACATCATCAGCCGGCGCGACCAGCCCGTCAGCTTCACCGTCTGGTCACCGCAGGACGCGCCTGGCCGGATCGATATCGGCGAGTGCTGCTTCTTCGCCGGCGGGGTGCGCATCCTGGCCGCGCAGGCCATCACGATTGGCGATGGCGCGCTGATCGCGCGCAATGTGACCATCTCCGACAGCGACTGGCATGATCTCTATGACCGCATCGACCCGCGTCCGGCCAGCGCGCCGGTTGTGATCGGACGCAATGTGTGGATCGGCGACGGCGCCTATATCGCCAAGGGCGTGACCATTGGCGACAATGCAGTGATCGCGGCGCGCGCCGTCGTCACGAAGGATATTCCCGCCAACACGGTAGCCGCAGGCATTCCCGCCGCGCCGGTCAAGGATCTGGACGCGGACGGGCCGTTCAAGACCCGCATGGACATGCTGGGCGACCCCGAAGGCCTCAACGCCTTCATGGAGGACGCCTACAAGGACGCGCTGAAAGGCAATTCCACGTTCGGGTGGCTCAGAAGCAAGCTGTGGCCGAAGGTTGGCGACTAGGCGTGCCGCCTCATGATCCCGCCGCCTGCCTGCGTCTGATCAGGGCGGCGAGCCTCTCATGGCCGGGCATATACGGCCACCAGCCGGCCAGGGCGTAGATCAAAATTGTGCCGCCAATCCAGCCCGCGGCGAAAATGGCGACGATGAGCAACCAGTCGATCGGACCGCCAGCGTCTGTAAATCCGGACTTTGTGACATGAGCCATAAGCACCAGCGCGCCTGCGCCCGCCAGCAAGGCGAACGCCTGGGAACGCACCAGCCGGGCGCTGGAAACCGAGCGCTCACGCGCCACGAGCCAGCCGAACCCGGCCAGCCCGCAGACAGCCAGCAGGCCAAGGAGCCAGAACCAGACCCCCATCATTTCCAGCAGAACGGCCAGCAGCACGCCCGGATCCAGATCTTGCATCGCCCTGCTCCCTCACGCGTCTCCGCGCAGCATCGCCACGTAGGTTGGCTTCAGCGCTATCGTCTTCATGACCCAGGAAATCCACAATTCCTCCAGCGGCGCGATCACGCCGGGAAAGGACGGGGTGAGATTGTCCTGGTAGGCGAACTCGACGAGCATGGCCCGGCCCAGCCGGGTGATCAGCGGGCATGATGTATAGCCGTCATACCGGCTATCACTGGGGGCGGCGCCGGCAAGATCTGCGGCCAGATGATCAACCGCCACAGGCGCCTGCCATTTCACGCTCGCCGCCGTCTTGCCCTTGGGCACGCCGGCCGCATCGCCGACGACGAACACATTGGGATATCGTGCGTGGCGCAGCGTGTGGCGATCCACTTCCGCCCAGCCGTCCGCGGCGTAAGGCCCGCTGGTCCAGGCCAGCGGACTGTGGCGCAAGGCGTGAGCCGCACGCATGGGCGGCACGACATTGATGAAATCATACGCCTTCTCCACCGGGCCTTCAGGGGTGTCGAACACAGCCCGGCGCGCGCCCGGATCGATGGATTTGAGCACATGGCTGTAAACCGTGCGCACATCCCGGTCCTGGTAGAGCATGCGTACTTTTTCAGACACGATCGGCACGCTGAACAGCGCGTTATTATGCGCCGCATAGGTCAGTTCAGACCGGCTTCGCGTCCCGCGCCGGCGCAAAATATCATCGGCGATGAAGGTGTATTTCAGCGGAGCGCCCGCACACTTCATTTCCGTGTCAGGCCGCTGGAACAGGGCGTCCCCGCCAGACTCGGCGAACCGGTCAAGCGCGCCCCATGTCGCCTCGGCCGCCTCGGGACTGTGAAAGACGCTGCCCAGCCCGTTCTGTCCGATCAGGCTGACATCCATGCCGTCAATCGCGTCGTAATCGAGATCAATGCCCACCGCCGCGAACAGATAATCATAGCTGACGCGCTCGCCGGCCGTGGTCACGACCGCATTGGCGTCCGGATCAAATTCGGCCACACCGGCCTCGATCCAGTTCACGTCGCGCGGCAGATAATCTGCGGTGCGGCTTACGGCGTAGCGGGCAGGCTGAAGGCCCGCGGCGATCAGCGTGAATCCGGGTTGGTAGAGATGGCGCGCGCGCGGATCAATTATGGTGATGCGCGCGCCATCCAGACGCTGCGCCAGACGCGAGGCGGTTGTCAGTCCTGCCGCACCGGCGCCTGCAATCACGATATGGGCGCGGGTCCGGATACGATCCGGCTTCCCCGAGCAGGCAGACAGCAAGCCGGCGCTTGCCAGACTGGCCGCGCCGAGCTGCAGGAACCGCCGCCGGCCAATGCCGGAAAGCGGCGATGAGGCGCGTTCACCCCGGACAGTCGTGTTGCGCGGCGCGTCCATCCCGGTCTCCGGCCAGTTTCGGAAAACGGTCATCCTAACCGCAGGCCATTACCTGCGCTACGGACATAGGGACGCAGCCCGGTGCGGCTAGCCAAACAGCACCATCGGCAGCGCGCCGATCACAGCGCCCGTCATCAGGGTGGCGAGGGTGCCTGAAATCAGCGCGCGCGGCGCCAGCTTGAGAATGTCCTCGCGCCGGCTAGGCGCCACCGCGATGAGGCCGCCCATCAGAATGCCCACCGAAGAGAAGTTGGCGAAGCCGCACACCGCGTAGGTCATGATCAGGCGGGTGCGCGGGGTCATCTCGTCAGCGAAGCGCGCCAGGGCGTCATAGGCGAAAATCTCGTTGAGCGCGGTCTTGAAGCCCATGATCGACCCGGCGGTCTGGGATTCCGCCCACGGCACGCCGGCCAGCCACACCAGCGGCGCAAACAGCCAGCCCAGCGCCCGCTCCACCGTCAGAGGCGCGCCGAACACGTCGGGAAATCCGCCGAGCGTGAAATTGATCAGCGCGATCAGCGCCGTAAACACCAGCAGCATGGCGATGATATTGACGAACAGGCGCACGCCGTCCGACACGCCCGTCGTCAGCGCGTCCATGGAGGAGTGATAGAGATTGACCGGGATCTTCTCCTGGCCAGCCACGCCTTCTTCCTCGTCCTGCGGATGCATCAGGCGCGACAGCACCACAGCCGCCGGCACCGATATCAGCGAGGCGGTCAGGATATGCCCCGCCGCGTCGGGCAGAATGCCGGACAGCTGGCTGACATAGATCGCCATCACCGAGCCTGCGACGGTGGAGAAGCCCACCGTCATGATCAGGAACAGGTCTGATTTGGAGATAGTGGGCAGGCGCGGCCGGATCAGCACCGGACTTTCGGTCATCCCCAGAAAGATATTCGCCGCAGCCCCCAGCGACGCCGCGCCGGACAGGTTGAGGATGCGCCGGAACAGGAGCGCAAAGCCGCGCACGGCGAATTCCAGCACCCGCCAGCGCCACAACAGGGCCGACAGCGCCGACAGCACGATCACCATGGGCAGGGCCTGGAAGGCGAAGGAGAACAGATATTGCTCACCCCCCTCGCGCACCACGAACGGAATCTCGCCCCCGCCCAGATAGCCGAACACGAAGCTGGTGCCCTGGGTGGTCGCCGCCTGCAGCACCTCCACCACGCCGGTCAGCGAGGACAGAAAGGCGCGGGTGGGCGCAAAGCTGAACAGCGCCACGGCGATTACGTACTGAACCGCCACCGCCCCGGCGATCAGCGCCCAGGGAATGGATTTGCGGGGCCCCAAAGCCCAGGCGATGGCCAGAAAGGCGAACACGCCAAGAAAACTGCGCGCCTGCAGGCCCAGGTCTTCAATCATGGCCGGATGCTTCCCCGCTAAAGGCGCGCGCCGCGCGCTCCCCGTCATGAAGCCGCAACATACCCAAACCGTCGCGCTTGGCCAGCCATGCTTGCCTGCGCAGCGCAGACGCGCCATCTAGCGCACATGACCGACACGATCTGGACGCCTTGCATCAAGGTATGTTTCGTCGACCCCGCGCAGCAAGTGTGCGTGGGATGCTTCCGCACGCTTGAGGAACTGGGCCGGTGGACGCGCATGAGCGAGGCGGAGCGCGAGGCGGTGAAGCCAAAGCTGGACGCAAGGCGCGCCGCCTACGAGGCCGGGCGGTCGGTCTGACCCCTAACCCCAGATCGCCGAACGGATCATGTTCTCCGGGATTGAGCTTGGCTCAGGCTGCGCCATCCAGCGCGCGCGCCACGGCATCGGGCATGGAGGCGATTACACGCAGATAATTGCGCGTGGCCGAGTCGGGCTTGCGCCTGCCCTGCTCCCAGTCACGCAGGCTCGCAACCGGCACGCCATAACGTTTGGCGAAATCCGGCTGGCTCAAACCCGTCGCAGCCCGCGCCGTGCGGGCGAGGACCGCAGAACGTCCCCGCTGGAATTCCTCATCGGACAGCGGCGCATCGGGATCAGGGGCGGTTTTCGCCTTCATATCTTTGGGTTTCGCGCTCATTGGCTTTCCTGACTGAAATAATGCGGGCTGCGCCGCTTCGTGGTGCATGGACGCAAACCCAGACCCGGCCTTGAGCGAACCCGTAGGTCACGAAACGCTCCTCGCCATAGTCAAACCGGGTGTCGAGAACATCGACCCGGTCGGGGTCAGCGAGCACCTCCAACGCAAAACCAAGTGACACGCCATGCTTGTCGCGGTTCGCGTCATCCTTTTCAGGATCGTATTCCAACTGGAGCTGAGTATACGGCAATGCCGTACCTCCTTCAACCCTCCACCGGCCAGAAGGTCTGAACCCTAACCCCAGATCGCCGAGCGGATCATGTTCGCGGCCACCAGCGCCAGCCCGACCGCGAACGCCTGACGCAGGCGGGCCGCGTTGAGTCTGTGGGCCAAAGCCGCGCCCAGGGGCGCCACGAACACCGCCGTCGCAGCGAGAATCACAAAGCCTGGCAGGCTGACAAAACCGAGCGACAGGGGCGCGCGCCCGTCGGCCGCCCAGCCGGTTATAACAAAGCCCATCGCAGCCGGCGCCCCGATCGCCACGCCGAAGCCCGCTGCAGTGGCCACGGCGGTGTGGATGGGCCGTCCGAACACGGTCAAGAGCGTCACGCCAAACACGCCGCCGCCGATTCCCATCAGCGCCGAGAGCACGCCGATAAACCCTGCCAAACCGGCGCGCCAGGGCTGGCCGGGCAGCTCATCACCCAGACGCCAGTCCGCCCGCCCGAAGAAAAACTGCGCGCTCAACACAAAGGCGGTGACGGCAAAGACGATCACCAGCCCCCGGGTCGGGATCGCGCCCGCCAGCGCCGATCCGCCCAGCGCGCCCAGCACGATCCAGGGCGCCCACTGACGCAGCACTTTGAAATCCACCGCGCCCCGTCCCGCGTGGGCGGCGACAGAGCGCAGCGAGGTGACGACGATGACCGCCAAAGACGTGCCCACGGCCGCATGCATGGCGTAGTCGGGATAGCCCAGAAGCTTCAGCGTGTAATACATGGCCGGGACCATCACGACCCCGCCGCCAATGCCGAACAGGCCGGCGATCAGCCCGGCGAAGGCGCCCACCGCGATGAGCGCCAGAATGAACAGTCCATAGGTCTCGATCATGCCGCCGCGCGCGCCTCCATGACGGCGTGCAGCGCCATCTCGACCACCGCCCAGTCCGCATCGGGGCGATGGGCGTTCTCCGACAGCACCCGGCGCCAAAGGCGCGCGCCGGGCAAGCCTGCGAACAGGCCCAGCATATGGCGGGTGATAGCGTTCAGCCGCGCGCCCTCGGCCAGGCGCGCCTCCACATAGGGGCGGTAGGCCTCGACAACCTCGAATGGCGAGCGCGGCTCGCCCGCCTCGCCATAGAAGCGCGCATCCACTTCGCTCAGGATCAGGGGCGTGTGATAGGCCGCCCGGCCCAGCATCACGCCATCCAGCCCCTCCCCTTCAGCCAACGCCGCATCCAGATCGGCGAGGCCCCCGTTCAGGATGATCTCCAGATCCGGCCGCGCCGCCTTGAGCTCGCGCACCAGATCATAGTCCAGCGGCGGAACATCCCGGTTCTCTTTTGGGCTGAGCCCGTCGAGCCAGGCCTTGCGGGCATGGACGATGAAGCAGGTCACGCCGCTCTTGGCGACGGTGTCGACGAAGCCGAACAGCGTCTCACGCGGGTCCTGGTCGTCGACGCCGAGGCGATGCTTGACCGTCACCGGAACGGATACCGCCTCGCGCATCGCCTGCAGGCAGTCACGCACCAGCTGCGGCTCGCGCATCAGGCAGGCGCCAAACCGGCCCGATTGCACACGGTCCGACGGGCAGCCCACATTCAGATTAATCTCAATATAGCCGAAGCCTTGCGCGATCCGCGCCGCGCGCGCCAGCAGGTCCGGGTCCGATCCGCCCAGCTGTATCGCGACAGGATGCTCGGCCGGATCAAACCCGATCAGGCGCGGCGCATCGCCGTGAAGCACCGCCTGATCCACCGCCATCTCGGTATAGAGCAGCGCCCGGCGCGTCAGCACGCGGTGAAACGCCCGGCAATGCCGGTCGGTCCAGTCCATCATGGGCGCCACGCAAAAGCGCCGGTCCGGGGCGGGGGATATGTCACAGCTTTCGCTCATGACGCGCGATGTACGCCGGACCGGTGACCAGCGCAAATCCGCCCTTGCTGCAGGTGCGCCACACCGGTTGCAACCTGGTCTGTCTAGAATTTAATAAATTTGCGTTTGGAGCATAAGGTGAGTGGCCGGTACCCTTAAGGTGCACTAGCAAAAAGGAAGACCGCCATGCGCCTTCGCTTCTCAGCCCTTGCTGCGCTCGCGACACTCGCCGTCTGCGCCGCAGGCCCGGTCCACGCGGCCCAGCCCGGCCTTCAGTCACAAGGCGACCTCGCTGGCGATCCGCGCCTCGGCGAGCAGGTTGACCGCATCTGCACGGGCCGCCAACTGCGCGCCTTCTCCGACGCGACCGAGCACCACATTGTCGTGCGCGCCGGACGGGACCGGCATTACCTGCTGGAAACCGTCGGTTCATGTGTCGGGCTGGAGCGCGCCCATCAGGTCGCATTCCACCAGTTCTCCCTCTGCCTGGCCCCAGGCGACAGGCTCTTGGGGTCAGAGGCCACGCCGACCCGGCTGGGGGCCTCGGCCCCGCAGCGTGGCGCCAGCCGGACCGCGCCCCGCAACGTCGGCTTTGGGTGCCAGATTTCCGCGATCCATGAATGGAACCCGGACGCCCGCGCAACGGACACCCGTCCTGTCTCCGGGTCTGCGGCCCAACGCTGAAAAGCAGGAGACCGGCGGCGCGCCGCCGGTCTCCCACACGCCTGACCTGGAAGGTCAAAATGCCCGGGCAAGCGCAACCCGGCGCGCCTTTGAGGTGTTTCTGACACGGCGTAGGCCAGGGCGAGCCGCACGGCCCGCTTTGGCTCACGCGCCTGACCGCCATACCGCCAGTGCGCCCGCCCGCCGGGCGGCGCCTGGCGGAACCGGCCCGCCTGAAACTCATGGAAATGCAGAGATGTCGCGCCTGTTTCCGGCGCAGTCAAACGCCTCAGTCACCGGGCGCGAAACCGTCCGGCCAGATGATGTCCACCCCTTCGCGAAACTCCGGAGGGCCATGCGTGCGCAGCTTGCACTCCTGCCAGGTGATCATCGCGGCTGCGTTCAGGAAGACCGAACTGTTGCTCAGGTTGCTCTTGTGCGCGAATGCCGCCATAGAGTTGAGCATCTCGATCAGATACCCCGCCGCCGCCTCAACTGGCGCCGGCTCGGTCAGCAGAGCATAACTGTCTGGCAAGGGTTCTCTTTTGTCGATCATGGGCGAACCTGAGTTTGCGAGCGCGAGCCAAGAAAGCAACTACTAGACGTGAGCTTGTCAGATTACACGTTTAAATTCAAGCGGCGGCCGCCAGCGCGCCCGTGTTGACTCCATGCTGACCATCACCCACTTTCCGCCGCCGCTGCGCCGGATGAACCGCGCATCGCTCCCGCGCCGCCTGTAGGTCGTCCCCAACATGAACGTCGTCGTCGTTGAATCACCCGCCAAAGCCAAGACCATCAACAAGTATCTGGGCTCTGGCTACATTGTGCTGGCCAGCTTCGGCCATGTGCGGGACCTGCCCGCCAAGGACGGTTCAGTGCGTCCGGACGAGGATTTCGCGATGGACTGGGAGGTCGATCCCAAGTCCCAGACGCGCATCAAGGCCATCGCCGACGCCCTGAAAGACGCCGACACCCTGATCCTGGCCACTGACCCGGACCGGGAAGGCGAAGCGATCTCCTGGCACTTGCTCGAAGCGCTGACCAAGCGCCGGGCGCTCAAGGACAAGCGCATCCAGCGCGTCGCCTTCAACGCCATCACCAAAAAGGCCGTCAGCGAGGCGCTCGAACGCCCGCGCGACGTCGATATGGAGCTGGTGCAGGCCTATCTGGCCCGGCGCGCGCTCGATTATCTGGTGGGATTCACCCTCTCCCCGGTGCTCTGGCGCAAGCTGCCCGGCTCCCGCTCGGCCGGCCGGGTCCAGTCAGTGGCCCTTCGGCTGATCACCGAGCGCGAGAGCGAGATCGAACGTTTCAGGGCGCAGGAATACTGGTCTGTGGACGCCGATGTGCGCGCCGACGGCGCTGACAGCGCCTTCAAAGCCCGCCTGTCACGCTTTGAAAACGAGAAGATCACGCGGCTGACCATTGGCGACGAGACGCGTGCGCGGGCTGCAGAGGCAGCCATCCGCACCGCCCGGCTCACCGTCTCGGCGGTGGAAGCCAAGCCCGCCCGCCGCAATCCGCCCCCGCCCTTCACCACCTCGACCCTGCAGCAGGAGGCTGCTCGCAAGCTCGGCTACGACGCACAGCGCACCATGCGCGCCGCCCAGCGCCTCTATGAGGGCGTGGAGATTGGCGGCGAGACCGTCGGCCTGATCACTTATATGCGGACCGACGGGGTCACGATGGATTCCGGCGCCGTGGCCGAAGCGCGCGCCGTGATCCGCAATCAGCACGGCCCCGATTTCGTGCCCGAGAAGCCGCGCGCCTACAGCTCCAAAGCGCGCAACGCCCAGGAAGCGCACGAAGCGATCCGGCCAACCAGCTTCTCTCGCAGCCCGGATACGCTCAGCCTGGATTCCGATCAGGCCCGGCTCTACGCCCTGATCTGGAAGCGCGCCGTGGCCAGCCAGATGGAAAGCGCGCGCCTTGAGCGCACCACCATCGACATCGAAAACGAAGACGGCTCGCTCGCACTGAGAGCCACGGGCTCTGTCGTAGTGTTCCCCGGCTTCTTCGCGCTCTACCAGGAAGGGCGCGATGATGAGGAAGACGAGGGCGAAACCCGCCTGCCCGCCGTGCGTCAGGGCGCAGGCGCGCGCGCCGAGCAGACCTACACCGAACAGCACTTCACCCAGCCGCCGCCGCGCAATAGCGAAGCCTCGCTGGTGAAGAAGATGGAGGAGCTGGGCATCGGCCGGCCCTCCACCTACGCCTCCATACTGACCGTGCTGCGTGATCGCGATTACGTGCGCATGGAGGACAAGCGCTTCGTGCCCGAGGACAAGGGCCGGGTGGTGATCGCTTTCCTGGAAAACTTCTTCAAGCGCTATGTGGAATATGATTTCACGGCCGGCCTGGAGGATCAGCTGGACAAGGTCTCGGCTGGCGAGCTGGACTGGAAAGAGCTGCTGCGCGCCTTCTGGCGCGACTTCTCCGCCAATATGGAAGGCATCGCCGACCTGCGCATTGGCGACGTCATCGACGCGATGAATATCGCGCTCGAACCGCTGATCTATCCGCCGCGCGAGGACGGGTCCGATCCGCGCATCTGCCCGTCTTGCAATGTCGGCACGCTGTCGCTGCGGCTGGGCAAGCACGGCGCCTTTGTGGGCTGCTCGAACTATCCCGATTGCCGCTACACACGGCCGCTGGGCGCCAGCGAGGCGCCAGCGGGCGCCAATGGCGACGGCGCGCTGGGCGAGCACCCGGATACCGGCGCGACCATCTATCTCAAGGACGGCCGTTTCGGCCCGTATCTGGAAATGACCATCGAGGGCGAGGAGAAGCCCCGGCGCGGCTCCCTGCCCAAGGGGTGGAGCCCATCCAGCCTGACGCTGGAGCAGGCCGTCAAGCTGATCGACCTGCCGCGCCTGGTCGGCCTGCACCCGGAGGACGGCGAACCTATCGAGGCAGGGATCGGGCGATATGGCCCGTTCGTGCGCCATGGCGCCACCTACGCTAATCTGCCCAATGCCGAGGACGTGTTCGAGGTGGGCGTCAACCGCGCGGTCGATCTGATCGCTCAGAAGAAGGCCGGGCGCGGCCAGCGCGGCGGGGCCGCAGCTGCGCCGCTCAAGGAGCTGGGCGAGCATCCGTCCGAGGGCGGGCCGGTGAACGTGATGAGCGGGCGCTACGGCCCTTACGTCAAGCATGGCAAGGTCAACGCCACCCTGCCCAAAGGCATGGACCCGCAGGCGATCACGCTGGAGCAGGCTGTGACGCTGATCGCAGAGAAAGCCGCCAAAGGCGGCAAGGCGCCGGCGCGCAAGTCCGCAGCCAGGAAATCGCCGGCGAAGAAGTCAGCTGCAAAGAAGCCTGCTGCTAAAAAGGCTTCTGCCGGGAAAACGCCTGCGAAAAAGAGCGCGCCCCGGAAAACCGCCAAGAAGGATGCGTCTTGAGCCGCGACCCCTATGAAGATCACGGGTTCACCCGCAAAGGGCTGATTGAAGCGGTCCGGCTGGGCGAAGGCCGGTTCACCAAGCGCGAGCTGGCCCGGGCGCTGGGACTGAGCGGGGATCAAAAACGCGTCCTGAAGGACGCCCTGCGCGCGCTTGAAACCGAGGGCGCGATCCGAAAGACCGGCGCCAAGGCCTATGACATCGCCGGCGGGCTTCCCGCCGTCAGCGTTCTGGAGGTTTATGACCGCGATGTGGACGGGGAGTTCCTGTGCCGGCCTGTGAAGGCGGAGCTGCAGGGGCCGGTGATCCGCCTCGCCCCGGAGCGCAAATCCGGCCGGTCGCGCCCCGCAGGCGTCGGAGACAGGGTTCTCGCCCGGCTGACGCCGGACGAGGAGGGCGGCTATGACGCCGAGGTCATGCGGGTGCTGGGCCAGGTCTCAGAGCGCATATTGTGCGTCCTGCGCCAGTCCGGACCGGGCGAGGCGCGCCTGGTCCCGGTGAACCGGCGAGCACGCCATGAACTGATCCCTGCGCGCGGCGAGACGCGCAAGGCTGCAGACGGCGATCTGGTCAGCGTGCGCATCGCTTCAGAGCGCCGCCACGGGCTGAAGACCGCCGTGATCGAGGAAGTGATCGGCCGCGCCGACAGCCCGCGCGCCGGCTCGGTCATCGCCATGGCCGAGCACGACGTGCCCGACGGATTCGCCGATGCCGAGCTCAAGGAGGTCAAGGCTGTCCGCCCGGTGACCATGGGCCGGCGCACCGATCTGCGCGACATTCCGCTGATCACCATCGATCCCCATGATGCGCGCGACCATGATGATGCGGTCTGGGCCGCGCCTGACGAGGACCCGGCCAATTCCGGCGGCTGGATCGTGATCGTGGCCATCGCCGACGTGGCCGCCTATGTCCGCCCCGGATCGGCGCTGGACAAGGGCGCGCGCAAGCGCGGCGTGTCGGTCTATCTGCCCGACCGGGTGGTGCCGATGCTGCCCGAGCGCCTGTCCAACGACCTGTGCTCGCTCAAGGAGGGCGAGGAGCGCCCCTGCCTGGCGGTGCGCATGGTGTTTGACCGCGACGGCGCCAAGCGATCCCACGCCTTTATGCGCGGCTGGATGCGCTCGGCCGCCGGACTGTCCTATGAGGACGCCCAGGCGGCCATTGACGGCAAGGGCAAAGGCAAGGCCGAAACCCTGCTTGAGGGGGTCCTCAAACCGCTCTGGGGCGCATATGGCGCGCTCAGGCGCGCCCGCGCCCGGCGCGAACCGCTGGAGATCGACGCGCCCGAGCGCAAGATCCAGATCGGCGAGGACGGATCGGTCCAGGGCGTGAATCTGCGCGAACGCTTCGACGCCCACAAGCTGATCGAGGAGATGATGATCCAGGCCAATGTGGCTGCGGCCGAGGCCCTGGAGGAAAAGCGCACGCCCCAGATCTACCGCATCCATGACGAGCCCGGCGCGCAGAAGCTGGAAAGCCTGGCCGACTTCCTGCCGCATGTGGGCCTGAAATGGACGCGCGGCGACCGGGTCACGCCTGCGCGCTTCAATGTCGTGCTCAAGGCCGCCGAAGGCTCCGAGCACTACGAGACCGTCAACGAGGTGGTGCTGCGCAGCCAGTCCCAGGCGGTCTACGACATAAACAACATCGGCCATTTCGGCCTCAATCTGGCACGCTATTCCCATTTCACCTCGCCGATCCGCCGGTATGCCGACCTGACCATCCACCGCGCCCTGATCCGGGCCTACGGGCTGGGCGACGACGGTCAGAGCGATGAGGAGCGCAGCCAGCTCGAGGCCATCGCCGAGGAGACCAGCACCAATGAGCGCCGCGCCATGGCCGCCGAGCGCGATGCGGTGGACCGGTTCATCGCCGGCTGGCTGTCAGCGCGCACCGGCGGCGAGTTTGACGGGCGCATCACCGCCGTGACACGCTTCGGGCTGTTCGTCAGGCTGGATGAAACAGGCGCGGACGGACTGTGCCCGATCTCCCAGCTAGGCGATGAGTATTTCGTCCATGACGAAGCCGCTCACGCCCTTGTGGGCCAGCGCACCGGCGGGCGCTTCCGGCTCGGCCTGCGCGTCAAGGTGCGTCTGGTTGAAGCAACGCCCGTGACGGGCGGGCTGATATTCGACATGCTGACCGCTCCCGAACCTGGACGCCCCGATCAGGGCCGTACGCAGGCGCGCTCGGGCCGCAAGGGCTTCGAGCGGCGCGCGGGCGGCGCTCAGAAGAAGCCCCATGGCCGACGCAAACGCTAGACCCCGCCCCGCCCCTTCCAACGCCCCTGCATCGGCGCAGCGCCCCCGCCTGGCCGCCTCGCTAATCCTCACGCGCGCGCGCCGGGACGGCTCGGTGGAGATCCTGTTCGGGCGCCGCTCGGGCGGGCATGTCTTCATGCCGCAGAAATACGTCTTCCCCGGTGGCCGGGTGGACCGTAGCGACGGCTACGCCCCGCTGGCGCGAGAGCCGCGCGAGGACGTGCGCGCCGTGCTGACCCGGGTTCTGAGCGAGCGGCGCGCCCGCGCTGCGGCGGCCGCAGCCCTGCGCGAGACGGCCGAGGAGACCGGCCTGCTGCTCGGCCAGGCTGGCCGGATCGAGCGCCCACGCCCGGAATGGAGACCGTTCGCGGAGGCCGGGGTCAGGCCCGATGCGGGCGCCCTTGGCCTGGTGGCTCGCGCAATCACCCCGCCGGGCCGCACGCGCCGGTTTGACGCCTGGTTCTTCCACGCTGACGCCGCGCAGGTTCATGGCGATGCGCGCCTGTGCAGCAATGGCGAGCTGGAAGATCTGCGCTGGGTGGCCCTGGACGAGGCGCGCCGGCTCGACATCCCGATCATCACGCGCTTCGTCCTGTCAGAACTGGAGGCGCATCTGACCGGCGCAGGCGCGCCGGTGCGCTGTGCGCGCGTCACGCCCAAGGGCCCTAGGGTGGATACGATATGACAGCGCGTCCTGCCGATTTCGCCTGCCTGTTGCTGGCCGACGCTCCGACCGGACGACTGGCGCTGGGGCGAGACATCACAGGGCTGACGCTGCCGCTCACCCGGCCTCAGACCGGAGACGGGATTGGCCGCGCGCCTGAACTGCCGCACGGCTGGCTGGCCGCGCCGCCGGCGCGCACCGCCGTCTTCCAGGACGCCGCCCTTCGCGCCCTGTTTGAAACGCTGGGCCAGCTTATCGCCCGGCCGGCGGCCGGGGACGCGGAGCTGGCGCGCACAGGCGCCTGGGGCCGGATCGCACGCCATGGCCTGGCGCCGGACCGCGCAGCGCTGCGCTTCCTGGGCCGCGCCATTGATCCGTCCGGCGCACCGCAGCGGCGCCACGTGCGCGTGTTCGCCGCCCCGATCAGCGCGGTATCCAACTCGCTCAAACGCCGCGGGCGGTGCGAGCGGCTGGTCTGGCTGGACCCCGCAGCCGCCGGCAGCCTTGATGATCCAACGCTCGAACCTTTTCTGGCCCACGCCCTGACCAGTCCTGACGCCGCGCCGATCCGGGTGACATTTCGCACAGGACAACGGCGCATCCAGCCGCTATAGGCGCCCTTGCCATGGCGCTGAACTTTCTGACCAACCCGGCCTATGCCCGCACGCGCTCGCTGAGCGCGGCGATCCTGTGCGCGGCCATGGCCGGGTGCGGGTTCGGCCTGCTGATGCCGCTGGTGGCGCTCAATCTGGAAGCCATGACCGGGTCAGGCGCCGTGGTCGGGCTCAATGCCGCCGCCGCGGCGATATCCACAATCGTGGCCACGCCCCTGATCCCGCCTCTGCTGGCGCGCACGCCGCCGCGCCTGACCATCGCGGCCTGCGCAGCGTTCACAGGGGTTGGCATTATCGCTTTCACGTTCCTGCCCGACGTCATGGTGTGGTTCGTGCTGCGTTTCATCATCGGGCTGGCGGTGACGGTGATTTTCGTGGCCCGCGAGACCTGGATCAACCAGCTGGCCAAACCGGAAAGCCGGGCCAGCCTTTTGGCCGTGTACGCCACGGTTCTGTCCGGCGGTTTCGGTTCCGGGGGCGTATTGCTGGCCGTGCTCGGCGCCCAGGGCTTTGCGCCCTGGATCGCCGGCGGCGCCATTTTCCTGCTGGGCGCCGTTCCCATTCTCCTGCTGCGCGGACCGGAGCTGGCAGCGCCTGACCGGGCCGACGCCGGTCCTCTGGCGCTGTGGAGCGCCGCGCGTCTGGCGCCGGTGGCGATTCTCGCCGGCCTGGTGTTCGGCGCGCTGGAGACCGGCATATTCGCCCTGGTGCCTGTCTACGCGGAGCGGCTGGGCTTTACCGAAACCGTCGTGGGACTGCTTGTCGCCGTGGGCGCGCTGGGCGCCATCGCCATGCAGATACCGATCGGGCGCTTCGCCGACCGGGCCGGCCGGCTGACCACGCTGCGCCTTATCGCGGCGGCGGCGTTCGTGCTGGCGATCCTGATCGCGCTCTCGGGCGCGCGCCTGTGGGCGCTGTTCCCGATGATGTTCCTGTATGTCGGGGTCGCCAGCGCCTTCTACACGATCGGACTGGCCCTGATCGGCGAGCGGGTGCGGCCAGGTCAGCTCGCCAGCGCCAACGCCGCATTCATCTTCGCCTACGGCATCGGATCGCTGGCCGGACCGGTCAGCGCGGGCGCGGCGATGGACGCCTTCAATCCCTGGGGGCTGCTCATGGCCTTCGCCTTGTTCGCCGCCTTGTATCTCGTTGTGGCCTGGCGGGCGAAAGACCGCTGACCTGTGCGCATGGCCAAGGATTGACACCGGCGCGCGCGTGCGTATGTTCCGCCGCTCGCAACGCGCCTGAGCCGTCTCCGGCGCGCCATCTCTTTCGACCGGGTGCTCGACCATGGCCAAGCCGACAACCATCAAGATCCGTCTGAACTCCACGGCGGGCACGGGCTATTTCTACGTCACGAAGAAAAACGCCCGCACCATGACCGAGAAGCTCGTGCTGAAGAAGTACGACCCGGTCGCGCGCAAGCACGTCGAATTCAAGGAAGGCAAGATCAAGTAGGCGAACGCCTCTTTTTCGATCCCGCCTGTATCCTGATTTGAGGAAGGCCGCGTGAGCTCACGCGGCCTTTTTCTTGGCGTCCACGACCTGGTTCCGGCCCGACGCCTTGGCCTCGTACAGGGCCGCATCAGCGCGCGCGAGCAGATCCTCGACATCGTCGCCGGGCCGGGCCTCGGCCACCCCCGCCGACATGGTGACGCCCAGCGGCTCTTCCGCTTCAGGCGCCCTGAAAGCTTCGCGCGCGATAGCGGCGCGCACGCGCTCAGCTGCTTCAAGCGCTTCAGAGGCCTGCGCGCCGGAGAAGATCAGAATGAATTCCTCGCCGCCGAAACGCGCGGCGATATCGACGGCGCGCATCTCGCGCGTCAGCCTGGCTGCGAAGTCTTTCAGGACCGAATCGCCCGCGGCATGGCCGAAAGTGTCGTTGATGCGCTTGAAATGATCGATATCGATCAGTGCGGCCGAGACCGGCTCGCCGCCCGCCGCCAGGCCGTCAAGCGCCTGGTTGAGGCGCGAGAGCGCGTAGCGCCGGTTGAACAGACCCGTGAGCGGGTCCTTGACCGCCATCTCAAGGCTCTCGTCCAGACGCTCGCGCAGCGTGTCGGCATAGGCCTTGCGGCGGATCTGGGTGCGCGCGCGCGCCGCCAGCTCTCCGGCGTCTATGGGACGGGCGATCACGTCGTTCACGCCCAGATCCAGGGCGCGCACCATGGTGCGCCGGTCATCCGCCTCGACAACAGCCAGAATCGGCAGCTGGCGCGTCGCGGCGTCAGAGCGCACGCGCGCGCACAGCCGCAACCCGTCAAACCGGGGGTTTGAGACATCCACGATCATCAGATCATGCTTGCTGGCCAGGCGCGCTGCGTCACGCGGATCATGAACCGGGCGCGCCGTGAAAGGCTCGCCCAGCTTCGCCGCCAGGCGCTCGGCGCCGGGCGCATCAACGCCCACTACCAGCACCGAGCCGCCCTGCAAGGGCGCGTCAGGCTCCACCTCGCGCTCGCGCTCGCGGTGGCGCAGGCGCAGTTCGTCCATCACCAGCTTCAGGCGCAACAGCGACCGCACCCGTGCGAACAGCGCGACATCATCCACCGGCTTGGTCAGGAAATCATCCGCCCCGGCCTCCAGCCCGCGTATGCGGTCGGCGCGCTGGTCAAGCGCGGTGACCATCACCACCGGGATATGACGGGTCGCCTGATCGGCCTTTAGCCGCCGGCAGGTTTCGAACCCGTCTATGCCGGGCATCATGACGTCCAGCAGGATCAGGTCCGGCTCGTGTGAGCGCGCCAGCGCCAGGCACTCATGCCCGTCGCTCGCCAGGAGGACTTCAAAATATTCCGCACTCAGCCGCGCCTCGAGCAGGCGGCGGTTGGTCTCGATGTCGTCGACTACCAGGACACGCGCACTCATGGGCGCCTCCTTCAGCCGAGAAACTTGCGGACGGTTTCGATGAAGCTCGCCACGGTGATCGGCTTGGAGAGATAGCCCTCACAGCCGCCCTGGCGGATCCGCTCCTCGTCGCCCTTCATGGCGAAAGCGGTCACGGCCACCACGGGGATTTCAGCCAGCGTCTCGTCGTTCTTGATCCACTTGGTCACGTCCAGGCCCGACACCTCGGGCAGCTGGATGTCCATAAGGATAAGATCCGGCTTGTGCTCACGCGCCATATCCAGCGCCTTGAGCCCTTCGCGCGTCTGCACGGTTTCAAACCCGTGCGCCTCGAGCAGATCACGAAAAAGCTTCATGTTCAGCTCGTTGTCTTCAACGATCAGAACTTTTTTGGGCATGACCTGCAGCATGAGACCGCGTTTCCCCAAGCGCCCCGCCTATTGGCGTGAGCAGTGACCATCCACCACGCAGTAAACCCCACTTTCCTTAATCAAGGATGAGTCCGCCCGTTCACGGCGCAGGCGGAACAGGATATGAACACGAAAAACAAGGCTGGGAAAGCATCATGGCGAGGCTGGGCATTGATCTGGGCGGCACCAAGATCGAGGCCGCCATTCTGGAGAATGACGGCGAGATCCGCGTGCGCGAGCGCATCGCCACGCCGCCCGGCTATGACGCCAAGATCGCCGCTATCGTGACGCTTGTCCGCTCTGTTGAGGCGCGGCGCGGCTTGACCGGCCTGCCTGCCGGTCTTGGCCATCCAGGATCGCACAACCCGCGCACGGGCCTGATGCGCAACGCCAACTCCACCGCCCTGAACGGCCGCGCGCTGGACAGGGATGTCTCGGCGGCGCTGGATCGGGAGGTGCGGTGCGCCAATGACGCCAACTGTTTCGCACTCTCGGAAGCGCGCGACGGCGCCGGGGCCGGCGCGGCCAGCGTGTTCGGGGTGATTCTCGGCACCGGGGTCGGCGGCGGGCTGGTGATCGGGGGCGATCTGGTCACGGGCGCGGACGGCAATGCCGGCGAATGGGGCCACACCGCCCTGCCCTGGCCCGAAGCGGACGAGCAGCCCGGCCCGCCCTGTTATTGCGGATTGCGCGGATGCGTGGAGACCTGGTGCTCAGGCCCCGGGCTCGCCGCCGACCATCACAGAACCACAGGCCAGGCTCTGACCGCCGAGGCGATCGCGGCCGCCGCCGAAGCGGGCGATGCATCCGCCCGCGCCAGCCTTGACCGGCATGCCGGACGTCTGGCGCGCGCCCTGTCCAGCGTGGTCAATATCATCGATCCGGAGGTGATCGTCCTGGGCGGCGGGCTCTCCAACCTGCCCGGCCTGCCTGAACGGCTGGAGCACGCGTTGGCGCCGTGGGCGTTCACTGACGAGCCGGTCACCCGCATACGCCGCAATCAGCATGGCGATTCATCGGGCGTGCGCGGCGCAGCCTGGTTGTGGCCGGCATGAGCGCGTCCGGATATTGCCGCAAATGCCTTGCGCCGGTGCGCGCGGACGATCCCGCCTGCCCGGCCTGCGGCGCGGCCCAGGTGCTGCGCCATGAGGAGCTGGACGCCCTCTCCATCGCGCATATCGATTGCGACGCCTTCTACGCCGCCATCGAGAAGCGCGATGACCCCTCCCTGGCGCACAAGCCGGTGATCGTGGGCGGCGGAACGCGCGGCGTGGCGGCCACGTGCTGCTATATCGCCCGTCTGTATGGCGTGCGCTCGGCCATGCCGATGTTCAAGGCGGTCAAAGCCTGCCCTGACGCCGTGGTGATCCGGCCGCGCATGGATGTCTACGCCGCCGAGGGCAAGCGCATCCGCGAGATGATGCAGGCCGTCACCCCTCTGGTGGAGCCGCTGTCCATCGATGAAGCCTTCATGGATCTGACGGGTACGGCCCGCCTCCATGGCGCGCCCCCGGCGCTGACCTTGCTGCGCCTGCAGCGCGCGATCCGTGATGAGGTGGGCGTAACCGTATCGGTGGGGCTCAGCTTCAACAAATTTCTCGCCAAGACCGCATCCGAACTCGACAAGCCCAACGGTTTCGCCGTGATCGGCCGCAGCGAGGCGCCCGCCTTTCTGCAGGCCCTGAAAGTGTCGGCGGTCTATGGCGTCGGGCCGGCCACGGCGCGCAAGCTGGAATCAGACGGGCTGAAAACCCTGGCCGACGTGCTCGCCCGGCCCGAACGCGAGCTCCTGGCGCGCCACGGCGAAACCGGCTGGCGGCTTCTGCGCCTGGCGCGCGGGGAGGACGCCCGGAGCGTCAATCCCGGGCGCGAGCGCAAATCGGTGTCAGCGGAAACCACGTTCGAGGATGATGTCGCCTGCAAGCAAACGCTCAAGGACCGCCTCTGGCCGTTGTGCGTGAAAGTCGCCGACCGGATGAAGGCGCACGCCGTGGCGGGCCGGGTGGTGACGCTCAAGCTCAAGACCGAGCAGTTCCGCACCGTGACCCGCAGGCGCACACTGCATGCGCCTGCACAATTGACCGACACCCTGTTCCGCCATGCCTGTGACCTGCTTGAGAGCGAGCCTGCCGGCGTGCGCTACCGGCTGATCGGCGCGGGCTATAGCGATCTGACGCCGGCGGCAGGCGATGCGGGCGATCTGGCTGATCCAGGCGCTCTGCGCCGGGCCGCCGCAGAGCGCGCCATGGATGCAGCGCGCGCGCGCTTTGGCGATCAGGCCGTGATGAAAGGGCGCATGCTCAAACGCGATTAGGTCGCCGCCAGGCTGAGAGCGGGCGCTGCGGCGCCATCCCCGTCCAGCACTGCGCGGCAATCGGCCAGGAAGCGCTCGCCCGCCGCACCGCCGTCATCGGTCCATGAACGCGCCAGCGTACGGGTGTAGAACCGCGTCACGGCCGCGCGCCAGGCGCTCTCGGGATCCTGCCCGTCGCGCTGGACGCGCGTGCACGCCTCGATGGCCTGCTCGTACACGCCCGCCAGCCAGGCAAGGGTGTCGTGAGCCTCTTCCAGGCGGGAGCCGGCCCCCGCGCCCGAGCCGGCGCGCCGCTCGCCCTCGCGCAAGGCGGCCAGATGGCCCCGGCTGAGCGTGGCGCTGGCCTGATCGCCCCCGCACTGTCCGGCCCGCGGGGCCAGCCCCGCCAGTTGGCTGGTCAGACGCAAGCCCAGCTGCAGGTCCTGTTTGATGCGGGCAAGCTGGACCGGCGTGGTCTGAAGGCGGCGCTGATCGAGCAGCGCGCGGCCAGCTGTCTCCAGAGTGCGCCAGAGCGTTCCGCGATGTGCGTCGGGCACGCCGTGACGTGCGCAGATCCGGTCGATTTCACTGGCGTCGTAGAGCTGATCGCCGTCCAGAATGACGAAACGCGCCGCCCCGTCCTCACTCAACCGCGCCATGTCTTGTCTCCCGCCCCTGCCAGCGCGACTCGGCGCGCTGAAGCTCTCCAGCCGGCGGAGTGTGACCGAAAGGTTAACGCGGGCGAAGCCACGGGATGCGAATAGACGCATATCTGATGTGGAAAACCCGGGGCGTGAGAGCTCTCACACACGCATGGTACCGCCTCCCCGGCTCGAACGGGGGACCTCTAGATCCACAATCTAGCGCTCTAACCAACTGAGCTAAGGCGGCGCGCCATGCGGGCGCGCGGAGCGCGGACAAGCCGCTCTCCGCAGGGCGCGGAAACTAGCTCCGCCGTGCGACTGGCGCAAGACCCGCACGCGGCCCGCATGCACTGCCTGACTCAGGCGTATCCCTGGCTGCGCATGTGAGCGTTAAGGGCGTTCATCCGGTCCTGATCAGACGGGTGGGTGGACAGGAAGGCCGGGGGCGCGCCGCGGCCCGATTGCGCCATCATGGATTCCCAGAACACCACCGACTCGCTAGGCCGGTAATTGGCGCGGGCCATGTAATCCACGCCCAGCCGGTCCGCCTCCATCTCGTGGCGGCGCGAATAGGGCAGCAGCACGCCGAAAGTCAGCCCCGCGCCAAGCACGCCCGCCCAGGCGCCGGCGTTCTGGGTGTCCGTCTGCTCAAGCGCCACGGCGGCCAGGCCAGTGGCCAGGCCTGCGGCCATCTGCTGGGACGCTCGCTCCTGTGCGTGGCGCCCGGCCACGTGTCCGGCTTCGTGGCCGATCACGGTCGCCAGCTGGTCATCATTGCGCGTGGTCTCCAGCAGCCCGCGATACAGGCCGACCTTGCCGTTGGGCAGCACCCAGGCGTTCACCTCGTCGGAATCGAACACCACGAATTCCCAGTCGTGCTGGCTCATGCCCGACGCGTTGGCGATGCGCGAGCCGACCCGGTTTGCCTGACGGCGCATGGCCGGATCATTGCTGACCCGCTCGCGCTGGCGCGCCGCTTGCCAGGTCTGGTCCGACAGCTGGGCGATCTGGTCGTCAGAGACCAGCATCAGCTGGCGCCGTCCCAGGGCCGGATTCTCCGCCGTGCAGCCTGAAGCGGCGAAAGGAAAGACCGTTCCCGCCGCCAGACCTGCAAGCAGTTCGCGCCGGCCCATGCGCACTTTCGGCAGGGCGTCGAATTCTGATTGGCTAAGCATAGCTGTTCCTTTCTGAATCAGCGCCATCACGTCGCGCGGCTGGCGATTTTCACAAAATTCGCCATGGAAACGCCGCGCGCTTTCGTTAATCATCATCTCACACCCGGGCGCTGGCGCAAACCAGAGTCGGCGTTAGAAGCCCCCTGACGGAGACGCCTTGTCATGCGCACTTTGCTTATCATTCTTCTGCTCCTCGCCGGGCTGATCGCGGGCGCCGCTCTGGCGCTGCCCGCCCTCATCTCTTCAGAATGGCTGCGCGACCGTGTCAGCGCCGAGGCGAGCGCGGCCATCAACCGGGAGGTGCGCCTGGCCGGCGAAGTGGAGCTGAGGGTGTTTCCACAGCTTCAGGTGCGTGCGCGGGACGCCTCGATCGCCAATGCGCCCGGCTTCGGCGACGAGCCTCTGGCGCAAATGAGCGAGTTGCGCGCCACACTGGCGTGGGGGCCTCTCATCTCCCGGCGCATCGAGATCGGGGAATTCGTGCTTGTCGAGCCGGTGATACGGCTGGAATCGCGCCGTGACGGCAATAACTGGACGCTGGGCGCGCCGCGCGAGACCGCGCCCGCCCGCAGCGCCGGGGAAGGCTTCGTGCGGCGGCCTGGCGCCCTGCCGTTCGAGGCGGCGTTCGGCGATGTGCGCATCGAGAACGGATCGGTGTTTTACCGCGATCCCGGCCAGACCCGGCGGATCGAGGGACTGGACCTGACCGTTGATCTGCCATCGGTGGATGCGCCTGTGCGCTTGAGCGGGGCGCTCAGCGCCGATGGCCGGCCCATGCGCTTCAACGCCGAACTGGGCTCGCTGCGCGGGTTTTTCGAAGGGGCCGAGACCGCCCTCCGGCTGGAGATGACCGGCGCGCTCGCCGATCTCAGCTTTGACGGGCGGTTCCTGGAAGGCGAGGCGTTGAGCTTTGACGGGCGCACGTCGGTGGACCTGCCCCTGCCCGCTTTGGCGCGCTTTCTGGGCACCGAGCTGCCGGAGGGTCCTGTGTTCCGCCGCTTCGCCGCCGAGGCCGATGTGGCTGGCACGCCGGGACGCCTGGCGCTCACCGACGCCGCCATCGTGTTTGACGCCATCCGCGCCAATGGCGCCCTGACGCTCGACTATGAGCGCGCGCGGCCCCTCATCACCGGCAGCCTGCGCGCCGCTGATCTGGACATCACCCCCTACATCCCGGCCGAAGAGCCGGCGCCTTCCGGCCAGGCGGGCGGAGGAGGGCTCGGCCCCTGGAGCGATGACCGCATCGATCTGACGGCGCTGAGCACGGTGGATGCGCGTCTCGACGTGCGCGCCGACCGGTTCAAGGCGCGCGACATCGAGGCGGAGAATGTCAATCTGGCCGTCACTCTGGACAACGCCCTTCTCACCGCCCGTCTGACCGATTTCCGGCTCTATGGCGGACAGGGCGTGGTGACTGTCGCGGTCAATGCGCGCCAGCGCACCCCGCGCTACTCCATCGCAGCGGACATCGCGGCGCTGGAGGCCCTGCCCTTCCTGAACGCGGCGGCCGGATTCGACCGGCTGCAAGGGCTTGGCCGGCTGCAACTCGACCTGAACGGAACCGGCGCCAGCCCGGCTGCGCTGATGCGCTCGCTGGACGGAACCGGCAGCTTCAACTTCGCCGACGGCGCCATTGTCGGGGTCAATCTCGCCCAGGTGATCCGTACGGTGCAGCAGGCGATTCAGACCGGCTCGCTGCCCTCGGGCTTCGCCGAAACCCAGCAGACCGATTTCTCGGCGTTGACCGGCTCGTTCAACGTGCGCCAGGGCGTGGCCCAGAACCTTGATCTGACCATGCTGAGCCCGCTTTTGCGGGTGGAAGGCGCCGGCACGCTCAATCTGGCCGAACAGAGGATCGATTACCGCCTTACCCCGCGCGCCGTGCAAACACTCGCTGGTCAGGGCGGGGAAACCGATCTGCAGGGCCTCGCAGTGCCGGTGCGTATCCGCGGCGGGTTCAATGACGTGGCGGTGTCTGTGGACCTGGAGGCCGTCGCACGCGATCTGGTGCGCCTGCGCGCCGGGTCGCTGATCGGCGGCCAAGCCGGTCAGGCCCTGACCGATGGCCGGCGCCTTGAGGACGTGGCCCGTGACGCCGCCGCCGGCGCCTTGCGCGATGCTCTCACCGGGCGTCAGCGCGAGGGTGAGAACGGCGAAGAAGAGACCCGCGACGACCCCGCCCGGCGCTTGCTGGAAGGCGTGCTGGGACGCCGGCCCCAACCACGGCCCGAGCCGGAACCGGAGCCCGAAGACGACGGGCGCTGAGCGGGCGCGGCCTTGATCGCAGCGGCCCAGGGCTATCTACTGCCTCGCAAATCCGCGCCAGCCTGAACCGGCGCGGCCAGGGGAGGAGCATTCGCCATGATCCGCATGATCGCTGCAGGGGCCGCCGCCATGAGCTTTTCAATCTTCGGCGACATGGCCGGCGCCCAGACCTTCCATCCCGGTGAGCGCGTCACCGGCGATCACTTCTCGGGGCGCTCGCCCGTCATCGCGCGCAACGGCATGGCCGCCACTTCACAGCCGCTGGCGACCCAGGCCGCGCTGGAGATCCTTAAAGCCGGCGGCAGCGCGGTGGACGCCGCCATCGCGGCGAACGCCGCCCTGGGCCTGATGGAGCCGGTGGGCAACGGTATTGGCGGCGATCTGTTCGCCATTGTCTGGGATCCCGAAACCGGTGAAGTCCACGGACTGAACGCCGCCGGGCGCTCGCCCATGTCGCTGAGTTTCGAGACGGTGGTGGAGCGCTCTGGCGAAGCCGGCGCCATTCCGCCGCTGGGCGCCATGGCCGTCTCGGTGCCGGGCGCCGTGGGCGGCTGGTTTGCGCTGCACGAACGCTTCGGGCGCCTGCCCATGAGCGACGTGCTCGCCCCGGCCATCCGTTACGCCGAGGAGGGCTTCCCGGTCTCCAAAACCATCGCGTTTTACTGGGCGCGCAATATGCGCATCCTGGAACAGCGCCACGCCGATGGTCAGATTGAAGAGCTGGAGAACGCACGGGCCACCTATTACACGCCCGAAGGCGCCGCCCCGGTGGAAGGCGAGATGTTCCGTAACCGCGATCTCGCGCGCACCTACCGCCTGCTCGCCGAAGGCGGACGCGACGCGTATTACGAGGGTGAGATCGCTGAGACCATCGACGCCTATATGCGCAGGATTGGCGGTTGGCTGAATGCCGAAGATCTGGCTGCGCACAGGTCTGACTGGATCGAGCCGCTGAGCGTGAATTACCGGGGCTATGACGTGTGGGAATTGCCGCCCCAGGGACAGGGGATCGCCGCGCTTCAGATGCTGAACATCCTTGAGGACTATGACCTCGCGGGCATGGGTTTCATGAGCGCCGACGCCCTGCATGTGATGATCGAGGCCAAGCGCCTGGCGTTCGAGGACCGGGCGCGCTTCTACGCCGACCCCGCCTTCATGGACATTGATGCGCGCGCGCTGCTGACCGATGACTACGCCGATGCGCGCCGCGCCCTGATCTCCATGGACCGCGCGATGGACACCGTCGCCCACGGCGATCCGGCGATCCTGGAAACCGCTGACACGACCTATCTGACGGTGGCCGATTCCAGCGGCATGATGGTGTCGCTGATCCAGTCGAACTTCCGCGGCATGGGCTCGGGCCTGGTGCCCGACGGGCTGGGCTTCATGCTGCAGAACCGCGGCGAGCTGTTCAGCCTCGATCCCGACCACCCCAACGCCTATGCGCCGGGCAAGCTGCCCTTCCACACCATCATCCCGGCCATGGTGACCCGCGACGGGCAAGGCGTGATGAGCTTTGGCGTGATGGGCGGCTCCATGCAGCCCCAGGGCCATGTGCAGATCCTGGTCAACATGCTCGATTTCGGCCTGAATATTCAGGAGGCCGGCGACGCGGCGCGTTGGCGCCATGACGGCTCCAGCCCCGAAACCGGCCGGATCGGTGATGTCGCCGGTCTGGGCGAGGTGTTCGTGGAGCGCGGCGTGCCGGACGATGTGCGCGCCGAGCTGGCCGCGCGCGGTCATGTGATCCGGCCCGGAGACCGGTCGTTTGGCGGCTATCAGGCGATCTGGCGCGACCCGCGCACCGGCGTCCTGCACGGCGCCAGCGAAATGCGCACGGACGGCGCCGCGCAGGGCTATTGAGGCGGGCGCCTCAGCCCCAGGGCGGACAGTCCAGCCCCTTGGGCGAGCGGGTGAAAATCTCCACGCCATCGGCCGTCACGCCGACCGTGTGCTCGAACTGGGCCGAGAGGGATTTGTCGCGGGTCACTGCTGTCCAGCCGTCGCCGAGCACTTTCACGCCCGGCTTGCCGGCGTTGAGCATGGGCTCCACGGTGAAGAACATGCCCTCTTCCAGCACCGGGCCATAACCGGGCTCTCCGAAATGCAGCACGTTGGGCGCGTCGTGGAACAGCCGCCCGATGCCGTGACCGCAGAAATCACGCACCACTGAACAACGCTGGCTCTCGGCATAGGACTGGATCGCCCAGCCAATATCCCCGAACGTGGCGCCGGGACGGATTTCACCGATGCCGCGCATCATGGCTTCATAGGTCACCTCGACCAGGCGCTCGGCCTTGCGGCGCACCTCGCCCACCGGGAACATGCGGCTGGTGTCGCCATGCCAGCCGTCGAGCACGCAGGTCACGTCGATGTTGACGATATCCCCGTCCTTCAAAGGCTTTTCATTGGGTATGCCGTGGCAGACCACATGATTGATCGAGGTGCAGCTGGACTTGGTGTAGCCCTTGTAGAACAGGGTGGCCGGGCGCGCGCCATGGTTCAGGAAATACTCGCGCACCAGATCATCGAGCGCCTGGGTGGTCACGCCCGGACGCACATGGTCCACCAGCATGTCCAGCGCCGACGCCGCCAGGCGTCCCGCCTGGCGCATCCCCTCGAAATCGGCGGGCGCATGGAGCTTGATCTGGCCGTCGCGGCGCGGGCCGGCATCCATGTCCAGGTCCAGATCGATATCCAGTCCGCCGTCGTTCACGCGCCTCGCCTCCGATTGATGCAGCGCTGATATACTCAAATGCGCCGCGGAGGGAAACCGGGAGAAGAGCGGATTTACCGGCCGCCGGCGAAGAAACTGTCCTCATGCCAGCGCGGCGCCTCGGGCGCATTGGCGATGGCCTGTATGATCGCCAGATTGATATTGGCGAACTTGGCGCCCTGATCAAAGCGCAGCGGCTGGCTGAGATCGTCGCCCGGCTGGTGGTAATTGCCGCTCAGAAAACCCAGGAAGCCGCGTCCCTCGTCATGCTCGGGATCAGGGCTGGAAAAACCCGTCATCAGGAAGAGCGAGGGCACGCCAGCGCGGACAAAGTGATAATGATCCGAGCGCACAAACAGGGATTGCTCCGGGATAGGGTCGGGCGACAGGCGCACGCCGCGCGATGCGGCGGCGGCCTCGGCCAGCCCGCCCAGAGTGGAGTGTTCCGCTCCAAAGGCGATCATGTCATTGAACTCATAGAGAATGACTGGCATGTCCAGATTGACGTTGGCGGCCATGCGCCCCATCGCCGGGGTCGGATTGGCGGCGATATGCGCTGCGCCCAGAAGTCCCTTCTCCTCGGCCGCCAGCGCGATGAACACCACCGGACGCGCCAGGCCCGGCCCCGCGGCCAGGGCGCGGGCGGTCTCGATCATGATCGAGACGCCTGATGCGTTATCCAGCGCGCCATTGCAGATCGGGTCATCCTCCATCGGACGGCAGATGCCGATATGGTCAAGGTGAGCCGTGACGATCACCGCTTCCCCGGCCAGCGCCGGATCGGCGCCGGGCAACAGCCCTGCGACATTGTCGTCATGGACGGTTTCGCGTTCCGTGCCCTGGGACAGGGCGACCGCGATATTGAGAGGGAAGCGCTCCAGCGGCTCGCCGCGGCGCGCCGTTTCCACCATGTCTGCGAAATCCTGCGGGGCATGGGCGAACAGGTGCGCCGCCGTCTCATCCGAGACCGAAGCGACCACCCGGATCGAGTCCGGCGCAGCCGCCGCCGCCGTTGTCATGGACGCGCGTCCCGCCATGTGCGCCAGGCGCCGGAAGGACCAGCGGGTCAGCCCCTCGGCCGGAATGATGATCACGCCCGCCGCACCGGCGCGGGCAGCGAATTCGATCTTGGTAAGCGGATTGTTCAGGTGCGCCGCCACATCCGAAGGCAGGCCCGACGGCGTCCCGGCCAGCACCACGGCGATCTGTCCATCAAGATCGAGCCCGGCATAATCGTCCAGCCCCAACCCCGGCGCCGTCAGGCCGTATCCGGCGAACACCGCTCCAGCCTCGACCGAGCTGTGGTCATGAACCGGATGGGCCGAGACAACGAAATCGCGGCCGAGCGCCTTCTCCGTCCCGTCAATGACCAATACGGCATGCTCGGGCAGCGGCGTCAGCGTCTGCAGGGGCACGCGCGCGCGATACCCATCCTCGCCCGCAGGCTCCAGACCGATCAGGCGGAACTGGGCCTCGACATAATTGGCGGCCAGCCCATAGCCGCGCGTGCCGGCCTCGCGCCCCTCCATCAGATCATCAGCCAGGAAGCGGATATGGGCCTCCACCGCGCCAGGCGTCACCTCAAGCGCGCGCGGCTCCGGCGCCGCTGTCAGCGAACAGGCCGATGCTGCGAGAACAGCAATGGAAAGCAGGGCGTTGCGCAGCATGGTTCCCCTCCTGCAGCAGATTGTCGGCGCGCACTATAGAAACGCGAACGCGCGCCTCAACGTTTCAATTTGGTCATGAGCGCGTCAGCGGCTGCGGCGAGCACGGGCCGGGGCGGCGCGTAATGTGTTGCGAACGGGCCGGTCATGCGCGCCGGGCGCCCGGTAGACAGCTGGAAACACACCAGCCGGGTCACGGCGCGAAACACTGTTTCACTACTGCCCGCGCGCCGGAACTGATACCAGCGCTCGGCGCGCAGGCGCCCGTCGGAGCGTGCGATCCAGACGGCGCAGTCGAGCGCCTCGCCGTCCCGGCAATGGCCGAGATAATCGGCTTCGGTGCGCATAATCGCCATGCCGCGGTCCTCATCCAGACAGTCCTGGCGCGTGAAGCCGCAGCTTTCCCAGTGCGCCCAGGCGGTCTCGTCAGCCCAGCGCAGATAGGCTGCATTGTTGGCGTGGCCGAAAATATCGATGTCATCGGTCGAAGCGGCGACCCGATGCACGAATGGGCCTGGCAGATCCCATTCCCGGCCGCTCACAGCACGACCTCCACCGGACGGACGATGGTGATCGCCTCAACGCTCACCTCACAGGCATAGGCCGCCACTTCAACGCCGTCGTTGACAGCCGCTTTCAGTGCGGTCGCGTAAGCCGGATCGATATCGCCGGCGATGGAGAATCGCTCGCAATCGGCGCGCTGGATCACGAACAGCTGCACGGCCCGCTCGCCGGAACGGGCGTGCGCGGCCAGCTCGCCCAGATGCTTCGCGCCGCGCGCCGTGACGCTGTCAGGAAACTCCGCCAGGCCCGGACGTCGGCTCAGATGCACGTTCTTCACCTCCACCCAGGTGCGCGGCCAGCCTGCGCCCTCCAGCAGGAAATCGATCCGCGAAGCTTCGCCGGACTGCGCCTCCCGGCGCACGCTTTCATATCCGGTCAGCTCGGCGATCGCGCCGGAATGGATGGCTTCTTCGGCCAGAGCGTTGGGGGTGTTGGTATTTATGCCAATCAGCGTGTTATCGGCTTCAACGATTTCCAGCGTCCAGGCGAGCTTGCGCGCCGGGCTGTCATGGCGCGACAGCCAGCAGCGCGCGCCGCGCGGCGCAACACCGGTCATGGCGCCAGGATTGGGGCAATGGGCCACAGCCAAGCCGACGCCGGGAATCTCCACGTCGGCGAGAAAGCGCTTGTAGCGCCGCAAGAGGCGCGCTTCAGTCAGGGGCGGTAATTGCATCGGCGGCTCTGGCGCAACGGGATGAGCGGACCATAATCGCCTTCCCGCCCCCCGCAAGTGAGGATGGTGTCATGAAGCCAGACGTCAGCGCCGGCGTTCTGCTGATCGGCGACGAGATACTCTCCGGGCGCACCCGGGACGCCAATCTGCAGCAGATCGCCGAATTCCTGCAGCCCATAGGCATACCCGTGCGCGAGGCGCGCGTCGTCTCTGACGATTCATCTGCGATCGTGGAGGCGGTGCGCGCGATGTCGGCGGCCCATGACTATGTCTTCACCACCGGCGGGATAGGCCCCACGCACGACGACATCACCGCCGATTGCATGGCCGAGGCTTTCGGCCGCGCCATTGACGTGCGCGCGGACGCGCTGGCGATTCTGGAAACCTGGTACGCGCGCTCGGAAACTGAAATCACGCCCGCGCGCCTGCGCATGGCGCGCATTCCCGAAGGCGCCAGCCTGATCGCCAATCCGGTGACCGGCGCGCCCGGTTTCCAGATCGAAAATGTGTTCGTGCTGGCCGGCGTTCCCAAGATCGCGCGCGGCATGCTGGAGGATGTGGTCCATCGCCTGGAGGGCGGGCCGGTCACCCATGCCGTCACCGTGCGCCTGGAGGGCGTGCGCGAGGGCGATATCGCCGAGGCGCTGGGCGTGCTGGCCGGGGATCATCACTCCGTCTCGTTTGGCTCTTATCCCTGGTTCGAGGAAGCGCCGGACGGCGGGCTCAGGCGCGGGGTGGCGCTGGTCGCGCGCGGACATGATGCAGCCCTGCTGGAACAGCTGCGCCCACAGCTCGAAGCGCTGGGCTGACGCCTTGCCGCGCCGGGGCGTGCGCCCTAGGCTTCACCGGCAATTCTGGCGCGTCCGGTTCGGGGCGCGCGTCCCTGATATGACGAGGACCGGCGATGGCCCATGCGTTCGATGACCGCCTGATTCGCAATGACGACGACGAGGATGAAGGCGAGGACAAGAACACGCCCCAGACCGTGGATTATATCGGCAAGGCGCTGTTCGAGGCGCGCACCATCCTGATCACCGGGAGCATCAACGACAAGGTGGCGCGCAGCGTCTGCGCCCAGCTGTTCGCGCTGGCGGCCAAGTCCGACGACCCGATCCTGATGGTGATCTCCTCGCCCGGCGGACATGTGGAATCGGGCGACATGATCCACGACACGATGAAGTTCATCAAACCGCGCGTGATCGCGCTGGGATCGGGCTGGGTGGCCAGCGCAGGCGCGCTGATCTTCGTGGCCGCCGACAAGAACGACCGCTACTGCCTGCCCAACACCCGCTTCCTGTTGCACCAACCCTCAGGCGGCGCAGGCGGACCGGCCAGCGATATCGAGATCCAGGTGCGCGAGATGCGCATGATGCGCGACCGGCTGAACCAGATTTTCGCCGACGCCACCGGACAGCCCATTGCGCGCATCGAGAAGGACACCGATCGTGATTTCTGGCTGACCGCGAAAGAGGCTGTCGAGTACGGCCTGTGCAGCAAGATCATCTCCCGCCAGGACGAGATCAAGCGCTGACGTCAATGACTTAGCCTGGCGCCAGCGCGCGCCAGGCGATGTCGCGCCGATGCACGCCTTGCGGCCAGTCGATGAGATCGACGGCCTCGTAGGCGCGGGACACCGCCTGCTCCAGCGTGTCTGCCGTGGCCGTGACGGTCAGCACGCGACCGCCCGCTGCGATCCACTCGCCCTCGGCGTTCAGGCCGGTTCCGGCATGGAAGACCGTCACG
The DNA here is from genome assembly GCA_020832735.1 of Oceanicaulis sp. GTDB lineage: Bacteria > Pseudomonadota > Alphaproteobacteria > Caulobacterales > Maricaulaceae > Oceanicaulis. The sequence goes on from JAFIEB010000079.1 coordinate 44,011, forward strand.
CCCTCCACCGCGCTTGCGGCGTTAAGCCCTTTGATCACCGAGCCTTTTTCATATGTGCCGGGATAGCCCTTGCTGGCCAGCACCACGCAGGCCGCCGGGCGCGCCGCCTCAAGCTGGGGCAAGAGCCGGGCGAAATCGCGCGCAGGCATGCCCCCCGTGGCGCAAGCCAGCAGGGCCGGCACGATGTCATCGGCCAGAGACGCCATCAGCACCTGGCATTCCGGATCGCCGAAACGCACATTGAATTCAACGACTTTCGGGCCCTCCGGCGTGATCATCAGCCCGATATAGAGCACGCCCTGATAGGGATGGCCGGCCTGCGCCAGCGCGTCAATGACCGGCGCGGCGATGGTCTCGTCCACCACCTTCAAAAGTTCCGGCGTCATCACCGGGGCCGGCGCATAGGCGCCCATGCCGCCGGTATTGGGCCCCTCATCGCCGTCCAGAAGGCGCTTGTGATCCTGGCAGGCCGGCAGGGTCAGCCGGTTCACACCATCGGTCAGGACGAAGACGCTCGCCTCCTCGCCGGGCATGAATTCCTCCAGCACCAGTTCGGCCCCCGCCCCGCCGAACTTGCCGGACAACATCGCTTCGGCTTCGTTGATAGCGGTGTGGATATCAGGCGCAATGACCACGCCCTTGCCCCCGGCCAAACCGTCGGCTTTGAGCACGTAAGGCGCGCTATTTCCGGTAAAAAAGTCCCGGCACACGGTCAAATCGCGGGTTTTTCTGTACGCGGCCGTGGGTACGCCGAGGCGCGCCATCAAATCCTTGGCGAAACCCTTGGAGGCTTCGAGCCTGGCGCCCTCAGCGCCCGGCCCGAACACGTCAAACCCGCGCGCGCGCAGCCCGTCGGCGAGCCCGCCGGCCAGCGGCGCCTCGGGCCCGATCACGATCAGGTCCGGCTCCAGCTGCAGCGCCAGATCGTGCAGACCCTTCACATCGTCGGCGGCCACATCAAAGCACGGCCCGATCTGGTCCATGGCCGGACTGCCCGGCGCGCACCAGATCACCTCGGCCAGAGGGCTCTGGGCGATCTTCCAGGCCAGCGCATGCTCGCGCCCGCCAGACCCGATGATGAGGATGTTCATGAGGCATGCTCCGAAGGCGATTGACGGGCGTCCTGATAGGGTGTGCAAGCGCTGATGTCGACTGGCGGTGCGCGCCCGGTTTCCGCCGGGGCGGCGCCAGGGCTAGGCTGGCCGGGCCGCTGATGAGTCGCACCATGACCGAACCCGCCTCCAACGTGCACGAATATTCCGTCTCCGAGCTCGCCCGGTCGCTCAAGCGCACGGTGGAGGAGACCTATGGGCATGTGCGGGTGCGCGGGGAGCTGGGGCGGGTGATCATCGCCAAGTCCGGCCATGTCTATCTCGACATGAAGGATGAGAGCGCGGTCATCGATGCGGTGATGTGGAAGGGCCTCGCCTCGAACCTGAGCTTCCGCCCCGAGGAGGGGCTGGAGGTGATTGTCGAGGGGCGCCTGTCGACCTATCCGGGCCGGTCGAAATACCAGCTGATCATCGAGAAGATGGAGCCGGCCGGCGCCGGGGCGCTGATGGCGCTCCTGGAAGCGCGCAAGAAGGCGCTGGCGGCCGAAGGGCTGTTCGCGCCCGAGCGCAAACGCCCCATCCCCTTTCTGCCGCGCGTCATTGGCGTGGTCACATCGCCCACCGGCGCGGTGATCCGCGATATCCTGCACCGGCTGGAGGACCGCTTCCCGGTCCATGTCCTGCTGTGGCCGGTGCTGGTGCAGGGCGAACAGGCCGCCGGCCAGATCGCGGCGGCGATTGAAGGCTTCAACGCGCTGGAGCCTGGCGGGCGCGTGCCCGTCCCGGACGTGCTGATCGTGGCGCGCGGCGGCGGGTCGGTGGAGGATTTGTGGGCCTTCAACGAGGAGATCGTGGTGCGCGCGGCGGCCGCCTCGCGCATTCCGCTGATCTCGGCGGTGGGCCATGAGACCGACACCACCCTCATTTATTTCGCCTCCGACCGGCGCGCGCCCACGCCCACGGGCGCCGCAGAGATCGCCGTGCCGGTGCGCCGGGAGCTGGCCGAGCGCGCCAGCGCGCTGGGCGCGCGCCTGACCCGGTCGCTGACCCGTCTGGTGGACCGCAAGGGCGCCGATCTGCGCTCGGCCGCGCGCGCTTTGCCGCGCCCGGACGCTCTGCTGGGCGAGGCGCGCCAGCGCCTCGATTACGCGGCCGGACAGCTGGACAGCGCCCTGCGCCTGCGTCTGGAGCGGGGCCGGGGCCGGCTCGACGCGCTGGGCGGGCGCCTGCGGCCCGCAGCCCTGACGCGCGACATCGCCGACAGGAACCGGCGCCTTGCCAGCCTGGCGGCCCGGCTCGCCCCTGCTGAAAAGCGGGCGCGCACCGCCAGAGAACGCACGCTCCAAGCCCTCGCCGCGCGGCTGAACTCGGTGTCGCATGAAGGCGTGCTGGCGCGCGGGTTTGCGCTTGTCACCAATGCCGAAGGCAAGCTGGTGCGGGCCGCCGCCGCCCTGAAGGACGGCGACGCGGTGACCCTTGAATTCAAGGACGCCAAGCGCGGCGCGGTCATTGGAGGCGGCGCGCCGCCCCCGCCAAAATCCGCTCCGCGCAAGGCCAAACCCAAGCCCAAACCGCCCGCAGCCGGTCAGGGCAGCCTGTTCTAGCTCACGCCGCCCGGATATGGGCCAGGAAGCGGTCCACGTTCTGGCGCATGTCCGCCGCCTGGCGGCCCAGCTCTTCGGACGCCTCGACGAGGACGCCGGCGGTCTCGCTGGTCTGGCGCGCGCCGGCCAGAACATCGCTGATGGTTTCCGACACGCTGCCGGTGCTCTCGGCGGTCTGGGTGGTGTTGCGGCTGATCTCCGCCGTGGCGGCGTTCTGCTCTTCGACCGCCGCCGAAATCGACGCAGAGACGCCATTGACCTGCTCGATGGCGCCGGAAACCTCGCCGATGGCCGTCACGGCCTCACGCACGGCGCCCTGAACATGGGCGATCTGGGAGGAGATGTCCTCGGTGGCCTTTGCGGTCTGGGCTGCCAGTGATTTCACCTCGCTGGCGACCACGGCGAAGCCCTTGCCCGCCTCGCCCGCGCGGGCGGCTTCGATGGTGGCGTTCAGGGCCAGAAGGTTGGTCTGCTCAGCCACCGACTCGATCAGATTGACGATCTCGCCGATCTTTTCAGCCGCTTGCTCCAGCTGCGACATGGTGTGACCGGTTTCCTGCGCCCTGGATTGCGCCGTAGCGGCGCCGCTCGCCGCCTCTGTGGCGCGGCTGGCGATTTCAGTGATGGCGCCGGTCAGCTGATGCGCGGCCGAGGCGACCGTCTGGGCTGTCACCGTCGCCTGCTCGGCCGCTGCGGCGACCGTGGCGGATTTCTCCGAGGTCGCATCTGCGGTTCCAGACAGAGCGCGGGCGGTGTCAGCGAGCTTTCCGGATGCCGACGCGACCTCCTCCACAATGGCCGAAACCGTTTGCTGGAATTCATCGGCCAGGCGTTCGCGCTCGGCCTGCTTGTCCTGTTCAGCGCAGGCCTCGATCGTGGAAATGCACAAATCCATGTCCAGCATGGCCGCCTTGATCACCGTATCAAGGTCGCCCGCCAGTGATTGCCTGACCTTTCCGGTTCCGAACATCACCGTGCGTGACAGATGAGCATCAGTGATGGCCTTGATCAGGCCGGACACGAGTTTGGCGTAGCCCCCGAAATACCATTCCGGCGCCAGCCCCAGGCGCGCATGCGCTTCGCCGATGCGCTTGACCGATGCGAGATAGTCAGCATCGAAACGCGCCCCGCAAATCAGCGACCAGTGCTCAATCTGTTTCTGGCGCGCATGTACGCGCATCGCCTCATCTTTAAACAACACGCTGACCGTTTCATGGCGCGCAATGTCTGCATAGAACGAGTCCAGGATGTCCGGCAGCGCCGCATCGACAACGGGTTTGACCGCCTTCAGGCACGCCCGGTCTTCAGAGGTGAAATCCAAGAATTCGAAACGGGTGACGAGATCGTCCTTATTCATACCATGCTCCACTGAACCGCCGGATCGCAGCTGAAACAATTCATGCGGAGCGCGCGGTTAACGACTTGTTACATAAGGGAGAAATTGAATTTTTCCATGCAGGTTACGGCCTGTAGCGCGATTGTGGCGCAATCTTCGTCCTCAAGGGCGCGCTCAGGCGTGCGAACTCGGTGAGCACAGCGCGCGATTCGGCCGGGTCGATAATCTCCTCGATCCAGAAACGCTCGGCGGTGCGGAAGGGTGAAGCCAGATCGCGCATGCGCGCGGAGAGATCGGCCTTCATGGCGGCGGGGTCGTCAGATTGCTCCAGCGCCGCCTTGAACGCGGCCTCCACCCCGCCCTCCAGCGGCAATGATCCCCAGTCGCCCGACGGCCAGGCATAGCGGTAGCGGAAGCGGGTGTGGTCCATCATCGCCGCGCCGGCCACGCCGAACGCCTTGCGGATCAGGATGGTGCACCAGGGCACGCTGGCCTGATAGATGGCGCTGAGCGCCCGCGCGCCGTGGCGTATCGTGCCGGCGCGTTCCGCGCGCGCGCCGATCACGAAGCCCGGAATGTCCACAAAGTGCACCACCGGCAGGCGGAAGGTTTCGGCCAAGTCGACAAAGCGCGTGACCTTCTGGGCGGCCTCGGCCGTCCAGCCGCCGCCATAGACATTGGGATTGCTGGCCAGCACCGCCACCGGCCAGCCATCCAGGCGCGCCAGCGCGGTGATCACGCTGGAGCCGAAATGGCGGCCCATCTCGAACACGCTTGAGCCATCGCACACGCTGGCGAGGATGGCGCGCATGTCATAGCCATAGCGCCGGTCGCGCGGGATGATGGCGCGCAGGGACGGATCGGCGCGCGCGGGATCGTCCGTGACGGCGCCGCGCGGCGCGGCCTCGCCGGCCCGGTCGGGCAGGTAGGACAGGAACCAGCGCGCGGCCTCCATGGCGTCGGCCTCGCTGGCGTAGGCGTCATCGGCGGCGCCGGCGGCAAGCTGGATGTCGGCGCCGCCCAGCTCTTCCTTGGTGACCGTTTCGCCAATGCCCGCCACCACGGGCGGGCCGGCGATGAACATCTGGGACTGGCCCTTTACCATGACGCAGTAATGGCTGGACACCGCCCGCGCCGCGCCGAGGCCCGCCACCGGGCCCAGCGCCAGAGACACCACCGGCACGCGCTCCAGATTGGCCGCGACCTGGTCCCAGCCGGGATTGAACGGCACATAGCTGGCGCCCATGTCCAGGATCGACTTCACCGACCCGCCCCCGCCCGTGCCCTCGATCAGACGGATCAGCGGCAGGCCGAGCTCACCGGCCATGGTTTCAGCCTGGATCTGCTTTTCAATGATCGCCGCATCCGCCGCGCCGCCGCGCACCGTGAAATCGTCAGCCACCACCGCGATGGTGCGCCCGCCAATCTGGCCGCGCCCGAACACGCAATTGGCCGGGGTGAAGCCGGAGAGGCTGCCGTCCTCTGCCGTCTGCGCCGTGCCGGTGATGGATCCGATCTCGCGGAAGCTGCCCGGATCGAGCAATAAATCGAGGCGTTCGCGCACATTCAGCCGGCCCGCCGCCTTCTGGCGCGCCAGTTTCTCCGGCCCGCCCATGCCGCGCGCCAGCGCCTGACGCTTGCGCAATTCGCTGATTTCGTCTTCCCAGCTCATTAGCCAATCTCTCCGCCACCTGATAACCGGACGCCCATGACCAGTTTCCCCTTCAAACTCCTCGCCGTCGATGGCGGCGCCCGCACCGGGGTGTTGAAAACGCCGCGCGGCGACATCCCCACGCCCGCCTTCATGCCCGTGGGCACCGCCGCCACGGTGAAGGCGCTGTATCCTGAACAGGTGCGCGATGCCGGCGCCGGCATCATTCTGGGCAATACCTATCATCTGATGCTGCGCCCCGGCGCGGAGCGGGTCAAAAGGCTGGGCGGCCTTCACGCCTTCATGCGCTGGGACGGGCCGATCCTGACCGACTCCGGCGGCTTCCAGGTCTGGTCATTGTCGGGCCTGCGCAAGCTGGTGGAGGAAGGCGTCACCTTCAAAAGCCATATCGACGGGTCGTCGCACCATCTCACCCCGGAACGCTCCATCGAAATCCAGGCCGATCTTCTGGGCGCCGACATCTCCATGCAGCTTGATGAATGCACGCCCTACCCGTGCGAGCGCGACGGGGCGGCGCGGGCAATGGAGGGGTCGCTGCGCTGGGCCCAGCGCTCGCGCGACGCCTTTGGCGAGCGCAAGGACCAGGCGATTTTCGGCATTGTGCAGGGGTCGGTCTATGACGATCTGCGCCGCGACAGCGCCGAGGGACTCAAGCGCATCGGGTTTGACGGCTACGCCGTGGGCGGGCTGGCCGTCGGCGAGGGCTTTGAGATGATGTGCAAGGTACTCGACGCCACCACGCTGTTTCTGCCCTCCGACCGGCCGCGCTACCTCATGGGCGTGGGCAAGCCGGTGGATCTGGTGGAGGCGGTGGCGCGCGGGATCGACATGTTCGACTGCGTTCTGCCCACCCGCTCAGGGCGCCACGGACAGGCCTGGAGCGATAACGGCCCGGTTAATCTGAAAAACGCCCGCTTCGCCGAAGACCCCCGCCCGCTGGACGAAACCTCGGACTGTCCGGCGAGCCGGGATTATTCGCGCGCCTATCTGCACCATCTGGTGAAGGCGAACGAGTATCTGGGGTCCATGCTGCTGTCCTGGCACAACACCGCGTATTTCCAGTCGCTGACTGCGCGCATGCGCGACGCCATCGAGGAGCACCGCTTCGATGCGTTCCGGCGCGAGTTTCACGAAAAGCTGGCGCAGGATTTCGACTAAAGCCCCTCAGGCCGCCTCGCGCGGGCACAGGCCGGTCTTGAACCAGTCGGCCAGGTGATCGACGAACAGGCGCACGCGCTGGGCGAGATAGCGGTTGGAGGGGAACACCGCCCACAGATCGCGGCCTTCCGGCGTCCAGTCCTTCAAAATCTCGGTGACGGCGCCTGAATCGATCGCCTCGCGCGCGGCCCATTCGGGCGTACAGGCGATCCCCGCCCCGGCGGCGGCGGCGCACACCGCCGCCTTGGCGCCGTTGAGCGAGAGGCGCCCGGCCACCTTCGCCTCGGCCACATCCGCGCCGCGCTGGAAGCGCCAGAGCATGGGCGCGGGCCGGTTGCGGTCGATGATGCAGTCATGGCGCGACAGATCAGACGGGTGCGCAGGCGCGCCGGCCGCTTCCAGATAGGACGGCCCGGCCACCAGCGACATGGGCGCAGCCGCCAGGCGGCGCGCGATCAGGCTGGAATCGTTGAGATGGCCCAGCCGCACGCCGAGGTCATAACCCTCGTCAACCAGATCGACCATCCGGTCGGTCATCTCCAGACGCACCTCCACCGCCGGCCAGCGGGTCATGAAGGCGGTGACCGGCTCGATCAGCTTGTGGGCGCCGAAATCCACCGGCGCGGAGATGCGCAGAACGCCCGCGGCCGCGGCCTGCTCAGCGGCCAGGCCCGTCTCGATGGCGTCATATTCCATCAGCCAGGGACGCACCCGCTCCAGCAGGGCGCGCCCGGCGTCGGTCAGGCGCACAGACCGGGTGGTCCGCTCCAGGAGCCGTGCCTGCATGCGCTCTTCCAACGCCGCGATCTGCTTGGACGCCGCGCCCGGCGTCAGGCCCAGCCGTTCAGCCGCACGGGTGAAACTCTCCAGCTCGGCCACAGCCGAGAACAGGCGAAGGGCGTCGATCCGGTCCATATGTTTCCGTCCAGGAACAAAAGCGCGAGAAAGCCGGTCTTATATCCCGGTCATCAGCCTGTCACGCGAATTGGCCGGGCCAGGATCAGCCCGGCGCGCCGCCGTGCGCGTCCAGCCAGTCCAGCGCCAGTTTCACAAGCGCGGTTTCACCCTGCGTCAGACCGCTGACGGGATCATAGGGTTTGGGCTCTTCCGGGTCCTCGCCGGTCACGAAATAGGCGATGGATGCGTTAAGCTCAGGCATATACCAGGCGCCGCCGAAAAAGCCCCAGGCATCTCCCGGAAGGCCCACTGCGCTCAGCCCGGGCCGGCCGGGAATCTGGCCCGGCTCCAGAATTTGCGGCCCCGAACCCCAGGCGCGGATGCCCGGACCGCCCTGGCCGCGCCAGACCGGCTCGGCCAGCGCCGCCCCGGGCCCGCGCGGCGCGAAGGCTTCGGCCAGCAGGGCCAGCTCGATCACATTGGCCCGCAACCCGCCCTGGGGAGAGAACAGCGAGCCGTTGGCGCCCGGTTCGTAGTCCTCCAGCGCATGGCCGGGCAGCACCAGCACCACCGGACCGTCGCCCGACAGCATGGCCGCGCTGTCGATCTGCACCCGCCAGGCGCCGTCGATCCAGCGGTGCAGCGCGCCGCCCTCAAGGCGGGCCGGACGCTCCACGCCTGACCAGTTGAAACCCGCGCCTGAAAGACCGGCCGGGTCGAGCGCATAGCGCCTGGTCAGCGAGTCGAAACGCTCGCCGCTCACCGCTTCCAGGACCGTGGCGATGAGCCCGTAACCCAGATTGGAGTAGGTGAAGGCCTCGCCCGGCGCATGGGCGCACCAGGCGTCTTCGAACATGGCGCCGAAATCCTCGCCCAGCTCGGCCCAGTAGCGCGAAGGATCGCAGACGCCTGCGGTATGCGACAGGAGCTGCCGCAAGCTGACCGGCGCTTGGGGCGCCTGTGGATGGCGCAGCACGAACTCCAGCGATGGCGCGACCGGCGCATCCAGATCAACCAGCCCCTCCCGCGCCATGGCGCCGGCTGTCAGCGCCACCGCCAGCTTGGATATCGACGCGGCGCGCACACGCGTCCGGGGCGTGAGCGCGCGCTCGGGATTGCGCCCGGACACATCAAACGCCGCCGCCCCCGCCGCTTCAGCCCACAACACCTCGCCTTCGCGCACGATGGCGATGGCTGCGCCGGGGGCGCGCGCGCCGTCCATTTCCAGAATCGATTCGAGCCTCACCTGCCAGGCGTCTCCTTCCTCAACGGACGGCGCGGCGCACCCCGGAAGCGCCCATCCGGCGGCCATGACGCCCGCGACAGCCAGAGCCCAGCGCGGCCAGCAAACAGGAGGAAACAACTTAAAGCCCTCATTCAATTGATGCTTCCCGCCCAACCGGGGACATGGCGGCGAATTAGATTCATGACCGGAACGCTGCGAACAAGTGTAGCAAAATTGTTACGCCCATATCGCAATTTTACAAATCCGGGCGGAAATCGCCACACGAGGGGGCGTCAAACTCATAATCTTTTGTAATGTTCGCTATGGTGCGGCGCAGCAATCGCAATGCGGCGCACCATGACGGACAGGGTTCTGACGGCTGGTCAGCACGCCCGGAAATGAATGCAACATAGGGGATCGGCATTATGTTCACTCGCTTCAAACACGTTTCCCGGCTGCTCGCCGGTGGTTCAAGCCTCGCACTGGCCGTAGCGGCCGCGCCCGGTCTGGCGCTGGCGCAGGAAGAAGACGCGCCCGCCGCTCAGCGCGCCGACGACGTGGTTCTGGTCACCGGCTCGCGCATTGCCCGCGATCCCAACCTCGCCTCGCCCGTCCCGGTTCAATCCCTTGATGCCGAAGCGCTGCAGTTGTCCGGCGAGATCAGCCTGGCCGACGTGGTCAACCGCATCCCGGCCCTGCTGGCCTCCACCACAGCCGAGCAATCGCTGACGGGCGCCAACGCCCTGAACCTGCGCGGCCTGGGCAGCGTGCGCACCCTGACCCTGGTCAATGGCCGCCGTCATGTGGCCAGTTTCGAGGGCGAACAGGCGGTGGATATCGGCTCCATCCCGCGCGGTCTGGTCGAGCGGGTCGAAGTGCTCACCGGCGGCGCCTCGGCCATCTACGGCTCGGACGCTGTGACAGGTGTGGTGAACTTCATTCTGCGTGATGACTTCGAGGGCCAGCAGTATGACGTGCGCTTTGGCATCTCCAGCCGCGGCGACGCCGAGAACGCCTCCTTCCAGGGCCTGTGGGGCAAGAACTTCCACGAGGGCCGCGGCAATGTGACCTTCGCGCTCGACTACACCTATGATTCCGTCCTGCGTTTCGGCGACCGCCCGTGGTCGGCCAATAACGGCCTGTCGCGCGGGATGGCGAACCCGGCCCTGCGCTTCCAGCATGGCGACATCACCGGCTCCACGCCGCTGTTCGGCAATTTCTACAATTTCCAGCAGACGGGCCGCTATCCGATCGGTTTCCTGATCCCGGCCTCGGCCCAGGCCTTCATCAACCAGTACAACGCCACCTTCGGCACCAATCTGACGGTCAATGATCTCAGTGCAGCCGAACTGGCGCTGATCGAGCGGCGCGCCACCTCGCCTTCGCGCGCCATTCTGCCCCAGCCGAACTTCTCCATCTCGTCGCGGCGCGGCGTGATCTCTCCGGGCAACTTTGGTTTGGCGCCGGGTATCGACACCAATAGCAGCGGCATTGACGACTGCCTTGAGTCCTTCGTGGGCTGGAACAACTCGCTGGCAGGCACCGGTTCGTTCGGCTTCGCGGGCGGGTGCTGGGTCGTCAATGAAGACGGCAGCGTGCGCCCCTATCGCGACGGCCTGATCGCGGGCAGTTTCAACCAGTTCGGCGGAGACGGGATCGAGGACGTTTTCGACCTCACCCACCTCATCCCCCAGACCGAGCGGGTCACGGCCAACCTGAATGCGCGCTATGACATCACAGCCAACACGCGCGCCTTCTTCGAGTTCAAGGCGTCCCAGTCGGTGACCCAGCGCGGCACGCCGCTGAATACCTTCTACGACCTGCTCTACGGGGCGCCGGACAACCCGTTCCTGCCCCAGGAACTGCAGGGCCTGGCCCAGCAGACCGGCGGCCTGTTCATCACCCGCGACCCCACGGACCTGGGTCCCAATGTGAACCAGTACACCCGCGACACCTATCGCGTGGTGGCCGGCCTTCAAGGCGACCTCGACAATGGCTGGAGCTGGGAAGTGGCGGCCAATTTCGGCCAGTTCACCAACACCTCCAAATTCCGCAACACGGTTCTGCTGGACCGCTTCTTCGCCGCCATTGACGTGGTGGCCGACGCGAACGGCAACCCGGTCTGCCGGTCTGATCTGGACCCCACTGCGGTGCCGCCGACCACGATCTTCGGCATCCCTGATTTCGACCCGGGCTTCTTCACCTTCACACCCGGCGACGGTCAGTGCCGTCCGGCCAATATCTGGGGCGGTCCCAACGCGATCAGCCAGGACGCGGTTGACTTCATCACCACGACCACGATCGATGAGCTGCGCCTTGAGCAGACCGTGCTGAGCGGCTTCCTGACGGGTGATTTCGGCAACTGGTTCACCCTGCCGGCCGGCCCGGTCAGCTTCGCGACCGGTATTGAATACCGCCGCGAGAGCAGCCGCCTGCACCGGGACGATGTCAGTCTGGGCATCCTGCCGGCCGGTTCGCCGTTCGGCGAGGGCACGATGATCTCCGACGTGTCGGATAACGGCTCGCTGGGCTTCAACGCATCCAGCCAGTTCTTCAACTCTTCGGGCAATTTTGACGTCACCGACGTGTTCGTGGAGCTGTCGGTTCCGATCCTGGCCGGCCTGCCGCTGGCCGAAGAGCTGACCATCGACGGCGCCTACCGCTATGCGGACTACTCCACCGTCGGCGGGGCCGAGACCTGGAAGCTGGGCATGATCTGGACCCCGGTGGAGGACATCTCCTTCCGCGGCACGGTCTCCCAGGCGATCCGCGCGCCCAACATTGACGAGCTGTTCCGTCCGGACAACCCGGCCTTCTTCCGGCCGATTGATCCGTGTGACGCCGCCGAGCTGGCCAATGCGCCCGATCCGGCGCTGCGCACGGCGAACTGCCAGGCGGGCGGCGCCGGCCTGCCGGGCCTGCCGGCTGGCTTCACCGATCCGCTCTCGGCCCGTTTCCCGGGCGTGGCGGGCGGCAACCCCAACCTGTCGGAGGAGAAAGCCGACACCATCACGCTGGGCCTGGTGTTCACCCCGCGCGTGCTGCCGGGCTTCAACTTCACGCTCGACTACTGGAATGTGGAGATCGAGGACGGCATCGGCTTCGTGACGTCCCAGCAGATCGTCGATGGCTGCTATGACTCCACCGACTTCCCGAACAGCGCCTTCTGCGGCCTGTTCGAGCGCGAAACCGATGCGGGCTCACCGCAGTTCGGCGGTTTCCGCTTCCTGCGCCAGTCCTTCGTGAACTTCGCCTCCATCCAGGCGCGCGGCTACGACTTCGCCGCCAATTACAGCTTCTCCTGGCGCGACATGGACTTCCGCATGGGTGTCAGCGGCACCCGGCAGGAGCGCCTGAACTTCTTCAACAACCCGCTTGATCCCACCGACGTGACGCATCGCCTGGAAGAGCTGCGCCGCCCGGTCTGGGCCGGCAACGCCAATTTCGGCGTGACCCGCAACGATCTATCGCTCGGCTGGAACACCCAGTATGTGGGCCGCCAGGCGCTGGGCGGCGTGGAAGTCGACACCATCGACACCCTGTTCGGCGACGCCGGCTGGGCGCCGGAGATGTTCATCCACAACTTCAACGCCGCGTACCGGTTGAACGACTCGGTCCGCTTCTATGGCGGCGTCAACAACGTGTTTGACGAGTTCCCGTACGTGACCGAGCGGGCCTGGCCGGCCGGTCCGCGCGGACGGTTCTTCTTCTTCGGCGTGGAAGCAAGCTTCTAATCTACGCTGGACGCCTGAACCGGGGGGCGGGGGGGGGCCCGGCGCGCGCCGTGTTTTTGGGCCCCCGCGGCCCCGCGGGGGGGGGGGGGGGCCAAAAAACATGGGCCGGGCGGGGCGCCGCGCCGCCCCCCGGTTCAGGCGTCCAGCGTAG
>JAFIEB010000118.1 GCA_020832735.1 Oceanicaulis sp.
CCCCCGGGGGCCCCCGCCGTCATCAAGGCGCGCGCCGCCCGCCTGCGCGAGGCTGGCGCAGCGGCGCTGACCCGTCATCTGGACCGGCATGCAGGCAAGGCGCTGGACGTGCTGATGGAGCGCGGCGGTCAGGCGCGCGCCGCCGACTTCACCCCTGTGCGCATCGACGCCCCCGCCCGCCCCGGCGCGCTGGTGCGCGCTCTGGTCACCGGCCATGACGGCCAGGCGCTCACCGCAACAGCGCTGGAGGCCGCACTATGAGCTGGTTCCGCTTCGGCTTTGGCAAGAAAGACGAGAAGCAAAAGGACGAGGCCACGCCGCCAGAGGCTCAGGAGGCTGCGCCTGAGGACAGGCCGGAGCCGATCCGGTACACGCCTGACCCGGACCCGGCTGACACCGATGTGGCGCCCCTTCCAGCGCTTGCCCCTCCGCCTGACGCCGATCCGGGCGTGTCCGCTGCGCCGGAACCGCCCAAGCCCGAAGCGCATGACACCCCGGTTGAGACACCCGTGGTCAGAGCCGAGGCTCCCACCCCGGAATCCAAAGGCCTGTTCGCGCGCCTCGCCTCAGGGCTGAAGAAATCCTCCTCGCGCCTGTCGGAGGCCTTCACCACAGTGTTCGCCCGGCGCAAGCTGGACGATGCGGCGCTGGAAGAGCTGGAAGAATTGCTGATCGCCGCCGATCTGGGCGCGGCGGCGGCGGCCCGCGTCACCGCGCGTCTGGCGCGCGACAAGTTCGACGCCGAGATCACCGATGCGGATGTGCGAGAGGCCCTGGCCGGCGTGGTGGCCGAGACGCTTCAGCCTTGCGAACAGCCGCTGGACATGTCCGGCCCGGCGCCGCGCGTGGTGCTGTTTGTCGGGGTGAACGGATCGGGCAAGACCACCACGCTGGGCAAGATCGCGGTTAAGATGACGCGCGAGGGCGCCTCCATCATCACTGTCGCGGGCGACACCTTCCGCGCAGCGGCGGTGGAGCAGCTGGAAATCTGGTCCCAGCGCGCCGGGGCGAATTTCATGAGCCGGCCCATCGGATCGGACGCGGCGGGTCTGGCCTATGACGCGGTGGAGACCGCGCGGCGCGAGGGCGCGGACGCAGTGCTGATCGACACGGCGGGCCGCCTGCAGAACAAGGCCGAGCTGATGGATGAGCTGCGCAAGATCGTGCGCGTGATCCGCAAGATGGACGAGACCGCGCCCCACCACGTCCTTCTGGTGCTCGACGGCACGGTGGGCTCCAACGCCCTGTCCCAGGCCGAAGCTTTTCTGGAGGCGTGCGGAGTCACCGGCGTGATCATGACCAAGCTGGACGGCACCGCCAAGGGCGGCGCTCTGGTCCAGGTGGCCGAACGCTACGGCCTGCCCATCCACTTTATTGGCGTGGGCGAGGGCGAGGCGGACCTGCAAGCCTTCAGCGCCCGCGATTTCGCGCGGGCGCTGGCGGGGCTCGACGCCTGAAGGAGCTCAGGTGAGGATTTTCGCCGCCGTGTCGAAGCCGAGCTTGGGCAGGCGGGGGAAAAGCTTGTCTTCCGTCCCGTAGCCCAGATTGATCAGGAAATTCGAGCGCCAGGCGCCCATCTCCGGGTCGCCCTTGAAGAAGGTCTCGTCCACGCCCGCCTTGTCAAAGCCCGACATGGGTCCGCAATCCAGTCCCAGCGCCCGCGCGGCCATGATCAGATAGGCGCCCTGGAGCGAGCTGTTGCGGAAGCCGTTTTCGAACCGCGCCTCGTCGCTGGCGAACCAGTCTCGCGCGCCGGGATCATGCGGGAAGAGCTGAGGGATTTTGTCGTGGAAATTCCAGTCCCAGGCCAGCACCACCGTGACCGGCGCGGTCAGCGTCTTCTCGATATTGGGCTTGATCAGGTGCGGGCGCAGCTTCGCCTGCGCATCGCCCTTGAGAAACAGGAAGCGCGCCGGGCTCTGATTGGCGCTGGTGGGGCCGAACTGCAAAAGCTCGTAGAGCGCATGCAGCGTGGTGTCAGACACGTCCTTGTCCTGCCAGGAATAGAAGGTGCGCGCCCCGCGGAACAGCTGGTCAAGCGCATGATCGTCCAGCGGCTTGTGACGGTCGGCAAGGGCGAGCGGAGCGGTGTCGGCCATGGGCAGGCCTCCTGTTTCTCGTAATTGAAAGCATCAACGAAGCCAGCAGTTAGGACGCGGCCTCACAAGGCGCCACCCCGCGCGCGGGAAACGCCCTGTTTCGCGGGCGGAAAAATTCCTACAGCACCGCCTCCACGGCGGTCACTTCGGGCACGTAGTGCTTGAGCAGATTCTCGATGCCCTGTTTCAGGGTCATGGTGGAGGACGGGCAGCCCGCGCAGGCGCCGCGCATGTGCAGCTGCACCACGCCGCTGGTCTCGTCATAGGCATGGAAGACGATATCGCCGCCATCGCGCGCCACAGCCGGGCGCACGCGCGTGTCGATCACGTCGAGTATCTCCTTCACCACGCCAGCCGCCTCGCCCTCATAGGCGGCGTGGCCGTCTGCGGCGCCTGCCTGGCTGTCAAACAGAGGGTGGCCGGACTGGACCGCATCCATGATCGCGCCCAGCAGGGCGGGCTTGATATGCGGCCACTCCACGCCCTCGGCCTTGCTGACCGAGATGAAATCGGCGCCGGCGAACACCCGCACCACGCCGTCAATCGCGAACAGCTCGCGCGCCAGCAGGGAGGCCTGCGCGTCTTCCGGGGTTGCGAAATCGCGCGGCGCGTCCGGCGAGATCGACTGGCCGGGCAGGAATTTCAGCGTGTCGGGATTGGGGGTGGGTTCTGTCTGGATGAACATGTCGGGCCGCCTTGTCTGGTGATACTTCAGATGGCCCGGCTTCGCGGCCGGTTCAACCCTTCGCGGTTTGCGGGCTCTCGCTCAGCCCGCCGCCGGCGCCAGCGCCTCCAGCGCGCGCGCATGCAGCGCCGGGCTGGCGGCGGCGACCACCTGGCCGCCGTGATGGCATGGTCCGCCGCGCCAGTCGGTGATCACCCCGCCTGCGCCGGTCACCACAGGAACCAGAGCCGCCACGTCCCAGGGCTTCAGCCCGTTCTCGACCACCAGATCCACCCCGCCCAGCGCCAGAGCGGCATAGCCGTAGGCGTCAAGGCCATAACGGCGCACGCGCGCAGCGCGGGCCAGGCTGGCGAAAGCGGCGGCCTCGGCGCCGGCGAACAGGCCGGGATCGGTGGTGGTGATGATGGCGTCTTCCGTCCGGGTCACGCCTGAGCCCCGCGTCGCGATGGGCGCGCGCCCCGCGCCGCGGTCCAGCCAGGCGCCGCGCCCGGTGACGCCCAGAAACCGCTCGCCGGTGAAAGGCTGGTCGATAATGCTGGCCGCCGGCCCGTCAGGACCGCTCAGCGCGATCAGCACGCACCAGGTCGGCAGACCCGCAATATAGGCGCGCGTCCCGTCAATAGGATCAATGATATAGGTGCGCCCGGTGCGCGAGACTGTCTCGGGATGCTCCTCGCCCAATACGCCATCCCCGGGGCGATGCTCGGCGATCAGCGCGCGCAGGGCCGTCTCGATATTGCGGTCGGCTGCTGTGACCGGATCATAATCCGCCGCGCCGTCTCCACCCTTGGAATCAGCGCGAACGCCGGTGCGGAAATGCCGCAGTGCGAGCGGACGCGCGGCATCCGCCAGCGTTTCGAGAAACGCCAGCTCTCCGGCCGGATCGGCGTCAGGCCGCATCACGCTCAGGCGGCGTCGGACTTGCTTTCCGGATCCAGCGAGCGGGCCAGCTCCAGCAGGCGGCGGCGCGGACGCTCATTGAGCTTGTAATAGGCCCGGATGAGGTCGAGCGTCTCTTTCTGCGACAGGATGTCGGCGGCGATGTGCTCGCCTTCGGGCACAGCGCTCTCGCCACGGCCCGACAGACCCTCGTAGAAATACTGCACCGGCACGTCGAGCGCCTCGGCGATCTCGAACAGGCGGCTGGCGCTGACGCGGTTGGCGCCGCTTTCGTATTTCTGGACCTGCTGGAAGCGAATGCCCACGGAGACGGCCAGCTGTTGCTGGGTCAGACCCAGCAGGCGGCGCCGGCGCCGGATGCGCTTGCCGACATGATGGTCAATGGCGTTGGTCATGGCATTCAGTCCCTTCAAGCGCCCGGAGCAGCCGAATGATCTCGGCCTCGTCCGGACAAATGTCATTCTAGCACTTTGCGTACCAAGTCACAGGCATTTTCCCCGTTCAAGGGTATAATGCAGGCCTCCCCGTCATGTCACGCGATTGTCAGCAGCCTCATTCAGCCGCCTGCAGAGCATCCGCACTGTCCGCGATCATGGCCTCAATCCATTGTGACAATGCATGGGTCAATGCAGGCATGCGGGACGAAGGCCGCACCGCGCGCTCATCGAGATAGAGGCCGCGATTAATCTCGATCTGCAACGCCTGCACGCCAGCGGCCGGGCGGCCGTAATTTTCGGTTGTATACCCGCCGGCATATGGGCGATTGCGAATCACAGTGAAGCCCAGGGCGCGGAAATGCGCTTCGGCGCGGGCGGTGAGGGCGCGCGCGCAAGAAGCGCCATAGCGGTCGCCCAGGACGATATCGGCGCCGCGCGCGCTGGCCGCCGGCATGGAGTGCCAGTCGATCAGAACCGCTTCCCCGAAGGCGCGCCGGGCCGCATCCAGCTCGCTTGCCAACGCGGCGTGATAGGGCCGGTAGCACTGCGCCAGCCGGTGCTCCGCCTCGGCCAGCGCCAGGCGTCCGGCATACAGTGCGCGCCCGTCGGCCGCCACGCGCGGGATCACGCCCAGCCCGGCGGCCGCGCGCGCGCTCACCGGCGCCCCGGCGGCCGGGGGCGGATCGAACATGTCCGGGTCCAGCTCGCGCTCGGCCCGGTTGACGTCCACAAACACGCGCGGGAACAGCGCCGAGATCACCGGCACGCCCAGACCCGGCGCGCGCGCCAGAAGCTCGTCGACATAGGCGTCTTCGGACTGGCGCAGCACGCTGAGCGGCAGGCAGGCGCGCGCCAGCGCCTCGGGCGTGTAATCGCGCCCTGAATGGGGCGAGGCGAACACATAGGCTGACGACCGGCGCGCCGGCGCAGCCACGCGCACGGGCGGACAGGACGCGGCCGGATCTGCGCCAGGGGGGAATGCAGGTTCGCTCATCAACGCCAGTCTCAACGTCCGCCCGCACAAGGTCAATCACATGCGCCGCTTCCCTTTGCGTTCAGCAGACCTTTACCCTGCTGAGCTAGAGTGCCCGGCGGTGGAAACAAACAGGGGGCGAGCATGGCCCGCATACTTTTGGCCGAAGACGACGATTCCATGAGGGACTTTCTGGCCAAGGCGCTGGAACGCGCCGGCCACGACGTAGACAGCGTTGCCGACGGCGAGGAAGGCCTGACCGCGCTGGGCGATGCGCCGGGCGGTTACGACCTTCTGCTGACCGATATCGTGATGCCGGGCGTGGACGGCATCGAACTGGCCCGCCGGGCCGCTGAAATCGACCCCCGCCTGAAGATCATGTTCATCACCGGCTTCGCCGCCGTGGCGCTGAACGCCGGGGCCAACGCCCCGCCCCAGGCCAAGGTGCTGTCCAAGCCCTTCCACCTGCGCGATCTGGTCAACGAGGTCGCCCGGGTGATGGAAGCGGCCTGACCGCGAGATCATCGCCAATACAGACAAAAGGCCCGCCGGAGCGATCCGGCGGGCCCTTGTCTGTCAGGCGTGAGGCCTAATAGCCTACATACCGCACTCATTGGCGAGGAAGTTCTCGATCAGGCCAAGGGTCTCCGTGTGATGACGCGGATACCAGGGCATCTGGTGGGGCATGTCCCGGATGATGTGCAGCTGGGCCGGTACCCGGTCGCGCACGCGGTTATAGAAATTGCGCGCATGGAAGGCCGGGGTGCGCACATCGCGGTCACCCACATAGAGCAGCACCGGAATATTGGCCCGGTCGGTGTGGCGCATGGGATCCATGCCGCTCACGGTCTGGCCCTGAAGGATGCGCTGGAGACGGTTTTCGCTCCACGTATTGCCCAGCCTGGCGA
This sequence comes from Oceanicaulis sp., assembly GCA_020832735.1. Classification (GTDB taxonomy): domain Bacteria; phylum Pseudomonadota; class Alphaproteobacteria; order Caulobacterales; family Maricaulaceae; genus Oceanicaulis. Next base: position 6,003 of record JAFIEB010000118.1, read on the forward strand.
GATCCGTAACCGGCGCCCCCGAGATGGCGCACTGATAGGGGCTGTCCGGCCGCACCACAGCCGCGGCGGCGGCGAACCCGCCATAGGAATAGCCGAATATGGCCAGACGGTCCGGATCGGCGATTCCCTGCTCGACAAGCCAGGCTGCGCCGTCATCCTTGTCATCCTGCATGGCCTGGCCCCACTCATTATCGCCGGCAAGCCACAGCTCACGGCCAAGGCCGGCCGAGCCGCGATAGTTGGGCCGAAGCACCGCATAACCCCGGGATGTGAGGAACTGAACCCAGCCGGACCCATCCCAGCCCATGCTGTCGCGCACCCATGGCCCGCCGTGCGGGTTGATGATGGTCGGCAGCGGACCCTGCTCTGGCGTCCAGCCCGGCGGGAGATCGAGAATGGCCGGAATCTCCAGGCCGTCGCGCGCCGGATACGTCACCCAGCGTTGCTCACCGATCTGCTCGGGGCTGATCCAGGGCCGCGAGCTGCCCAGCGTTTCCACGCGCTGGCGGTCCCTGAGAATATGGAAGGAGGGCGCATGACGATTGCTGCCCGTGCTGAACAGCACGATCGACAAGTCATCATTATAGCTCTGAATGGACACTCTCTGGTCCGGGAACGCGGCGGAAAGCCCCTCATGAATGGAAATCATGTCGGGGTCGATATACACGACCTCAGTTCCGGGGCCGGCTATAGTGAAGCCCAATAGGCGATTGAAGTTGCTCGGGCGGGAACCCAGAATAATGCCCCCGATTGAATACTCGGGATGAGCGATCAGCGGTTCGGAACTGAACTCGCGCGCCACCGGATCATACATCCAGGCTTCAACGCGATCCGAAAACAGGTCTGTGAGAACATAGAACTGCCCGCTTTCCTCATCGATCCCTGCAATAGAGACTGTGTAGCGCTCGCTCAGGCGCCGGGTCAGATTGTCATGGATTTCGAACTGGCCCGTCTCCGGATTGCGGAACAGAATTTGTTGTATGTATTCATCACTGCCATCGGAATCGATCCGGCTCCGGGTCATCAATTCGCCCGTGCGGGGATTGAACAGACCCGGCGTGCTGCGGCCTGAGCCGCGCACGATCAGCTCGGTATCGCCGGTCCGCAGATTGTACCGGTAGTAATTCGAGCTGAGCGAGACCTGGTTGAGCTGTGAAATGATGACGTTCTCGGGGTCAAGCGGCAGGGTGTTCACGAGCGACGCCGTGCCGGCGATCTCGAAGCAGCGCTGCATCTCGGCGCTGATGCCGATCCGGCGCGTGTTGTTGGCGAAGGCTTCGGAGAACGAGCTTTGCGCGACATCTGTCAGATAGGGACGGAACACGAATGTGGACGTCGCCCCGGTGACACGGCCCTCGCCGCAGCCGCCCAGGCGCCCGGTCCACTCCTGGCGTCCGAACACCAGCACGTGCTCGCCCTTGAGCGCTGCAGCCTGGATAAACTTCATGCGGTCGCCGCTGGGGGTCACCACCGGAGCGGCCCCCGGATCGCTCAGGTCCCAGGTCGCCAACGCGGTGTCAGTGTTGTTCGAACCCGGCGCCGCGACGATGGCGGCCAGCGACTGCCCGTCGGCGCTCATCGAAATCGACTGGATGTTCGGGACGCGGGCGAAGGCATCGATCTCGACCGGTTGCGCGGCTGAGGCGGCGCCGGCGCATACAATGCCGGCGGAGACCGCTACAGATGCGGCCAGCGCGGTTAGGTGATTTGGCATTTCGCTTTCCCCGTACTTTTGTAGCCGACACAAACCGGCATCAGGACTCTACAGGCGCTCGCCATCACGTCAAACGCCAACCTCACTCAAGAAAAAAGGGGCGGCGCTAGTGCGCCGCCCCTCCCTCAGGCGTTGGAATCACCGCTGTTAGAAGCTGCGGTTGATACGAACGAAGGCTGTACGGCCACGCAGGTCATACTGCGTGCCATTCAGCGGGACATTGCCGCGGCGGGTCGCCGCGCCAGTGCCGATCGTCGGCGGATGCTCGTCAAAGATGTTCGAGATGCCGGCCAGGAGTGACCAGTCAGCCCCGCGGTACAGCACCGATGCACCATGATAGATGGTGGTTTCGGCGAAGTTCTTGCGGTTGACGTTCGGCAGCCCCTGATAGGTCACCACGGAACCGGCGCCCACATCAGCGTTCGAAGCCCGCTGGATGTAGTTGGTGAACCAGGTGTAGGTCAAATCGCCACGCGTGAATGCGATGCGCGAATTCGCCACGAAGTCCGGCCGGCCGATGATGCCGTTCAGGTCATTGGAGTCGAAGCCCGACGCCAGAGACGGATCGAACAGCTCCTGGACATCGCTGAAGGTCCAGGTGCCCTGACCTTCGACCAGCAGATCACCGAAGCTGAACTCGTGATCGTAGCGGAAGGTCGCGTCCAGACCGGTGGTGCGCTGCTTGTTCACGTTGATGAACGAGTCACGCACTTCCGTGATCCGGTACGGCGCAGTCGGGTGGGTGCCCGGGTTACGGTCGAACAGGTCGCAGAACGCGTTCGGGAAGTTCGGCGAACCGTAGCAGCCGCCAAGAATGGCGCCGCCGCCAAGACGGGCGATCTGATCGTTCACTTCCATCTCGAAATAGTCCAGCGCGAGGCTGAAGTTCAGCTCCGTGGGCGTGAAGATGAAGCCCGCGGTGAGCGCTTTCGAGGTTTCCGGAACCAGAACACCGTCACCCCCGCCGGAGATGATCGTGGCCGAGGAGCCGCCAGCCGCGAGGTCATCGGGAACACCGGCTGCCGCACAGTTGGCCCGGATGTTCTCGTTGGAGCTGTTGCCCCAATCGATGCACGGGTCGATAGCGAGCTGGCCAAGAAAGGCGGTCTGGTTGCCCAGGAACAGCTCGTACAGAGCCGGCGCCCGGTAGGACGTGCCTTGGGTGGCCCGCAGACGCAGGATCGGATTGATCTGCCAGTTGGCGCCGATCTTCCAGACATGGTCCGACCCGGTGGAGTCGTACTCAAACGCCCGGAGAGAGCCGTTGACCGTCAGCGATTCGAAGAAGGGCTGACCGGCGATGAGCGGCACTTCGATCTCAGCGAAGGCTTCGATCACGGTATCGCGTCCCGCGGTGATGAGAGCGGACGATTCACCCCACAGATCCCCGCCGCGCGACAGTGCGCTCGGCTGGTCGTCAATGGAGAAGGTGCGGTATTCGGCGCCCACGGCCAGCCCGACCGGACCGGCAGGAAGCTCGAACACGTCACCGGTGGCGATGGCCGTCAGGACATACTGGTCATAGACCGTATTGCCCGTGTGATTGGCCCCGACGGAGGCGACAAGCTGGTCCATGCACTCCCCGCTCAGGAAGCACGGATCGAAAATGTCGACTTGCGGCGCCGTGTCATCGAATTGAACATCGCCAGAGCGCGACGCCACGATCGAGTTGCGCGTGTAATCGCCATCTGAATACGAGTAAGACGTATTCAGCGACCACACCCAGTTGCTGAACGGCAGATTGCCGTCCAGACCCGTGGCCACGTAATAGTAGTCAACCTCGACGTCGGTGTTCGACGGATACGGCAACACCGGCTGGGCGATGCCAGACGGCACAGGCGACGCGAAGGTCGGGCTGTTGGCGTAGCCATAACCGGGAATAAGCGCCGTGGCGCCGCCCGTCAGCGGGAAGAACTGCCGCCAGCCGCGCGCCGCCGTGGTCCGGCGGGTGAACAGCCATTCGGTGTCCCACTCGACGCCGCCAAGGAAATCGAGCGTGAAGTGCGACGCGGCATAGGCGCTGAACCGCTCCTGGCGGTTGATGGCCGTGGCCGACCCGACAAAGTCGAAGTTCAGCACGTCCTCATAGAACGCCTGGCCTTCAGCGCCCAGGTAGGACTGGTTTGCGCGCGGGCGGTAGCCCGGGATCAGGCCGATCGTCACGCCATCGGGCGCCGGGATGTAACGGTCCCCGAACACAGCGTCGATGACCGTGTTGGCGTACAGATTGTTGCAGCCTGACAAAGACGTGCCAGCGGTGATCGAGCGGTCTTCGCGATCAACCCGGTTGCCCTGGGCGTCGGTCACCAGATCTTCCGAACAGGCCAGATAGCTGCGTGAGCCGGTCGTCAGCGATTCGCGCAGCTGCCACTCACCGGCGACAACGATGCTGCCATTGCTGAAGTTCCAGCCATAGGCGCCGGAAATGTCATAAGTCTCCCCGCCACCATCAAGCGGCACAGAGGCCCGCACGGAAATCTCCGGACGGTCCACCGAGCGGCGGGTGATGACGTTGACCACACCGGCCACAGCGTCCGAACCGTAGATCGACGAAGCGCCATCCTTCAGGATTTCAGCGCGCTGCAGGATCGAGGACGGGATCACGTTCAGGTCGAACGAGCCGACCTGGCCGCGCGTGCCGGCCGCACCCGGGCGGCGGCCGTTCAGAATGACCAGCGTCCGCTGGGCGCCAAGACCGCGCAGTGACAGCGAGTTCACGCCCGTGCCGCCTTCGACGACAAACCCGGCGAACTGGTTGTTCAGCTGCGTCGAACCCTGCGCCACGCTGGACCGCTGAAGGAATTCAGCCGTGTCAACCTGGCCGAGGGTGATCTGAATATCAGCGGTCACAACCTGGATCGGCGACGCCGAGGTGTACTCGGAACGGCGCAGCAGCGAGCCGGTGACTACAACGCGGTCGTCTGTTGCAGCAGCCGGCGCGTCCTCTTCATCTTCATCATCATTCGCTTGGGCGAAAGCCGATGCGCCAGTCATGCTGACTGCCGCAAACCCCGCGAGAATCGTTGAGCGCAGCAAGCGCTCCTTTTCCCAAATTTTCACGATCTTACCCCTTGTGTTTGGACCGTTCCAGTTGCGCCGATGTCCGGCCGCAAGCGCGGTTCGCCGCACTTGGGCAGGACTATGGCGGCCTCGTGACAGATACGTAAAGCGCCGAGTGCCGTTAATGGCCTGTCCGGAGGCGCTTTTGCCAAGGAAATGTTGCACAAATGCCATAATCGCTCGTCGCAGCGGTGCACGATTGACAGATTTGGGCCGGCCGGCCTAATACCGCGCCTCCCGGCAGGGCCCGCAGGGCTTTGCGGGGCATGCACGGTGCGGGCGCGTAGCTCAGTTGGTTAGAGCGCTACGTTGACATCGTAGAGGTCACAAGTTCGACTCTTGTCGCGCCCACCACCCCTTATCCGTCACGCCTTCCGGCCCTTGCGCGCGTCACCCGGGCGCGCCTCGAACGCGCCCAGCGCACTGACCAGATCGGCCGGAACCGCGTCCGGGCTGCGCGGCGGGCCGGGCCGGGCGAACACATAGACCAGCTCGCCCCTGACCAGCGGCGCGCCATCGGCTGCAAACACCGCAAACCCGAATGTCAGGCTGGTGCGGCCGGCGCGCTCCAGGCGCACGCCCAGCGCAATCTCCTCGTCGAACCGCGCCGAGGCGAACCAGTCCGCCCGGCAGCTGACCATGAAGGTGTCCAGCCCGGTGCGCTCCAGAAGCCCGGCGTAATCGATTCCCGCCGCCCGCCAGTACTCGGTCAGCGCCACGTCGGCGTAGACGAAATAATTGGGATTGAAGACGATGCCCTGGGGATCAACCTCGGCCCAGCGCACGCGCATTGCGTGCTTGAACGAGTAATCGGACGCGGCGGGCGCAGCAGGTTTTGCAGACAATGGGCGCTCCGGGCGGTCTATGGCGCGTGAGCGCCAGACTGGACCGCGGCGCCGGTCAGGTGAAGCGCTTTTGCAGCTGGCGTTCGAAGCTGCGCAGCCGGGCGCGGGCCTTGCGCCATTCCCACCACAGCATCAGGACCTTGGGCCCCTCCACCAGATAGCGCTTCCACATCCGCCCGGGCTCCTCGAGCAGGCGGTGCAGCCATTCCAGGCGCGCACGCTGCATCCAGCGCGGCGCGCGCTTGGCCTCGCCGGACAGAAAGTCCAGCGCCGCGCCCACGCACAGGCCGACGCCCGTGCAATCGCCGCGCTCCAGGCAGGCTTCCGCGATCATCTCCTGCTGGGGCGAACCCACGCACAGGAACACAAAGCGCGCCGGGTTGGCGGCGGCGAAAGCGGCGCATTCAGCGATGGCTTCGGGCTTGTGACGCAGGCCCATGGGCGGGACATGCCAGCGCACGTCGGTCAGGCGGTAGCGCGCTTTCAGCCCCTCGATCATGGCCTGCGAGCCGCCGATCACCACCACCGGCTCGTCCCGGTCGATGGCGGTCTCGAACAGCGCGGCGGCCAGATCGGAGCCCGGGGTGACGTCGATCGCCTCACCCGACAGGGCGGCGATCAGCTCCAGCACCCGGCTGTCGCACACCGTCAGCCAGGCCTGGGCGTAGAGCGGCGCCAGCACGCTGTCGCGGCGCAGGCGCACCAGATGATCCACATTGGGCGTCACCACGAAGGCGAAGGGCGCGCCCGGATCACGCATGGCGATGCGCTCAAGCGCGGTGTCGAACCCGATCCGGTCGAAGGCCGAATTGAGAAACCAGATATGGCGCGTGCTGATCCGGCGCTCGCTCCCCGGGCCGGGCGCCGGCAGGGGCGCGGCTTGCGCGCGCGTCAGCATGTCTTCGGTTACAGGCGCGGTCATGACGTACCGTTTTGCTCCAGACAGGCGGCGTTCGCCCCGTCCGGCGCAAAAGCCGGGCCGTCAGGCGCGTTTGAGCGCCCGCCAGGCGAATCGGGCCGGGTGCAGGGCCGCCAGCCCGGCGCGCTCCAGCGGCGCCGGCTCGCCGCACAGGGCCGAGGCCAGCGCCTCGGCCAGCAGGGGCGCATGGGCGAAACCGCGCGCGCCCAGCCCGGTCAGCGCCATCACCCGCCCGGACAGGCCGGCGCCCGCCGGGGGCAAGGCCTGCGCCCCGCCGCGCGCCGGGGCGCGCCACACAGC
>JAFIEB010000032.1 GCA_020832735.1 Oceanicaulis sp.
CCCCCCCCCCCCCGCCCCCGCGGCCCCCGGGTTCGCGCGGGTAAAACGCGGATCTGGCGATGGTGCAATCTGGCGCGGCGGGGTCACATGAGGGGGCAAGGTCCGCCCCCCCACCTTGCCCTTTACCCTATGAATGGGGGAAAGGAGGCTTCCACGCCACGCAAATTCCGGGAAAGCAGGGAACCGCCCCCTACTTCCCCGCGCCCGCCGGCGCCTCCCCGCGGATGCTCTCGCCCGGCGCGTCGAAACACACGCCGACGCGCGCGGTCCAGCCGGAGGGAAACTCGGCGCGGTCAAAGCGCAGCTCCACACTGCCCCAGTCGCGTGTGGTCAGGCCCATCGGATCGGTCAGGGCGGCCGGGCAGACCCGCTCGCCGCTCTCGGCGGTCCAGAAGCCGTAATACTCCCCGCGCCCGCCCATCGCATCGAGCGCCATGCCCGGTAGAAACAGGCGCAGCGCAGACGGCGCCACGCCGTCGCCATACAGATTGAACACCGCCATATCGCCCAGCGTGGTCTCCCATTGCATCGGGCCGTACGGCGTGGACCACACCTCGTCGGCCATCACCGGGGCGGCCCCGGCGGCCAGAACGATCAGAGCGGCGCTAAAACGGGCTGTCATCCGGCGCATGGGAGCTCTCCACAAAACGCACGGACTGTGCGCCGCGCAGCAGACGCACAGAAGCGCGCGCCGGGCAATGGGGATGTGTGGGGGGGATCATACCAGCCCAAACTGCCTTCCCGGCCGAGCGGAGCGAGAGCCGGGACCCATCCACCGATCCTCGCCGCCGCGGCGGTTCAAACATATCGGGAGGGGGCCCGGACAGCCGCTGCGCGGCTTCCGGGAAGGCAGGGGACTGAGGCTGCCGGAAAACGCCCCCTCACTCCGCAGCTTTGGGCGCTTCGCCCGCATCATAGCGCTCGCCGTCGGCCTTCATCTCGTCAATGCCCAGAAGCGCGTTGAGCTCGCCGAAATCGAGCATGCGGTCGCGGTAGCGGGCTGTGGCGCCGTCGGTTTTGAGGGTTTTGAGGAAGTCGCGGGCCATGAAGGCCAGGGCGCGCACCAGGGCGCCGGGGGTGATCACCAGGCGATATCCGGCGCCGGAGAGATCGTCGAGGGTGCGCATCGGGGTGCGGCCGCCCTCCACCATATTGGCCAGCAGCGGCGCGCGGCCGGCGAAGCGGGCGGCGGCGGCGTTCATCTGGGCCATGTCCTGGGGCGCTTCGATGAAGAGGATGTCGGCGCCCGCGTCCAGATAGGCCTCGGCCCGGTCCAGCGCGGCCGTGAACCCCTCCACAGCGATGGCGTCGGTGCGCGCAATGATCAGGGTGCTTTCGCTGGCGCGCGCATCCACGGCGGCGCGGACCTTGCCGGCCATCTCGGCAAGGCTGACCAGCGACTTGCCGGAGAGGTGGCCGCAGCGCTTGGGCAATTGCTGATCTTCCAGCTGGATCGCCGACGCGCCCGCCCGCTCGAAGGTTTTCACCGTGCGGATCACGTTGAGCGCATTGCCAAAGCCGGTGTCCGCGTCGACGATCAGGGGGATGTCCGTGCGCTCGTGAATGCGCGCGATGGTGTCGGCCACCTCCTTGGCGCTGACCAGGCCCAGATCGGGGCGGCCCAGCTGGGTGTAGGCGATGGAGGCGCCCGACAGATAGGCCGCCTCGAACCCGGCCTCGGCCACCATCAGCGCGCTCAGCGCGTCATAAACGCCCGGCGCCAGCACGGCGGGTCCGTCAGCGGTGAGGCGGGATTTGAGGTCAGTCATGTGAGGCTCCCTGGGGCCGCGCCGGATGGGCGGCGGCGCCCGGCTTGGCGAAGCGGGCTGTCAGGCTGGCCATCAGCCCGCCCTGCTCGATCATGGTCATGAGGTGGGGCGGCAGGGCCGCCACCGGCCAGGTCTTGCCCGTGGCCAGATTGCTCAGGCGCCCGGCGGCCAGATCCAGGCGCAGATTGTCGCCGGGATGGATGCGCCCGGCCGGGTCGAACTGGATAGCGGGCAGGCCGATATTCATGCAGTTGCGGTAGAATATGCGCGCAAAGCTCTTCGCGATCACCGCCGAGACGCCCAGCGTTTTCAGCGAGATCGCCGCCTGCTCCCGGCTCGATCCGATGCCGAGGTCCGCGCCCGCCACCAGCATGTCGCCGGGCCGGACATGGGCTGCAAACTGCGGGTCCACGGCCTCCAGCGTATGCCTGGCGAGCGCTTCAGGGCTTTTCTTCATGGCGTAGCCGGGGGCGAGGAGATCGGTGTCGATCCCGTCGCCAAACACCCAGGCCCGGCCCTCGCGCGCGCTCATGCCGCCGCCCTCCTGGTCTTGAGGAAGGGGCGCGGATCGGCGATGCGGCCCTCCAGCGCGCTGGCCGCCACGGTGTAGGGCGAGCCCAGATACACCGACGCATCCTTGTGGCCCATGCGGCCCTTGAAATTCCGGTTGGTCGAGGAGATGCACACCTCGCCCGCCGCCAGCAGCCCCGCGCCGAGCCCCGCGCACGCGCCGCAGCCCGAAGCGAGCACCACAGCCCCCGCCTCCACCAGCGCCTCCAGCGTGCCGTCTTTCGCCGCCGCCGCCGTGACCCTGGACGAGGCCGGCGCCACCAGCAGGCGCACGCCGGGGGCGATTTTTCGGCCCTTCAGCACCGCGGCCGCCATGCGCAGATCGGAGAGCTTGGCCCCCACGCAGGCGCCGATATAGGCCTGATCAATCCGCGCCCCGGCATGGACGCCCACATCGGCGCTATTGGCCGGCGAATGCGGCGCGGCGACCTGGGGGCTCAGGGCGGAGGCGTCCAGATTGAAGACCTTTGCGTAGGCCGCATCCGGGTCGGAGCGCCAGCGCTGGATCGCCTCATCTTCCACCACGCCGCCATGGGCGCGGATATGGGCGAGGGTGGTTTCATCCGGCGCGATCAGCCCGGTCTCGGCGCCCAGCTCCGCAGCCATGTTGGACAGGACGGTGCGGCCCTCCATGTCCATGGCGTCCACGCACGGCCCGCCATATTCGATGACCTTGAAATGATGGCCCATGCCCAGATCCCGGCACAGGGCGAGCATGATGTCCTTGGCCGTCACGCCATCGCCAAGGGCGCCGCTGATGTCCACGCGGATGGTTTCAGGCACCATTGTCCAGGTCTCGCCGGTGGCGACGATGGCGGTCATGTCGGTGGCGCCGAACCCGGCGGCATAGGCGCCGAATGCGCCGGCATTGGTGGTGTGGCTGTCGCCGCCGGCAATCACCATGCCCGGCTTCACATGCCCGTTCTCGGGCAGGATGACATGGCAGATGCCCTTCATGTCGTAGAAATTCTTCACGCCGTAATCGCGCGCAAACTCACGGGTCACCTGCAGGATGGCGGCGGATTCGGCGTCCACGGCGGGCACATAGTGATCGGACACGATCACCACCCGGTCCGGGTCCCACAGACCCGTCCCCAGCGCCTCCAGCCGCGCCTGCCAGCGGCGGGGACCGGACGAATCATGGGCCATCGCCAGATCCACAGCGATGGTCACGATGTCGCCCGGCGACACCGTGTCGCGCCCGGCCGCGCGCGCCATGATCTTTTCTACAAGGGTTGCGGCCATAGCTTCGTCTCACTAACACACTGCCAGACTACACGCGGAAACGGTTTCCGATCAAAAGATATATCTTTATAACATTTCAAACCCAAGCCTGCACGCAGCGAGAGCCCGCGCGCGCTGCAGGCCACGATGAGGAGACGACCCATGGCCGCGCTCGACGCTGCACACGACACCCCGCTGAGCTTTTCCTGGGAGGACCCCCTCCATCTCAATCACCAGCTCAGCGAAGAAGAGCGCATGATCGCCGACAGCGCGCGCGCCTATTGCCGTGAAAAGCTGATGCCGCGCGTGATCAGCGCCTATCGCGAGGAGCGTTTTGACCGCGAGATCATGACCGAGATGGGCGCGCTGGGCCTCTTGGGCGCCACGGTGGCGGAAGAATATGGCGGCTCGGGCCTGTCCCATGTCGCCTACGGCCTGATCGCGCGCGAGGTCGAGGCGGTGGATTCAGGCTATCGCTCGGCGATGAGCGTGCAGTCCTCTCTGGTCATGTACCCGATCGAGGCGTTCGGAACCGAAGAGCAGAAACGCAAATACCTGCCGAAACTCGCGACCGGCGAATGGGTCGGCTGTTTCGGCCTGACCGAGCCCGATGGCGGGTCGGATCCCGGCGCCATGCGCACCACGGCCAAAAAGGTCGATGGCGGCTATCTCCTCAACGGGTCCAAGATGTGGATCACCAATTCGCCGATCTGCGATCTGGCGGTGGTGTGGGCCAAGCTCGACGGCGTCATTCGCGGCTTCGTGGTGGAGCGCGGCGTGAAGGGCTTCGAGACCCCGAAGATCGAAGGCAAGATGTCTCTGCGCGCCTCGGTGACCGGCTCGATTTCCTTGAGCGACGCTCTGGTCCCCGAAGACGCGCTGCTGCCGAATGTGAAGGGTCTGCGCGGGCCGTTCTCCTGCCTCAACAAGGCGCGCTACGGGATTTCCTGGGGCGCCATGGGCGCGGCGGAGTTCTGCTGGCGCGCGGCGCGCGACTACGCCATGGAGCGGGTCGTGTTCGGCAAGCCCATCGCGGGCACCCAGCTGGTGCAGAAGAAACTCGCCGACATGCAGACCGAAATCGCGCTGGGTTATCAGGGTGCGCTGCGCCTTGGCCGCCTGCTGGACGAAGGCGCCTATGTGCCCGAAGCCATCTCCATGATGAAGCGCAATAATTGCGGCAAGGCGCTGGCCATCGCCCGCGAGGCGCGTGACATCCATGGCGGCAACGGCATTGCCGAGGAATACCATATCCTGCGCCACGCGGTGAATCTGGAGACGGTCAACACCTATGAGGGCACCCACGACGTGCACGCCCTCATCCTGGGCCGCGCCCAGACCGGCCTGCAGGCGTTTTCGTAAGGCCTGATCAACGGGGGCGAGCGATCACGCCGCCCCCGCTCATCGCCTTTGCGCAGTGCAGCATGGCGCGCTATGTCACTCAGCCCCGCTGTGAGACCTGACCGGACAAGACCCCATGCCCGCATCCGCCCCCCGGCCCTGGATCGTGATGAAGTTCGGCGGCACGTCCGTGGCCGCCCCGGACCGCTGGCGCGTGATCGCCGACATCGCCCGCGCGCGGCTTGATGCCGGCGAGCGGGTGATGATCGTGCATTCAGCGATCGCCGGCGTGTCCAACCTGCTCGAAGCCCTGCCTGCTGCCGCGCTGGCAGGCGCCGGCGAGGCGGCGGCTGAAGCGGTCAAGGCGCGCCATCGTGAATTCGCAGCCGCCGCAGGCCTCGACGCCGACGCCCTGCTGGCCGGCATCTTTGATCTCATCGACCGGCGCACCGCCGGGATCGGCTATTCGGGCGAGGCGAGCGCGCGCCTGCGCGCCGAGTTGATGGCCCAGGGCGAGCTGATGGCGAGCACGCTGGGGGTGGAATGCCTCAAAGCGGCCGGGCTCGATCCGGTGTTTCTGGATGCGCGCGACGCGCTCACCGCGCTCAACAATGCCGACGAGGCCCGCGCCTGGCTCGATAATGGCGCCGGCGAGGACGCCGATCCGGCGTTGCAGAAGCGGCTGTCGGGCGCCGATCTGGTTCTCACTCAAGGCTTCATCGCCCGCCATGCGACAGGCGCCACCGTGCTGCTGGGCCGGGGAGGATCGGATACGTCGGCGGCGTATTTTGCCGCCAGGCTGCAGGCGGCGCGCCTTGAAATCTGGACCGATGTGCCCGGCCTGTTCAGCGCCGATCCGCGCCTGACCGAGGGCGCGCGGCACTTGCGGGCGCTGTCCTATGAGGAGGCGCAGGAAATCGCCACCATGGGCGGCAAGGTGCTGCACCCGCGCTGCATCGGGCCTGCCCGCCGGGCGGGCATTCCCATGGAGGTGCGCTCCACCTTGCGGCCCGAGCTGGCCGGCACGCGCATCACGGGCGCGCCGGGCGATGACGCGCCGCGCCTGAAGGCCGTGTCGGTCAAGACCGGCGTGCGCCTGGTGGTCATGGAGGGCGCAGGCATGTGGCGCCAGGCCGGCTTCCTGGCCGATGTGTTCGCCGGCTTCAAGGCGTGCGGCGTTTCGGTGGATCTGGTGTCCACGTCGGAAACCAATGTCACGGTCAGCCTCGATCCCGATCCCGGGCTGGATCAGGCGCGCCTTGACCGGCTGCGCGAGACGCTGGCGCCGCTGTGCCGGGTGAAGATCATAGAGGATGCGGCTGCCGTGAGCCTTCTGGGCTATGGGATCCGCCGCATTCTGCACCAGCTCGCCCCGGCGCTGGAAATGTTCCAGGACAAGCCGATTCGGCTGGTCAGCCAGGCCGCCAATGATCTCAACTTCACCGTTGTTGTGGACGAATCCGAGGGCGCGGCGCTGGCCAAGCGCCTGCATGAAGAGCTGATCAGCACGGCGCCCGAAGGCGCGGTGTTCGGCCAGAGCTGGGCGGAGCTGGCCCGTCCCGGCGCCGCACGTCCCGCGCGCGCCGCCCCCTGGTGGACGGACAAGCGCGGCGCCCTGCTCGATCTCGCGCCGCAAACCGGCGGGCTCTATGTCTATGATCTCGAAACCGTCAGCGCGCGCGCCCGCGCCGTGGCGGGGATCAAGACGCTGTCGCGCGCTTTCTACGCCATGAAGGCCAACGCCCACCGCGATGTGCTGCGCGCCATCCGCGCAGCGGGGCTGGGGTTTGAATGCGTCTCGCCTGGCGAGATCGCCCGCGTGCGCGAGACCTTCGCCGATATCCGCCCTGACGAGGTGCTGTTCACCCCCAATTTCGCCCATCGCAGCGAGTATGAGGCTGCGGTCGCCTTCGGCGCCCATCTCACCATTGACGGGCTGCACCCGCTCACCCATTGGCCGGACGTGTTCCAGGGCGCTGATGTCATATTGCGGGTCAATCCCGACCGCCCGCGCGGCCACCACCAGCACGTGAAAACCGCCGGCCCCAAGGCCAAGTTCGGCATTCCGCTGGACGCCCTCAACGACGCGCGCGCCGCCGCTGACGCCGCCGGGGCGCGGGTGATCGGCCTGCACGCCCATGCGGGCTCCGGCGTCACCGACGCCGATCACTGGCGCGAGATTGGCGCGATACTGGCCAGGGCCGCGCGCAACTTTCCCGATGTGCGCATTCTCAATTGTGGCGGCGGCCTGGGCGTGCCCGAAAGCCCCGACGCGCCGGCCCTCGACCTTCTGCGCGTGGATGAGGAGTTGGCGCTTCTGAAGAAAGCCCATCCGCGCTTTGAGCTGTGGATGGAGCCCGGCCGCTACCCCGTGGCTGAAGCCGGCGTGCTGCTGGCGCGCGTCACCCAGGTCAAGCACGCCTTCGGCACGCGCTTTATCGGGCTGGGCACCGGCATGAACTCGCTGATCCGCCCCGCCCTCTACGGCGCCCGCCACGAGATCGTGAACCTCACGCGGCTCGGCGAGCCGGGCGCGGGCATGGCGTCGGTGGTCGGTCCGATCTGCGAAAGCGCGGACCTGCTGGGCGCCGACCGTCTTCTGCCCGAAACGCATGAGGGCGATGTCATGTTGATCGCCGAAACCGGCGCCTACGGCGCGGTGATGGCGTCGCGCTATAATCTGCGCGAACCGGCGGGCGAGGCGGTGATCTGACCCCTCACCCGAAGCGCGCCAGCGCGAAGACGGAGAGGTCGACGGACGGGGTTTCATCAAGCGCCCAGGCGGCCAGCGCCTCGCCGATGGCGGGGGCGAATTTGAAGCCGTGGCCGGACAGGCCCGCCACCACCGCCATGTCCGGGTCCAGCTCGCCAAACGAGAGGATGAAGTCCTCGTCCGGGCTCATGGTGTAAAAGCATGCCGACTGGCGCGTCATGGGCCCGAGGCCGGGAAAAGCGCTGCGGGCGAGATCCGCGATCCCGTCGGCGTCTGACGGGCCGGGGCGGCGGTCGAGCTGATCGGGATGCGCGCAGGGCTCATCGCCGTGATGGCGCCCGATCTTCACCCCGTCCGGCCCGATGGCCGGCGCGCCGTAATACCAGCCGCCCTCCGCCTCGATCACGAAGGCGGGCAGGTTTTCAGGCCCGTGAAGCCCGTCCGGATCGGCGAACCATGTCATCACCCGGCGCTGGAGGGTGAGGCGGGCGCGCAATGGCGCCGCCAGATCGCCCGTCCAGCCCCCGGCGGTGACGATCACCCGGCGCGCCAGCACAGGGCCGTCATCCAGCGCCAGTGTGAAACCGTCCGGGGTGCGCGAAATGTGGCGCACCGGTGTGCGCATCGCCGCGCGCGCCCCCGCCTCTCGCGCCCGGGACAGCCAGGCCGCAATCGCCGCTTCGGGACGGGCGAGCCCGGCCTCAGCCTCGAACACGCGCTCATGACCGGACGGGCAGACGATGAGGTCCGCGCCGGGAAGGCCGTCGCCGGTGCGCACGGGCAGGCCGGCCGCCTGCGCCGCCCGGACCACGTCGCGGGTCAGGCGCGCGCCGGCCGGGGCGGCGTAATGCACGCCGCATTCGGTATAGATCTCCGCGCCGGTCTCTGCATTGAGCGTCTGCCACAGCGCCGCCGAGCGCCGGGCGAGGGCCAGATAGCGCTCGCCTTCGGCATAGGCCTGGCGCACCAGGCGGCTCTCGCCATGGGAGCTGCCCAGCTCATGCGGACTGTCATAACGCTCAAAGCCGGTCACGTCCGCCCCGGCCCGCGCCAGCGCGCTTAAGGCCGCCGCGCCCATGGCGCCCAGCCCGATCACGGCGATATCGCTGCGCCCGTTCACCCCGCCCGCCGCTCGTCGCACAGCGTGCGCCTCACCAGCACGCCGTCCCTGAACCAGTGCCAGGTGCGCGCGCGGGTTCGGCCATCCGGGGCCATCACGATGATCTCGACAAAATGGGCGCCCGGCTCGTCCTTGCGGTCGAGGTGGAGGAGCACGTGGGCGCCACTCTCCCAGGCCGCGCCGGTGAAGGTGTGGGTGTCGAACACGATGCGCTCACCCTCAATGCGCCCGTCAAACCGGTCCTCGCGCACCCGCCCGTCGGCCCATGTGAAACGGATATGCTGCACATAGAAAGGATCGCCGGAGGCTGGAAACTCGCAGACCACGCGCGCGCCATGCCGGTCGAGCTCGCGCCCGTGCGCATCGAGATGGGTGTAAACCCCCTCCCAAACGCCTTCATGGGCGCGCATGGCCGGAAAGGATGTCATGGCTGGCGGCACCCGGTGTTGAAGATTGACGCGGCCCCTCACCTTACCTCTCCCTCATGGCCATGGGGGAGAGGCAAGGTGAGGCAAGTGCAGGCGACCATCGCGCCAACGGCCCGCCGCCGCCATTGACCGCGCGCGCCTGCGCGCGCATCAAGCGGGCATGAGCGCCGCCGCCCCGCCCCCGCCTGCAGACGTCACCATACTCATCGTCGCCCACCGCAGCCGGGCGACCATCCCGCATGTGATCGCGGCGCTGGAGGCCCAGACGCTGCGCCCGGCGCGGGTGCGGCTTTTGGAGAACGGCTCGCCCGATGGCGAGCGGGTTGAGAGCGCCGGGCTTCCAGACTGGGTGGAGTTCATCGACGGGGTGAAGAATCTCGGCTTCGCCGGCGGCAATAATCTTCTGGCGCAGGGCGCTCAGACGCGCTGGCTGCTGCTCTTGAACCCCGACGCCTATCCTGAACCGGACTGGCTGGAGCAGATGATGGCGGCAACCCGGCGCTGGCCGGACGCCGCCCTGTTTGGCTGCACCCAGCGCGCCCATGGCGCGCCCGGCGTGCTGGACGGGTGCGGGGATGTCTATCACTTCACCGGCCTGCCCTACCGGGCCGGCTACGGCAAGGCGATGGACCCGCCGCCCGAGGGCGAGGTGTTCGGGCCGTGCGGGGCTGCGGCCCTGATCCGGCGCGATGTGTTTGAGGCGCTGGGCGGCTTTGACGAGGCGTATTTCTGCTATGTCGAGGATGTGGATCTGGCCGCCCGCGCCCGGCTGCTGGGCCACCGCGCGATCCAGGTGCGCGATGCGGCCGTGAGCCATGTCGGCTACGCCTCCACCGGGCGGCGCTCGGCCTTCGCCACATATCATGGCGCGCGCAACCGGCTGTGGACCTTCTTCAAGGTGACGCCCGGCTGGCTGTTATGGGCGCTGGCGCCGGTGCATGCTGCCGTCACCGCCCTCCTGTGGTTGTCGGCGGCGCGTTTCGGCCAGTTCACCCTGTTCGGCCAGGCCCTGAAGGACGCGATCGGCGGATGGCCGGAATTGATGGCCAAACGCCGCGCTTTGCAGGCCCGGCGCGTGATCACGCCGCTGAGCTATGCGCGCATGCTCAGCTGGAACCCGCTCAATCTGCTCACCCGAGCGCCGGATGTACGCGCGCCGCGCTGAAGCGGCGGGGCAGGGCTTTCCACGCCGGGCGCGCGGGTCTATCACCACCCCTGTCAGCATCACGAGGGACTTATGAGCGATATCGCCAGCGAGATTCGCAACTATGCGGCGCGCTTCAAGGCCCCGCGCCCGCGCACCCGGGCCCTGTCGCCGCATCTGGCGGCGCTGGAGGCGGAATCCATCCACATCATGCGCGAGGTGGCCGCCGAGTTTGAGCGCCCCGTGATGCTTTACTCCATCGGCAAGGATTCAGCAGTGATGCTGCATCTGGCGCTGAAAGCCTTCTATCCCTCGCGCCCGCCCTTCCCGCTGCAGCACGTGGACACCACCTGGAAGTTCCGCGACATGATCGCCTATCGCGACGCCCTGGCCGATGCGCTGGGGCTGGAGATGCGCGTGGAGATCAATGAGGAGGGATTGAAGCGCGGCATCGGCCCGTTTGCGTCCGGCTCCAATTTGCACACCCAGGTGATGAAGACCGAAGCGCTGCGCGCGGCCATGACGCGCCACCGCTATGACGCCGCCTTCGGCGGGGCGCGCCGCGATGAAGAAAAGAGCCGCGCGAAAGAGCGCATCTTCTCCTTCCGCGACGCCCATCACGGCTGGGACCCGCGCAATCAGCGCCCGGAGCTTTGGCGCACCTACAACACGCGCATCGGGCCGGCAGAGTCGATCCGGGTCTTCCCGCTGTCCAACTGGACCGAGCTGGATATCTGGCAGTACATACTGGAGGACGACATCCCCATCGTGCCGCTTTATCTGGCCGCCGAGCGGCCGGTGGTGGAGCGCGACGGTCAGATCCTGATGGTCGATGACGACCGCTTCCCGCTTCAAGCCGGCGAGAGCCCGCAGATGCGCCGCATCCGCTTCCGCACGCTGGGCTGCTATCCGCTGACCGGCGCCATCGAGTCCGGCGCCGGCACGGTCGAGGCCATCGTGCTGGAAATGCTCACCGCGCGCACGTCGGAGCGCTCGGGCCGGCTGATCGACCATGACGAGGCCGGCTCCATGGAGAAGAAAAAGCGCGAGGGATATTTCTGATCATGAACGACATGTCCCCTGCCCAGCCGCCTGAACGCGCCGCCCTTCTGGAGCGCCTCACCCGTGCGGGCGAGCGCGGCGTGTTGCGCTTCATCACCTGCGGCTCGGTGGATGACGGCAAATCCACCCTGATCGGGCGGCTGTTGTACGATTCCAAGCTGTTGTTCGAAGACCAGATCAAGACGCTGGAAAAGGACTCGAAAAAGCACGGCACGACGGGCGGGGACGAGATCGATTTCGCCCTCCTGCTGGACGGGCTGGAGGCCGAGCGCGAGCAGGGCATCACCATCGATGTCGCCTATCGCTTCTTCAACACCGAGAAGCGCAAATTCATCGTCGCCGACACGCCCGGCCACGAGCAATACACCCGCAATATGGCCACCGGCGCCTCGACGGCCGATCTCGCCATCATTCTGGTGGATGCGCGCCGCGGCGTGCTGACCCAGACCCGGCGCCACACCTATATCGCCGACATGATGGGCATCCGCCATGCGGTGCTGGCGGTCAACAAGATGGATCTGGCCGGTTTTTCGCGCGCGCGCTTCCACGAGATCGTGTCGGATTATCTGCGCGTGGCCGAGGATCTGGGTTTCGACACCATCACCCCGATCCCGATCTCGGCGCGCTATGGCGACAATATTTTCACGCGTTCTGACAACATGGCCTGGCATGACGGGCCGACCCTGATGGAGCATCTTGAACACGTCGAAACCGACGCGGCCGAGGCGCTCGAACACCCTTTCCGCATGCCGGTGCAATGGGTCAACCGGCCCAATCTGGATTTTCGCGGCTTCACCGGCTCCATCGCCGGCGGGCGCGTGGCGCCGGGCGACGAGATCGTGGCCGCCCAGAGCGGCAAGACCGCGAAAGTCGCCCGCATCGTCACCGCTGACGGCGATCTCGACAGCGCCGGCGCGGGCCAGGCCGTGACGCTGGTGCTTGACCGCGAGATCGATATTGCGCGCGGCGACATGCTCGCTGACGCCAGGGCCCGGCCGGACGTGTCAGACCAGTTCGCCGCGGAAATCCTGTGGATGGCCGAGGAGGAGATGCTGCCAGGGCGCACCTATCTTCTCAAAGCCGGCGGCCAGGTCACCCCGGTCTCGGTGACCACGCTCAAACACAAGCTCAACATCAACACGTTCGAGCGCGAGCCGGGCGTCAGCCTGCATCTCAACGAGATCGGGGTGTGCAATCTGTCCACCTCGCGCGCCATCGCTTTCGACCCCTATGCCGAGCTGCGCGAGACCGGCGCCTTCATTCTCATCGACCGCTTCACCCAGCAGACCGTGGCCGCAGGCATGATCGCCTTCTCCCTGCGCCGGGCGAGCAATGTGCACTCGCACGCCATGGACGTGACCAAGGCGCGCCGCTCCGAGCTGAAGGGTCAGAAGCCGGCCGTCTTGTGGTTCACCGGCCTGTCGGGCGCGGGCAAATCGACCATCGCCAATCTGGTCGAGCAGAAACTCGCCGCCATCGGGCGTCACACCTATTCGCTGGACGGCGACAATATCCGCCACGGGCTGAACCGCGATCTGGGCTTCACCGATGTGGACCGGGTGGAGAATATCCGGCGCATTGGCGAGGTGGCGCGCCTGTTCGTGGACGCCGGCGTGATCGTCACCTGCTCCTTCATCTCGCCCTTCCGCGCCGAGCGCATGATGGTGCGCGAGCTGATGGAGCCGGGCGAGTTCATCGAGGTGTTCGTGGACGCGCCGCTGGAGGTGTGCATCCAGCGCGACCCCAAGGGCCTCTACCGCAAGGCGCAGGCCGGCGAGATCAAGAACTTCACCGGCTTCGACAGCCCGTATGAAGAGCCCGAGACGCCCGAGCTGCACCTCAAAACCGCCGACATGACCGCCGAAGCGGCCGCTGAAGAGGTCATCGAACAGCTGATCAAGCGCGGGATGATCGGGTAGACCTCAGAGCTTTTCCGGGCGATCCCGATCGCCCGGAAAAGCTCCAACTTATTGAATTGTCGCCTTTTCGAACCGCAAAACCGGTCCCCACTTTTGCTGAAAAGGCTCTAGTTCGCCTTCTTGGCCGGGACCGGGGCGAACGGGGCGGGCAGGGGCGCGCATGGCACGCCTTCTTCGCTCAGCTGCTCGCGCTCGGCCGGACTGGTCTCGCCATAGATCAGGCGCTGCGGCGCATCGCCGCTATGGATGGCGCGCGCCTGCCGGGCGAAATCCTCGCCGACATAGTCGTAATGGCTGCGGATATGGGCGCGCACCTTGCGCGCCACCGTTTCAAAATCCGCCGCCTCCAGATCAGCCGGCGCGTTGATGGAGGGCGCGGCGCCTGGCGCAGCGCCATCTGCAATGCCCGGCGTTTCAGGGCGGGCCGCCTCGCGCGCCTCCCGGCTGCGCGATGTGCGTACGGCAGGCGCCATCACCTGCTTGCGCACCTCAGTCGAGCCGCACACCGGGCATTCCACCAAGCCGCGCGCGGCCTGATCGTCGTAAGCGTCAGAGCTGGCGAACCAGGCCTCGAAGCCATGCGCCTCATCGCAGATGAGCGCATAGCGGATCATGGCCCGGAAAACTCCCGGTCGCCTTTCAGCGCCGGGATGCGCAGGCGCGCGCTGAGCGCTTCTTCCTGATCGATCTCGGCGTAGAGAAGGCCCGGCTCGTCATGGGCCAGCTGCGCGATGATCTCGCCCCAGGGCCCCACCACCATGGAATGGCCCCAGGTCTTGCGCCCGTCCTCATGCTTGCCGCCCTGGGCGGGGGCCAGCACGAAGCTGCCGGTCTCGATGGCGCGCGCGCGCAAGAGCACCTCCCAGTGCGCCCGGCCGGTGGGGCGGGTGAAGGCGCTGGGCACGGTCATCACCGTGGCGCCCGCCCGGGCGAGGCGCCGGTAGAGATACGCAAAGCGCACGTCATAGCAGATGGTCAGGCCCAGCTTCAGCCCCGCCGCGCGCGCGGTCACGGCCCGGTCGCCCGGCGCGTAATTCTCCGATTCCGAATACACCTCGCCCGCGCCCAGCGAGACATCGAACATGTGGATCTTGTCATAGCTGGCTTTCAGCGCCCCGTCCGGACCGAACAGGCAGGAGCGGTTCACCGCCCGCCCGTCCGCGCCCAGCATGGCCAGCGAGCCGATCAGCACGTCAATGCCCAGCGACTGGGCCAGATCGGAAAAGCGCACCAGGGCCGGGTCCTCGCGCGGCGTGCGCAGGGTCTCGAACAGAGCGGAGGCGTCGCGCTGGGCCAGATTGGTCACTTCCGGCGTCGCCACCAGGCGCGCGCCCTTGGCGGCGGCCTCGCGGATCATCGCCTCGGCGTCGTCGATATTGCGCGCCGGATCGACGCCTGAACGCATCTGCACCAGGGCGATCTTGACCGCGCTCATGCCGCGCCCGCCCCGGCCAGCAGGGCGTCCAGCCGCCCCTCGCGCTCCAGCGCCATCATGTCGTCACACCCGCCCACATGGACATCCCCGATGAAAATCTGCGGGAAGGTGCGCGCGCCGCCGGTGCGCTGAACCATCTCCGCTTTTTTCTGCGGATCAAACCCGGCCTCGATCTCCTCGAATCCGGCATTCTTCTTCTTGAGCAAATCAACCGCCCGCACGCAATAGGGACAAAAGGGGCGGGTATAGATCGTGACGGCCATGACGGCGCACTCCGGTGGCGAGACCCCTTATTTAATGAGGTTCACCGGTTTAACAACGCGCGCCAGGGTGATGGCGCGCACATCCGCCGCCCCGGCGCGTTTCAGGGCGCGCGCGCACGCCTCCAGCGTGGCGCCGGTGGTGTGCACGTCGTCAATCAGCACCAGGCGCCGCCCGCGCACCGCATCCAGGCGCGCCGGCCTGACCTTGAAGGCGCCGGCCATGTTGCGCACCCGCCCGCGCGCGCTCATGCCACCCTGGCTGGGCGTGGCGCGCACGCGCTGCAGGGCGTGGGCCTCGACCCCCACCCCGCTCACGCGCGACACCGCCCGGGCCAGCAGGAGCGACTGGTTGAACCGGCGCTGGCGCAGGCGCCGCCTGTGCAGCGGCACCGGGATCAGGGCGTCGGCGCCGTCAAGACACTCAGCGCCCGCGCGCGCCATCCACCGGCCAAACGCGCTGAGGCCATCGGTGCGCCCGGCATGTTTGAGCCCCAGCGCCAGCGCCCGGCTGGACGGGTCATAGACAAAGGCCGCGCGCGCTCGTGAATAGACAGGCGCCCGCGCCGCGCAGGCCGGGCAGACCATCCCCGCGCCGGACGGATAGGGAAAGGGAACCCCGCACGATTTGCACCAAGGGGGCGCCAGAAACTGGATGCGCGCCCAGTCGTCCGGGTCCAGGAGGCCCGGCTCGCTCACCGCCCGGCCCGACAGGGGCGAGAGCGGCGGCCAGACGAGGTCGAGCAGGCGCGCAATCGCAGCCCCGGCTTTGCCCGCCGCGCCAAAGCGTGCATATCGAGCCCATGGCTGCTTCATCTTCGTCCCCCGCAAATACTGGCGCCACCGCCTCCGGCAATCCGCCGCGCCTGTTCGACCGGGCGCTGGTGCGCGCGCGCCGCAATCGCGCCGCACGCGAATTTCTATCCTATGACTTTCTCCATGCGCGAGTCGCTGATGATCTCCTGGACCGGGTGGAGAGCGTCTCGCGTGATTTCCCGGTCGCTCTGGTGCTCGGCGGCGGCGGGGCGGTGGGCCGCGCCCTGAAAGACAGACCCCAGGCCGCCGCCAAGATCGGCACGCTGATCGAGGCGGACCTCTCCCCCGCCATGGCGGCGCTCAGCTCAGGTCCCGCCGTGTGCCTGGACGAGGAGGCCCTGCCCATCGCGCCTGAAAGCGTGGACCTCGTTCTCTCCTGCCTGTCGCTGCACTGGACTAATGACCTCGTCGGCGCGCTCATCCAGATCAATCACGCGCTCCGGCCCGACGGCTTCTTCGCCGGGGCGATGCTGGGCGGGGCGACCCTGACCGAGCTGCGCCAGTGCCTGCTGGCCGCTGAAAGCGAGCTCAAGGGCGGCGCCCATGCGCGCGTCTCGCCGTTCGCCGATGCGTTTGATCTGGCGGGGCTGATGGGCCGGGCGGGCTTCGCCCTGCCGGTCTCGGACGTGGACCGGGTCACCGCGCGCTATGGCAATGCGTTCGTCCTCATGCGCGATCTGCGCAAGATGGGCGAGACCAGCGCCCTCACGGAGCGCCCCCGCATGCCCGCAACCCGCCCCCTGTTCGTGCGCGCCGCGCAAATCTACGCCGAACGCTTCGCTGAAGGCGACGGCCGCATCCCCGCCCGCTTCGAAATCCTCCACATGGCCGGCTGGGCCCCTCATGAGAGCCAGCCCAAGCCGTTGCGGCCGGGTTCTGCGAAGGTAAGGCTGGCGGATGCGCTGGGGGTGAAAGAGGCGAGCGCCGGGGAGAAGGCGGGGGGTTAGGACGTCAGCCTGCGCGGGCTGCGCCCGGTCCAGCGCTTGTAGGCGCGCGAGAAGGCGGACGGTTCGGAATAGCCCAGCAGATAGGCGGTCTCGTTGATCGAGACCTTGCGCGCTGACAGATAGCCCTCCGCCAGCTGGCGGCGCAGATCGTCCAGCACGGCGCTGAAGCTGCAGCCCTCCGCGCTCAGGCGCCGGTGCAGAGTCTGGCGGCTGATCCCGAGGGCGCGGGCTGCGGCCTGCGCGCTGATCTCGCCGGTATGCAGCCGGGGCAGGATCAGGGCCTCCACCTGGCCGCGCATGGTGCCGCTGCGCGACAGCTTTTCAGCCAGAGCGTCGGCGTGGGCGGTCAGCACGCCGAAGACATAGCGCGGCTGCACCGCTATCGGGTGGCGCAGCCAGGCCTCGTCAACGCGCATGGCGTTCCAGCCGGCTTCAAACCGGACCGGCGCCTGGAACACGGCCTCGTATGCGTCCCGGTAGCCCGGATCGCCATGGGCCAGATGCACCTCGTGCACGAAGGGCGTGTCTCCAAACGGCCGCGTGCCGCAGATCATCAGCGCGAATGTGGTCTCGGCCAGTTCGGGAAAACCCGGCGGCATGGCCCGGTTGTCCACCAGCCAGAGCGCGCCGCGCGCGCGCTCCAGCGTGAAGCGGTCGGTGCGGCCCGCCGGCGCGGCGTCGACGACGAGCTGGCCGTAGCGGTTCATCTGCACGAAGGCGTCCAGCATGGTCGCCGAGGCGTGGCAGATCAGCCCGAGAATGGAGATGTCAGCAAGATTGACCGCCTCGCCGAAATGCAGCGCCAGCGCGCGGTCGCCAGTCTGCGCCTTGGCCTCGCGCATCAGCGCGGCGTAGCGGGGAAAATCCACCCGGTTGTCGTAATCGTCCAGCACGGCCGGATCGATGCCTGCGCGCGCCAGCAGGCTGGCCATGTCCGCGCCCCGGCTGACGGCGAACCCCGCCAGCTGGCGCGCATAGCCAGCAGCAACGGTGACAGGGCCGGAAGCCGGTTTGACGTGCGACATGCGGTCATGTTCGCGGGTCGGGCGGTCATGGTCCAGCCCCGCGCGCATCGCGCAAGCTCAGGCCTCCCATCACCTGCAGGATTCCGCCGCCATGCCGTCAGACACCGCCGTCTCCCCCTCCGCCAGCGCCCGGGCTTTGGACCGTCTTCTGGGCGCGTCGGGCGCCCTGTGGTTCCTGTGCGCCGCCGCCGGCCAGCTCATGTTCGCCGCCTATCTCGTCGTGCTCTATGGCGGCGGCGTGGCGCGCGGCGACGCATCGGTCTGGAACCGGGTGCTGGGCCAGGGCTATATGCCCGGCGACACCGCGGGAAACGCCGCGCTGGCGGCCCACGTCCTTTTGGCGATCGTCATCATGCTGGGCGGGCTGATCCAGCTCACGCCGCAAATCCGCGCCGCCGTGCCCGCGTTTCACCGCTGGAACGGGCGGGTCTATCTCACCCTGGCGGTGGTGATCACGCTGGCCGGGCTGTGGCTGACCTGGGCGCGGCCGCCGGCGGGCGGCCTGCTCAATGATCTGGCGATCACGCTCAACGGCGTGCTGATCCTGGGATGCGCGCTGTTTGCGGTGCGCAACGCCATGGCCCGGCGCATCGACCGGCATATGCGCTGGGCGACGCGGCTGTTTCTGGTGGTCAGCGGGGTCTGGTTCCTGCGCATCATGATTTCAGGCTGGATCGCCTGGCATCAGGCGCCGCTCTGGCTGGGCGCCCATCTGGCCGGCCCGCTGGGCGTCCCCCTGCCCTTCGCCGCCCCCCGCGCCTGGCCCAAGGCGGTCATGACCGGCGTCATGGCGATGCTCGCCGCCCTCACCGCCTTTGGCGGTTACGCCGCCAGCCAGATCATGTGGCTGCCGCATATGGGGTGACGCCCTAAACCATCCCCTTCAGCGCATAGATCAGCTCCAGCGCGTCTTTCGGGCTGAGGCCGTCAGGATCGACCGATTTCAGGCGCTCCTCCACGGCGCTGGGCTTCGCCTCCGGGGCAGGAGGCTTGGCCGAGAAGAGGGGCAGGTCGGCCAGCGCTGCGGCCGGGGCGCCGTCGGATTCCAGCCGGTCGAGGATTTCGCGGGCGCGGGCCACGGCGGCGCCTGGCAGGCCGGCGCGGCGGGCGACTTCCACGCCATAGGAGCGGTCGGCGGGGCCGGGCTGGACCTCGTGCAGAAAAACCAGCTCACCCTTCCATTCCTTGGCGCGCAGCGAGCAATTGCCTGCCGCTTCGAGCGCGTCCACCAGCCGTGTCAGCTCGTGATAATGGGTGGCGAACAGGGCGCGGCAGCGATTGACGGCGTGCAGATGCTCCACAGCCGCCCAGGCGATGGACAGGCCGTCAAACGTCGCCGTGCCGCGCCCGATCTCGTCCAGGATCACCAGCGCGCGCGGGCCGGATTGATTGAGGATGGCGGCGGTCTCGATCATTTCGGCCATGAAGGTGGAGCGCCCGCGCGACAGATCATCGGCGGCGCCCACGCGCGAGAACAATCGGTCCACCAGCCCCACGCGGGCCCGAGCGGCAGGCACGTAGAGCCCGGCCTGCGCCATCACGGCGATGAGGGCGTTCTGGCGCAGATAGGTGGATTTGCCCGCCATGTTGGGTCCGGTGACGAGCATCAGGCGCGGATGAGCTTTGCCGGCGCCGTCCAGCGTGCAGGCATTGGGCGTGAAACGCCCGTCTCCGCCGCGCGCCAGGGCGGCTTCCACCACCGGATGGCGCCCGCCTTCGACCTCGAAGGCGAAACTGTCATCGACCACGGGCCGCGAGGCGCCGGATTCGGCGGCCCATTCGGCGCAGGCCGAGGCGAGGTCCAGCGCCGCCAGCGCGGACGCCGCCGCGCGGATGGCGTCTGCCTGTTCTTCGACCCGCGTGCGGAACGCCTCAAACGTCTCCAGCTCCAGCGCCAGAGCCCGTTCGCCGGCCTGGGCGATCTTGGCTTCCAGCTCGCCCAGCTCCGGGGTGGAGAAGCGCACCGCGTTGGCCATGGTCTGGCGGTGGATGAAAGCGTTATCGCCCATCAGCGCGTCGCCATGGCGGGCCGTCACCTCGATGAAATAGCCAAGGACATTGTTGTGCTTGACCTTCAGCCCCGCCACGCCGGTCTGGTCGGCATAGGTCTTTTGCAGGCCCGCCACCACGCGCCGCGACTGGTCGCGCAGGCTGCGCGCCTCGTCCAGCGCCGCCGACCAGCCCGGCGCAATAAAGCCGCCATCGCGCGCCAGCAGGGGCGGCTCAGGCGCCAGCGCACGTTCTGCGTCGGCGACCAGCGCCGCCAGCTCCGGCCGGGCCGCCAGCGACAGCGCGTCCAGCGCCGCGGCGATAGAGGCGGGCGGCTTGGCGAGCCGGTCTTTGGCGAGGCCGGCGATCAGGCGCTCGCCCTCTTTCAGCGCGCGCGCCAGCTGCGCGAGATCGCGGGGGCCCGCGCGCCCCAGAAGCAGGCGGGTCAGGCAGCGCGCCGGGTCGCCGGCGGCTTTCAGGCGCTCGCGCACGCCTGCGCGCGCCGCCCGGTCATCGGCGAACCAGGCGACAGCGTCCAGCCTTGCGTTGATTTCGGATACGTCCATGGAGGGCCTTGCGAGGCGCTCGGCGAGCAGGCGTGCGCCGGGCGCCGTCACCGTCCGGTCGATGGCGTCGATGAGGGAGCCCTTGCGCGATCCGGTCAGCGTGCGTTCGATCTCCAGGCTGGCGCGCGCCGCCGGGTCAATGGCCATCACCCCGCCGGCGCGTTCAGAGCGCGGCGGGGTCAGGCGCGCGGGCGCGCCGGCTTGCGAGAGTTCGAGATAATCGAGCAGCGCGCCCAGCGCGGCGATGGCGGCGCGGGAGAAATCGCCGAACGCCTCCAGGCTCTGCACCTCGAAATGCTGCTTCAGCCGCCGCTCGCCTGCGCCGGCGTCAAACTTGGCCCGCGCCCGCGCCGTAATCGCCGCCGAGGGGGCGAGCTCAGTGGCAAGGCGCGCATCCTCGTCGGCGCACAGAAGTTCAGACGGGTTCAGCGCCGCCAGCTCGGCCTCCAGCGCGTCATCGCTGGAGAGCGACGTGGCGGCGAAACTGCCATCGGTGACATCGGCCCAGGCCAGAGCGCGGGTCCCATCAGCCAGGCGCGCCAGCGCCGCGATGCGGTTGGCGCTGCGCGCTTCCAGCAGGTCTTCCTCGGTCAGCGTGCCGGGGGTGACGATGCGGGTGATGGCCCGGCGCACGACCGATTTGGCGCCGCGCTTTTTCGCTTCCGCCGGGTCCTCGATCTGCTCGCCCACGGCGACCTTGAAGCCCGCCTTGATCAGGCGCGACAGATAGCTCTGGGCGTGGTGGACCGGCACGCCGCACATGGGGATGGGCTCGCCCTGATGCTCGCCGCGCTTGGTCAGCGCGATGTCCAGCGCCTCCGCCGCGCGCACCGCGTCGTCAAAGAACAGCTCGTAAAAATCGCCCATGCGGTAGAACAACAGCGCCTCGGCCGGCGCCTGCGCGCGCAGCTCCAGAAACTGCACCATCATGGGCGTGGCCCCCTCCGGCGTGGGGAAGGCGCGCTGCATCAGCGTGTCAGGATCAGCCGGACGGTTCATCGTGCGCAAATTACCCGCGTGCGGGCGCGGAGCAAGGGCCGCCGGCCCGCTCGCGCATATGATGAAACTGGCGCGCCGCACGGCGCTGCGGCAAAGTGCGCTTCAGCTGCATGGCGCAGGGGAGGTCTCGGACATGAGCGTATCCATCTTCACAGCGTTCGCGCTGGCTGCAGCCTTGTCAGTCGCCCAGGAGCCCGCCGCACCGGAAACCGCCGCGCCCGAGACACCCGAGGCGGCGGCGCGCGATCTGGCGGCGGTGGAGCTGTTCACCGACGGGCTGGCCGCCGCCTTCCTGTCCGAGCATCCCATTCCCGGCCTCATCGTCTCGGTGGTGAGCGGCGATGAAACCCTCGCCAAGGGCTATGGCCATAGCGATCTCGAGGCCGGCCGCGCGGCGGGCGGG
Organism: Oceanicaulis sp.; assembly: GCA_020832735.1. Taxonomy (GTDB): domain Bacteria; phylum Pseudomonadota; class Alphaproteobacteria; order Caulobacterales; family Maricaulaceae; genus Oceanicaulis. The sequence continues at coordinate 21,731 of JAFIEB010000032.1, forward strand.
GATGATGTGCGCTTCGAGATCGGCTCGACATCGAAGACCTTCATCTGGACCGCCGTGATGATGCTGGAGGCCGAAGGCGTTCTGGACCTGCATGCGGACGTGAACACATACCTCACCAGCTTTCAGGCCGGGCGCGGCGGCGAGCCGATCACGCTGGCCCAGCTGATGAGCCACCGGCCCGGGCTGGAGGACAGTTTTGCGATTTTTCTGCCTGAGTTCGCCGCCCTGCCCCGCCATGAAGCGCTGGCGCGCACAGAGCCGCGCCAGGTGATGGGCCGGGGCGCGGCCACCGCCTATTCCAACTGGGGCACGGTGCTGGCCGCGCAGGTGATCGAGGATGTGTCGGGGCTGAGCTATCGCGATTTTCTCTACGCCCGCATCCTTGAGCCGCTGGGCATGACCGCCACTACGTTTCTGGAAGGCGATGCCCGCCCGGACCAGCCGCCTTTGTCGGTGAGCTATCATATTCGTGGCGGCGCGCCAGTGGCGGCGGCGCGGCTGGATATCGGCGCCTTCGGGCCCGCCGGCTCGATGGCGTCCACCGCCGCCGACATGGCGCGCTGGATGCGCTTTCACCTGAATGGCGGAGAGCTCGGCGGGGTGCGCCTGATGCCCGCCGAAAGCCATGCGCGCATGCTGACCCGGCTTTATGACGACCGGCCCGGCGGCGCCGATATGGCCCACGGCTTCATGCACTGGCAGGTGGCGGGCGTGGACGTGTACGGCCATGGCGGCGCCATCAACGAGTTTCTGACCATGATGGCCTTCGCGCCGGAGCTGGGCGCGGGCGTGTTCGCGTCGCAAAACGCCTCGCCCGCCATGACGCCCGCCTTCCGCCTGCCCGATCTGGTGCTCGCACGCCTGATTGACGAGGCCGGGCTTGCCCGTGAGCCGGGCGCGGCGCCGGACAATGCGGCTGACAGCGCGCGCGACGCCGCCGGGCGCTATCTCGCCAATCGCCGGGTGCATGCGGGCGTGGAGCGCCTGTTCGCCGCCGGCGGCCTGTTGAGCCTGACCGCTGAAGAGGACGGCGCCCTGACCGCCGCCAGCGCGATGGGCGCGGAGCGCTTGGCGCCTGTCGGCCCCGATCTGTGGCAGGACCGGCATGGCCGGCGCTACGCCGCGATCCGCGGGCCGGACGGGTCGGTGACCGGCATCGCCGACGCGCTGGGCGTGCACACCTATGAGCGGGTCGGCGTGTCGACCGATCCCAATCTCCTGGTTATGGCGGCGGGCGGGGCGCTGTTGATGTCGCTGACCGTCTGGCTCGGCCTGTGGCGGCGCCTGGGCGCGCGCCCGGCGCCGGGCCGGGGCGAGACGGTGCGCGGGCGGGCGGTCTCGGTGTTCGATCTGGCCGCAGCGGTGCTGGTGATCGCCTGCCTGGTGACACTCGGCGCAGCGCTGGCGGGAATGTCCGATTTCTCCATGGAGCTGATGAAGGATTATCCCCCGCCCCTCCTGCGCGCGGCGATGGCGCTGTCGGGCGCGGTGGTGATCGCCGCCGTGCTGGCGGCCGCCGCGATGGTTCCGGCCATCGCCATGTCGGGCTGGTCGATCTGGCGCAAAGCGCACCATGGCCTGTTCGCGCTGGCGCTGGCGGCCTTCGCCTGGGCGCTGGTCAATTGGGGGCTGGCTTTTGGCGGGCATGCGGGCGGGTGAGGGCGCAGGCCGGTTTGCCGCGCCGCGCGAACCGGTTAGGCTAAGGCCCCGCCGCCCCCAAGACCCAGGAACGCCCCGCCATGACTGACCGCCGCCCCCGCGTGGACGACGAGGAAGCGCTGAACTTCCACCGCTACCCCACGCCCGGCAAGATCGCCCTGCGCGCCACCAAGCCCATGGCCACCCAGCGCGACCTGTCGCTGGCCTACTCGCCCGGCGTGGCGGCGCCGGTCAAGGCGATCGCCGCCGATCCCGACACCGTCTACGACTACACATCCAAGGGCAATCTGGTGGCGGTGATCTCCAACGGCACGGCGATCCTGGGCCTGGGAGATCTCGGCCCCGCCGCCTCCAAGCCGGTGATGGAGGGCAAGGCGGTGCTGTTCAAGCGCTTCGCCGATGTGGACGCCATCGATATCGAGGTGGACGAGCGCGACCCGGACGCCTTTGTCGAATGCGTGCGCCGCTTCGCCGGGGTCACCTTCGGCGGCATCAATCTGGAAGACATCAAGGGCCCGGACTGTTTCGTCATCGAGCAGCGCCTGCGCGAGGCGCTCGACATTCCGGTGTTCCACGACGACCAGCACGGCACCGCCATCATCACGGCGGCGGGCATCATCAACGCCTGCCAGCTGACCGGGCGCGACATCCGCAAGCTGAAAGTGGTGGTCAATGGCGCGGGCGCGGCGGGCATCGCCGTGCTGGAACTGATCAAGGCCATGGGCGTGGCCCATGACAACGCGATTTTGTGCGATTCCAAGGGCGTCATCTACAAGGGCCGCAAGGAGGGGATGAGCCAGTGGAAATCGGCCCACGCCGCCGCCACCAAGGCGCGCACCCTGGCCGAGGCGCTGGACGGGGCGGACTGTTTCATCGGCCTGTCGGTGAAGGGCGCGGTGGACAAGGCGATGGTCAAATCCATGGCCGCCGATCCGATCATCTTCGCCATGGCCAATCCCGATCCCGAGATCACGCCCGAAGAGGTGCGCGAGGCGCGCTCGGACGCCATCATGGCCACCGGCCGGTCGGACTACCCCAACCAGGTCAATAACGTTCTGGGCTTTCCCTATATCTTCCGCGGCGCGCTGGACGTGCGCGCGCGCACCATCAACGAGGAGATGAAGATCGCCGCGGTGATGGCGCTGGCCGAGCTCGCGCGCGAGGACGTGCCTGACGAGGTCGCCGCCGCCTATCACGGCGCCAGGCCCACGTTTGGCAAGGATTACATCATCCCCGCCCCGTTCGATCCGCGCCTGATCAGCCATGTTCCGCCCTATGTGGCCAAGGCGGCGATGGATTCAGGCGTGGCGCGCCGGCCGATCCCGGACATGGTCAGCTACAAGGCCGCGCTGGCGCGCCGGCTCGATCCCACCGCCGCCATCCTGCAGGGCATCCAGGACGAGGTGCGCTCGCGTCCGCGCAAGACCATCGTGTTCGCTGAAGGAGAGGAGCCGGCCGTGATCCGCGCCGCCTTCGCCTTCCAGAACCAGGATCTGGGCCGGGCCATCCTGATCGGCCGCGAGGAGCTGGTGCACGCCAATATGCGCCTGCTGGGCGTGGCCCGCGACGCCATCGAGATCGTCAACGCCCGGCTGTCGGACCATAACGGCGCGTTCGCCGACTGGCTGTTCCGGCGCCTGCAGCGCCGCGGCTATCTGCGCCGGGACGTGCAGCGCCTGGTCAATAATGACCGCAATGTCTTCGCCGCCTGCATGCTGGCCATGGGCCAGGCCGACGGCATGGTCACCGGGGTGACGCGCAATTACGCCCAGGCGCTGGACGATGTGCGCCTGGCGCTGGACGCCGCGCCGGGCGAGCGGGTGATGGGGATGAGCCTCCTGCTCTCGCGCGGGCGCACCCTGTTCATCGCCGACACCAGCGTCACCGAATTTCCCTCGCCCGAGGGGCTGGCCGACATGGCGGTGGAAGCCGCCGCCGCCGCGCGTCGGTTCGGCGTCACGCCGCGCGTGGCCTTCCTGTCGTACTCCACCTTCGGCAATCCGCCCGGCGACCGGGCCGGCAAGGTGATCGAGGCGGTGCGCCTGATGGACCAGCGCGTGGTGGATTTCGAATATGAGGGCGATCTGGGCGCGGAGGTGGCGCTCGATCCCGATCACCAGCGCCTGTACCCGTTCTCGCGCCTGTCCGGCCCGGCCAATGTGCTGATCATGCCCGCCATCCATTCGGCCTCCATCGCCACCAAGCTGATGGGCGCGGCCGGCGGCGCCACCGTGCTGGGGCCGATGCTGCTGGGCATGGAAAAGCCGGTGCAGATCGCGCGCCTGGGCGCAGGCGTGTCCGACATCCTCACCCTGGCCGCTCTGGCCGCCCACGATTTGTCGCGCGAGGCGGTGGTGGAGGAGGCGTCCTAGCCCTGAACCGGACCCGGGCAGTCCAGCGCGCGGGCGGCTTGCTCTCCGGCCTCTTCCACCCAGGCGCCGATGGCGCGGGCGATCTGGCAGCGCTGGGCGCCATCGACGCGCGCATCGGCGGCGAGGTCGGCGATGATGGCGTCCAGGGAATCAGCGCCCGTGATCAGCTCCGGCCCGCCGCTCTCTGGACTGTCAAAGCGCAATAGCGGACCGTCTTCGCCGGACATGACCGGCCAGGCGGGCCCGCCCGCATCGCCGGGATCGCCGTCGCGCGCAAACGCCGCCCAATAGGCGCCCATGGATGCGGCCAGCGCCTCGCGGCCTGACGCGTTGCTGCGGTTGAACAGCACGGGATCGAGCCGTCCGAAAAAGTCGAAATGATTGAACACGAAGGGGATTTCCATGGCGTGGGCGGCGCCCAGCACGCGTGACAGGTCCATGGTCAGGAACGATCCCGCCTCGTCCCAGTCAAACCGGTAGGCCCACACCGCGTCATGGCCGGCCTCGCGCATCCAGGCGCCGGCGCGGTCCACCGCGCGCACGCGCCAGACCCGCGACTGATAATCGCTCATGGCGTCATAGAAATCGGGATCGCGCGGGCTGACCAGAAAGCCCAGCCGGCGCCGTGTCAGATCGTCGCTGAAGGCGTTGAACAGCTTCATCTCGTCGCGATTGACCCCGGTGATCAGCGGCACGGCGTTGAATCCGTCCAGGCGCGCAAACGCGCTGTCCAGACCGTCGCGCGGCAGAGTGACGCCGTCGGCGATCATGCGCGGCAGATCGCGCACGCCCGCATCCCCGCCATAGGCCTGATAGATGTCCGCCAGCGGCGCGGCGCGCACGGCGCCCGCGTCCGCATCCGGCGCGGCGAAGCGCGCCGCGGCCTCCATGGCGGTGTTGCGCCCGCCAGCCTGGGCCGCCTCCAGGGGAACCGAATCAAAGCTGCCCGACTGGATGATGGCCCGGTGGAATAGCCCTGCGGCCAGCGGCGAGCCCATGAGGCCCGCCACATTATGGCCGCCCGCGCTCTCGCCAAAAATCGTCACCCGGCCCGCATCGCCGCCGAACTGGCCGATATTGGCCTGCACCCACTCAAGCGACGCGATCAGGTCGAGCAGGGCGAAATTGGCCGCGCCGTCGGTATAGGTTTGCGCATCGGCCCCGATGGCGGGATGGGCGAAAAAGCCCAGCGGGCCCAGCCGGTACTGCACCACGACCACCACCACGTCCTGATCCGCAGCCAGCTGGCCGCCATCATACTGGCTGGCATGCCCCCACACATTCGCCCCGCCATGAATCCACACCATGACCGGGCGCTCCGCATCCTCCGGCCCGGCGCCCTGCGGCGCGTAGATGTTGAGATAGAGGCAGTCTTCATCACCCAGAAGCTCGCCCGCCCGCGCGCCGCTGGCGGCCGCAGACAGGGCGTTGGCGAGCTGCGGGCAGGGATCGGGGTGGTGCAGCGTCTCACGCACGCCATCCCAGGCCGGCGCCGGGCGCGGGGCGCGCCAGCGCAGATCGCCTTGCGGCGCCGCGGCGAACGGCACGGAGCGCCAGACATGCACGCCCTGATCGGCCCGGGTGAAGCCCGTCACCTGCCCTTCAGCCAGCGTGCGCTCTGTCGCCGGATCGGCCACGGGCGCTGGCGTGCGTTCGCCGCAAGCGGCCAGCAGGGCGGCGGCGGCGATCAGGATAATGGTGCGGATCATGGGCAAGTCCCCCCTTCAGGTCCGGCGCGGACCTCGTTGGGAGGCAGTATGGCGCCCCGCACTGTGACGGCAAGCCGGACTTTCCCTCCCTGCGTGCGGACGGCATAAGGCGTGGCCCGTTCACCTCAGCGTTCCGGACCCGCCTCATGAAGCCTGAACCCTACCGCCTGCAGCGCGCCAGCTATCCGCTTTCGGTCATTGTGCCGACGCGTTTTCGCGATCTTGATACGCTGGGCCATCTCAACAATGTGGCGCTGGGTTCGTTCTACGAGGAGGGCCGCGCCCACCTCAACCGCGCCGCCTTCCCCAAGGAAATGCGCCATGAAAGCGGTCTGCGCATGCTGATCGCGGACGTGCATATCGCCTATCTGGCTGAAGCCCACTATCCCGGCGATATCGAGGTGGCCGCCGGCGTCCTGCGCATCGGCCGGTCGAGCTATGTAATCGCGCTCGCCCTGTTCCAGAACAGCGCCTGCGTCGGCGCGTGCGAGACCGTGCTGGTGGTCACCGATGAAAACGGCGCGGTAGAGATCCCGCCCGCCCAGCGCGCGGCGCTGGAGGGGCTGAAGCTAAAAGCGAAACACTAGGGCGAAGACAGGTCCGCCTCGCAGCGCATCTCGGCCCAGTCACCGCTCGCAAGAACAAAATCCTCGCAGCGCCAGAGAGTTATGCCGGATTCGCTGTAGCTGAAGACCGCCCGCCCCTCCGCCGGATCGAACTCAAAGCTGGAGTGGGACGGACCAATGCCTTCGTCACCTCGCCAGATACTTGTAGCGTGACGCAACGGGGTCCACGGCGCGCCCGTAGGACGCGTGAAAATAGGCCGAATTGGTCACGCTGCGGAACGGTTTTTGGGGATAGTTGAACGTCGGGTCGGTTAGCGCAGTCACATTGGTAAAGCCAGCATACGTGAGCATTCGCTCGAACAGGGGCCGGGTCGGGTGCCAGCCGCTCAGGGCGTCCTTGTAGTTTTTCCAGAAATCAACCGGCACCGGAACCGACGGGTCCATCCGGTTCACCATGATCAGGTCATTGCCGGGAGCGGTCTGGTTCGAGACGATCAGATCCCGGCTCTTGAGTGTTGAGAGGTAATCCAGAACAAATTGCTGGTCGCGGAAATGATAGACGAGGCCTAGACACATTACAGTATCGAACTCACCCAGGGTGTGGGAGTCAAACAGCCCCTCACTGCGTAAGGTGATGTCCAACGCCTCGGTCTCGATGACATCGTCCAGGACGCTGCGCGCGATCACCCTGCTGTTGCTAGATTGATCGGGCTCGATTGCAACAACGGATGCGCCGCGACGGGCGATTTCGACGCTCAACCCGCTGGTGTTGGCGCCGATATCGAGCACCCGACGGCCTTTCCAATAGGTCTCTCCAAGCGGCCCGGTCACAGCCACAAACAATTCCTGGCTGTTCCAGACGCCGGGGAACAGGGCATTACCCGTCCGGTCAAAAATCGTTTGGCAGCCTTTGAATTTAGTGTCGGTGTTCATTTTCGCCTCTTGCAACCTATCGATAAATTGGACTTGTTACCCCGTTCTTCAAAACACAATGTCCAGCATATAGACGGTGCGCAACATGAATTTTTGAGGGAGATAATCTACCATTTGTCATTTCTAGTGTTTAGGCCTGATTTGCCAACAAGCTCGCTCCCAAGAGCGCAAAATAGCCGCATAACTTGCTTGGCACAATTTGCACCCCCTTGCGAGCCACACCATTGTTCGCAGGCGGCGCGGCGCTCGCAGCCAACCCGGCCAGTGGCCGCCATGTCGAGCGCGCCTCACGAGCGGGGCGAGGGCGCTCACCACTTCAACGTATCGGGAGTATAAAAGGCCCGCCCGGCGCACGGCGCCGAACGGGCTGGAAGGCACAGGCTGCGGCCCCAAGCGCCTCAGATCGCGCTTTCCACCCATTCGACCAGCTTGGTCTTGGGCAGGGCGCCGACCTTGGTGGCGGCCGGGGCGCCGTCCTTGAACAGGATCATGGTGGGGATGCCGCGCACGCCGTACTTGCTGGGCGCCATCGGATTGTCGTCGATATTGATCTTGGCCACCGTCAGCTTGCCGGCCATCTCGTTGGAGATGTCTTCCAGCATCGGGGCGATCTGGCGGCAGGGCCCGCACCATTCGGCCCAGAAATCCACCAGCACCGGGCCGTCGGCCTTGAGCACGTCGGCGTCAAAGGAATCGTCGGTCACCGTCTTGGTCGCCATCGTGATCACTCCATGTCTGTTTCAAGGCCGGTCCGGCCCGTCAGTCTCTGAGCGCACACCTAGGAAGGCGCGCCGCTCCGGTCAAGCGCGCCGCCCGCCCGACAGGCGCGCCAGCGTCGCATCCAGCAGGGCGTCAGGCAACGCCATCAGGCGCGGCCCGTCGGTCCACAACAGCGCGCAGCGCACCGGCCTGTCGCCATACAGGCTTTGCAGCAGGGCGCGATAGGCGGCCATCTGGGCGAGATAGGCGCCGGCCACCTGGTCAGGCGTTTCCGGCGGCGGGCGGTTGGTCTTGTAATCGACGATCATGACTTCGTGATCGGTGACCACCAGCCGGTCGATCTGGCCGTTGATGACGACATCGTCCGGCAGGCCGGGCGCGCGGCCCGAGATCGAGGCCTCGGCGCGCGAGCCGGGGGCGAACAGCGGCGCAAACTGCGGATCGTCCAGCACGCGCAGGGTCTCGCGGGCTATCTCCTCGCGCCTTGCATCGGTCAGATCACGCTGGGCGGCCAGATAGCGCGCCGCCGAGGCCGCCCGGCGCTCGCGCGCCACGTCCGGCAGGGTCTGCAACAGCTTGTGGATCAGCGCGCCGCGCCGGAACCGGTCCCCGGCCCCTTCAGCCAGCGGCGAGAGCGAGACCGGCTCGAACCCGCCCGCTGCATCGTCCAGCAGGTGCGAGGGCGCCGCCGCGCGCGGCGCCGCC
>JAFIEB010000033.1 GCA_020832735.1 Oceanicaulis sp.
CGCGGCGCAGCGCCTCCAGCCCCGCCTCCACCGCGTCGGGGTGGGCGGCGGCGACCATGGCCTGCTGCGAGCCCGGTTCGGGCGCGGGTGCGGGGGACGGCGCGGGCGTCTCGCCGCAGGCGGTCAGGGCGAGCGTCGCGCCGGCGAGCAGGGCGAGGCGGAAGCGGTGGGTCATGGACGGTCCTTTCACAGCGGTGTCTTTCACGGTCATACGCCGGCGGCCTCGAACGGTTCGGCCAGGGCGAGCAGGCGGTCAATCACGTCACGGGCGGCGCGCGGCGCGGGCCGGGTCTCAGGGGTGAGGATATAGTATCCCCAGTCCAGCGCGGTCACCCCGTCTGCGACCAGGCTGACCAGATCGCCGCGCGCCACGGCGCCTTCGGCCAGCGAGCGGCGCACCAGGGCTGCGCCCCGGCCTGCGGCGGCGGCGGCCACCACATGCTCGGGCCGCGCATAGTGATCGCCCACAGCCAGGTCCGGACGCGCCAGGCGCCGGCGCTCCAGCCAGGCGCGCCAGTCCGGCTGGGCCGGATCGCGCCCGGGCGTCATGTCATGGATGAGAGTCAGTTCGCTCAAGGCCGCGCGCCAGTCCCCGCCATAGGGCGCCATCAGATGCGGCGCGGCGGCCGGGGCGATGCTTTCGGTCATCAGGCGCACGGCGCGGTAGCCGGGCCAGGGGCCGGGGCCATAGCGGATTTCAAGGTCCAGCCGGAAACGGTCCAGATCCTCGGCCGCCGGATCGGCGATGAGATCAATGTCGGCGCCGGCCAGGCGCGGCGCCAGCCAGGCGGCCGCCAGCGGTCCGGGCGCGCCCAGGCGCACGCGCGCGCTGACCCCGGCCTCCTGGCGCAGCCTGCGGCTGGCCTCGGCCAGGCGCGCAAACGCCTCGTTGAGCGCCGGCGCTGCGCCCGCCGCGCCCACGGTCAGCGACACGCCGCGTCCCTGGCGCTCGAGCAGGCGCACCTTCAAAACGTCCTCCAGAAGCCGGATCTGCTGGGACACCGCGCCGGAGGTCACGCCCAGCTCCCTCGCAGCTGCAGCAACGCTGCCGCGCCGCGCCACCGCCTCGAACGCGCGCAAGGCGTTGAGCGGCAGGAGCGGCTCGCCAGGCCGGGCATCCGACTCACTGTTTAGTATTTCTGACGGACCCATAAGAGCCTCTGGCTTGTGCAGTGCATCCCATCAAAGCCATATCGCGTTTGAATACAGGCAGCAACCGGCTCCGTCATTGCAGACGGTGTCCAGAGTCGGAAATCTGACTAAAGGAAATCTATCGCATGCTCTGTTGACGCTCCAGCCGATTACGACTGTCGCTTTCCGGCCACACCCGTCATGAAAGCGACATGAAGATTAACGCATAGGGGTGGAAATTCCCGCCCGGCATACAATGTTCGTACAACTTCGCTGCTGCAACACGCCGGCCCTTCCATCCCGGGCGTGAGATTTGCGGCTTCACACACAGGGGAGTGAGCACACCATGCGCACTTTGAAATCCACACTGTTTATGGCCGGCGTCTCGCTGGCCGCCCTCGCCGCCGGCGCAGCCGCCGCCCAGGACGCGCCTCCGCCGCGTCAGACCAGCGATATTGTCATCGTCACCGGCACGCGCACCGAGGGCCGGACCGTCACCCAGTCGCTGGCTCCGGTGGACGTGATCTCCGCCGCCGACCTCGGCGCGCACGGCACGACCGAGCTGAACCAGGCGCTGGCTTACTCGCTGCCCTCCTTCAACTTCCCGCTTCCGGCGATCTCGGACGGCACCGACTCCATCCGCCCGGCCCAGCTGCGCGGCCTGGCCCCGGACCAGACCCTGATGCTGGTCAACGGCAAGCGCCGCCATGTCAGCGCGCTTTTGAACCTCAACACGGTCGGCCGCGGCGCGGCGGCGGTGGACCTCAACACCATCCCCACTTCGGCCATCGGCGCGGTGGAAGTGCTGCGCGACGGCGCGTCGGCCCAGTACGGCTCGGACGCCATCGCCGGCGTGATCAATGTGCGCCTGCGCGAAGCCAGTGAAGGCGGCGCCGTGACGGTGACCTATGGCGAGCACGCCACCAATGTCGACCTGCCGCGCTCCAGCCGGAACGTGCGTGACGGCGAGACCCTGACCATCGCCGCCTGGGCGGGTTTTCCGCTGACCGAGGAAGGCTTCCTGACCATTTCAGCCGAATACCGCGACCGCAAGCGCACCAACCGGGCCGATTTGGACACGGTCAATAACTACGATCTGATTGGCGGCCAGCCTGATCCGCGCGAGCTGACGTTCGACCGGCTCAACTGGAACCACGGCAATGGCGATGTGCGCGATGTCAGCGTGATGGCCAATGCCGGCATCCCGCTCGCCAACGGCGCGGAGCTCTATGGCTTCGCCAGCTATCAGGACCGCGAGGCGCGCTCGTTCGGCTTCTACCGCCGCGCGCGTGACGCCCGCAATGTCGAGTCCATCTATCCTGACGGCTTCCTGCCGGAAATCCATCCCGAAGTGACCGACTGGTCCGTGGGCGGCGGGGTGCGCGGCGACGCTGGCGAACTCGGCTACGATCTCAGCGTGGTGCATGGCCGCAACACGGTTGATTTCAACATCCGCAACACGCTCAACCGCTCGCTGGGAGCCGCCAGCCCGACCGAATTCTACGCCGGTCAGCTGCAATTCACCCAGACCCTGGTCAACGCCGATTTCGTGCAGTCTGTCGCCCTGGACGGGCTGGCCAGCCCGCTCAACGTCGCGTTCGGCGCCGAGTACCGCCGCGAGACCTACGAGATCGGCGCCGGCGAGCCGGATTCCTATTTCGGCGTGCCCGGCCTGGCGGCCGGCAGTCAGGTCTTCCCGGGCTTCCAGCCTCAAAACGAGGTGGATGTCAGCCGGGATTCCTGGGGCGCCTATCTGGATCTGGAAGCCGATCTGACCGACCGGCTGACGGTTTCGGGCGCGGTGCGCTACGAGAACTATTCCGACTTCGGCGACACGCTCAACGCCAAGCTCTCCGGCCGCTTTGAAATGACCGAGAGCGCAGCCTTGCGCGGCTCGATCAGCACCGGCTTCCGCGCGCCGTCGCTGCACCAGAGCCACTACACGGCGACCTCGACGGTGTTCATCAACAACGTCGCCACCGAAACCGGCACGTTCGCTGTGGACAGCCCGATCGCCCGCGCTCTGGGATCGCAGGATCTCGAGCCGGAAACCTCGATCAACTATTCGCTGGGCGTGGTGTTCCAGCACGAGGGCTTCGTGCTGACCATTGACGGCTACCGTATCGAGATCGACGACCGCATCCTGCTGTCTGAAAACCTCAACCAGGCCAACGTGGTGGCGCTGCTGCCAACGGGCGTGGGCGCGGCCCGCTTCTTCCTGAACGCGGCTGATTCAGTCACCCAGGGCGTGGACATCGTGGCGAATTATTCCTGGGACACCGAGACGCTCGGCAGCTTCCGCGCCACGGCGGCGGCCAACTTCACCGACACCGAGCTGAAGAACATCCAGTCGACCAATGTCCTGTCCGCGCTGGATCCGGCCCCGACCCTGTTCTCGCGGATCAATATCGGGCGTCAGGAATCCGGCTCGCCGCGTGACAAGTACATTTTCGGCCTCGACTGGAACCGGGACAATCTGGGCGGCCTGATCCGCGCCACGCGGTTCGGGGATGTGCAGGTGCTGTCCAACAACCCGGCTCTGGACTGGACGATCGAGCCGCAATGGGTCGTTGACCTTGAAGCGTCGGTTCAGCTGCTGGAGAACACGCGGTTTGCGCTGGGCGCCAACAATGTGTTCGACAGCTATCCCACCCAGAACCCGACCTTCAATGTGGCGACCGGGCCCACGCCGTTCATCTATAACGCCTTCTCGCCCGCGGGCTTCAACGGCCGCTATGTCTATGGCCGCGTGAGCGTGAGCTGGTAGTCCGGCTGCAGTTCTTCACCGGACTGCATCTAACGATCACCCCCGTCCGGGTCCGCCCGGGCGGGGGTTTTGTGTTTTCGGGGCTGGCGTGCGCGTGCGAACCGGCTAAAGGGCGGCCATGAGCGTTTCTCTCACCCGCCGGGCCGTGTTGTCGCGCGCCGCGCCGATCATGGGCGCCAATGTGGCCGCGCCGCTGGTGGGCCTGGTCGATCTCGCCGTCATCGGCCATAGCGGACAGACGGCGGCCATCGCCGCGGTGGCGCTCGGCACGCTTGTTTTCAACATGCTCTACTGGTCGCTGGGCTTTCTGCGCATGGGCGCGACGGCCCTGGCCGCCCAGGCCGATGGCGCGGACCGGCCCGGCGCCGTGCGCGCCGTGCTCTACCGCGCCCTGATCCTGGGGGGCGGGTTCGGCGTCATCTTCATTGCCGCGCAATGGCCGCTGCGCGAGGCGGCGCTGGCCCTGTTCAGCGCCGGGCCGGACGTGGCTGCCGACACGCGCGCCTATATTGATGCGCGCATTTGGGGCGCGCCCGCGGCGCTCGCCGGGTTTGCTGTCTATGGCTGGCTGATCGGGCTGGGGCTGACGGGGCGCGCGCTGATCCTGCAGATCGCGCTCAATCTGGCCAATGCAGCGTTGTCCGTGTGGTTCGTGTTCGGGCTCGACTGGGGCGTGGCGGGGGTGGCCGGAGCCAGCGCGCTGGCCCAGTGGCTGCACCTTGGGCTGGCCGCCGTGGTGATCGCAGGCGTTCTGCGCGCGCGCGGCCGCGCAGCGCCTGAACGCGTGTTCGACCGGGCCGGCCTCATGCGCCTGTTCGCGGTCAATCGCGATCTGTTCGTGCGCACGCTGGCTTTGCTGGCGGGGTTCTACTGGTTCAACGAGGCGAGCCTGCGCGAGGGCGCGGACGTGCTGGCGGGCAACGCCATCCTGCTCCAATACATCGCCATCAGCGCCTTTTTGCTGGACGCCTTCGCCCATGTCGCCGAGGCCGAGACCGGCCGGGCGGCGGGCGCGCGCGACTGGGCCCGGCTCAAACGCGCCTTCCGCCTGACCAGCGAATTCGCCTTCGCCTGCGCGGCGCTGATGTGCGCGGCCTTCCTGATCGGGGGCGAAGCGTTCGTGACAGCCATGACCAGCGACCCGGCCGCGCGCGCCGCGGCGCTCGATTACATCGTGTTCTGCGCCCTGGTCCCGCTGGTGGGCTGGCCGAGCTGGCAGCTGGACGGGCTGATGATCGGAACCACGCGCGGCGCGCTGATGCGCAACGCCATGATCGCCGCGCTGGTGATCTATCTGGCGCTGGACCTGACCTTGCGCCCGGCCTTCGGCGCGACCGGGCTGTGGCTGGCGTTTCTGGGCTATTATGCAGCCCGCGCCGGCACGCTGGCTGTGGGCCTGCCGGGGCTGAAGCGCGCGATGACCCGCTAAAGCCCGAACCGGGCCCACAGGGCGCGCAGTTCGAGCTGGTCGAGCGCGCTGCTCATCACCCGCGACAGGACGCCGGTGCGCGCCGGCGACAGAGGGCGGATGACCACCTTGTCGCCGAAGCGGCGTTTCAATTCGCTGCGCGCCTCGCCCACCCCGTCGATCAGGCCCAGCTCCAGCGCCTCGGCGCCGGTATAGACCGAGCCGTCAAACAGCCTGGCCCCGTCTTTCAGCTTCTCGCCGCGGCGCGCTTTGACATGCTCGATGAACTGGGCGTGCATGGCCTCCATCAGCCGGGTCAGGGTGGCGGACTGCTCCTTGGTTTCCGGACCGAACGGATCGGACAAAAGCTTGGACTTGCCGGCGGTCTTCACCCGGCGCTCCACGCCCAGCTTCTCCATCGCGCCGGTGAAGCCGAAGCTGGCGCTGACCACGCCGATGGAGCCGATAATGGAGGCGGCGTCGGCGAAGACCTCATCGCCCGCGCACGCGATCCAGTAGCCGCCAGACGCGGCCACATCCTCGCAGAACACCAGCACCGGCTTGTTCTTTTCGGCCGCCAGCGCGCGGATGCGGTCATGGATGAGGCGCGACTGCACCGCGCTGCCGCCGGGCGAGTTGATGCTGATCGCCACCGCCGCGATGTCCTTGTCGGCGAACGCCTTGTCCAGCAGCTTTTCCAGCCGGTTCAGGCTGAGCGCGTTGGCGTTGCGCCCGCCCGAGGCGATCATGCCTTCCAGCCGCACCAGCGGCACGCGCGGGGCGTTCGATCCGGTCAGCTTGCGCAGGGCGCGCGCGGCGCGGGCGAGTTCGTCACGGATGATGGACATTCTGGCTCCAGGGCAGGCGGCGGGACTGGGGATGTCACTTGGCGTGTTCAGGCGTGCAATTCAAGCCGGGCCTGACCGCGCAGCAGCGCATCGGCGCGCGGCGTCCAGGCGCCGCTGCCGTCTTCGTGCAGCACCAGGGGCGCTGTCAGCACCAGCGGCGCGCGCCCGCCCTTGCGCGCCTCGATCACGATGCGCTTGGCCGGCGCGCCGGCGCGCGGGTGAACGGGCAGCACAACACAGCTGGCGCGTCCGTGCAGGGCGGACAGCGCCTCGCCCAGCCGGTCGGCGCGATGGATGAAAGTGAGCGCCCCGCCCGGCTTGAGGCATTTGAGCCCGGCCGTGATCCAGCCTTCCAGCGGCGCGTCGCTGATCCAGGCGGCCCGCTTGCCCGGCTTGGGCGCGCGCAAGGCGCGCGGATCATCGAAAAAGGGCGGGTTGAAGAACACCGCGTCCAGCGGCGCCTCGGGGCGCCAGATGAGCGCGTCGGCCTCGATGATGGCGGCTTGGTCCTCCAGATCATTGGCCGCAGCGTTGCGCCGCGCCAGTGCGGCGGCGCCGGGATCGCGCTCCACCCCGGTGAGCCGGGCGCCGGGATTGAGCAGCGCTGCGCTCAGGAGCGCCGCGCCCGGCCCGCATCCGAACTCGGCCGCCTGCGCGCCGGGCGGCAGGCGCACCGCGGCCGCCAGCAGGATCGCGTCCACGCCCGCGCGATAGCCGCGGGCGGGCTGGGCGAGACTGAGCCGCCCGCCAAGGATTTTGTCTTCGGTAAGCGCGTCCGGCGCCGGGCCGGGGCGCGTCATTCGTCTTTGGGCATCGCGGCGGCGAGCGCCAGGCGCGCCTTGCCTGCGTCTTCCTCGCGCACCAGCAGGCGGCGCCGGATCCAGGGCACCGCCCCGCCGAACGTGGCCGCGGTGTGCGCATCCAGCGTCACCGTCTCCACCCCGGCGTCACGCAACACCGCCTCGGCGAAATTCAGTTTCACCGGATCGTTGGTGGACAAGACCTCGATCATCATTACTTCTCCCTGACGGGCGCTGTGGCGCCGGCGCCAGCCTGCGGCCCTGTCACGCAGTCCCGTCAGCTTGCCGGGGGCGCCGGGCCTACCTATTGTGCAGGCGCGTGAGGACAAACCGCAAGAGGCCAGAGCGCGTGAACGGACTTCCCCAGCCGGATTTCGAAGCGGCGCCGGTCAACCCGGCGGTCCGGCTGGCGGCGCTCGCCAGCACGGATATGACCGGCGTTGAGGCGCTGATCGCCGAGCGTTCGGCCAGCGCCACGGCGGTGATCCCCGATATCGCCCACTATCTGCTCAATGCCGGGGGCAAGCGCATCCGGCCTCTGATCACGGTCGCCGCCGCGCGCATGCTGGGCTATGAGGGCCGCGGGCACCTGTCGCTGGCCGCTGCGGTGGAGTTCATCCACACCGCCACGCTCTTGCATGACGATGTGGTCGATGACAGCGCGCTGCGCCGGGGCAAGGCGCCGGCCAATCAGGTCTGGGGCAATCCCCAGTCGGTGCTGGTGGGCGATTTCCTGTTCGCGCGCGCCTTCATGCTGATGGTGGACGCCGGCTCCATGCGCGCTCTGCAGGTGCTGTCGCGCGCCGCCGCCGTGATCGCCGAGGGCGAGGTGCGCCAGCTGGCCGCCGCGCGCCAGATCGCCACCACGCAAGGCGAATACATGGACATTATCGGCGCCAAGACCGCCGCCCTGTTCGCCGCCGCCGCCCAGGTCTCTCCGATCCTGGCGGGCGCGTCTCCGCGCGTGGAGGCGGCGATGGAGACCTATGGGCGCGAGCTGGGCCTGGCCTTCCAGCTGGTCGATGACGCGCTCGATTATGGCGGGCTCGCCGCCGATCTGGGCAAAAACACCGGGGATGATTTCCGCGAAGGCAAGATCACCCTGCCGGTGGCGCTGGCCATGGAGGCGGGCGGCGAGGCCGAGCGCGGCTTCTGGGCGCGCACCATGGGCGAGGGCGTCCAGACGCCGCAGGATTTCGACGAGGCGGTGGTCCGGCTCAAGCGCCACGGCGCGCTGGACGCCACGCTGGAAGCGGCCCGTGGCCACGCCGCGCGCGCGGTGGACGCGCTGGACGCTGCGCCGGACAATGTGTGGAGCCAGTCGCTCGCCGCGCTCGCCGAGTTTGTCGTGGAGCGGGCCTATTAGGGCGGCTCAAGGCGGCGCTGAAAAGGGGCGGCCATGGCGCTCGACTATCTGGTGTTTCTGGGTTCGGCCCGCGACAGCACGCCGCCGCGTCCCGCCCGGCTGGGCGAGCGGGTGGCGCGCGCCTGCGCGAAGGCGCTGGAGCATCGCGGCCACACGGTGCGCATCATCGATCCGCTCGATCTGGATCTGGGGCCGGTGTTCAAGCCGCATTTCGCCTACGCCAAAGGTGCGGCGCCCGAGGCGCTGCAGACGCTGGCGGATCAGATCGCGGCGGCGGACGGGTATGTGATGGTCAGCCCGGAGTATAATCACTCGCTCAGCCCGGCGCTGGCGCATCTGCTCAATCATTTCGCCGCGTCCGCCTTCGCCTTCAAACCCAGCGTCATCGCCACCTATTCAGCGGGCCAGTGGGGCGGGGTGCGCGCCGCCGTCGCCATGCGCGCCTTCCTGTCGGAGATGGGGTGTCTGCCGGTCTCGGCCATGATCCACGCGCCGCGCGCCCAGGAGGTGTTTGGCGAGGATGGCGGGTATCTGGACGGCGTCGATGGCGAGCGCTGGGACGGCTATCTGGCGCGCGCCTTTGACCAGCTGGACTGGTGGGCGGACGCGGCGCGCCGTCAGCGTACTGACAAAGGTCCCGCCACGCCCGCCTTCAACCGCTCGCCCGCCCAGCGCAACGCACCCTAGCTCAGCCCCTGGCTCAGCCCGGGCGGCAATCGGCCCGCTCAGCGTGGTCGCAGCCGTCCGCATTGATGAAGCGCTGCGTGCTCATCTTCTCGCGGTCCGGACGCACTAGCGGCTCTTCGGCCTGGGTGCGCGCACGCACGTAATTGACGAAGCTCTGGGCGTATTCGGCGAAGGTGTCGCGCACCCGCCCCTCGGCGCTGGCGCGGGCGAAGACCTGATAACCGTCCCCGCCGCCTGCGACGAAGGAGTTGGTGACCACCTGGTACTCTGCATTCGGATTGATCGGCGCCCACTCGCCTTGGAGGCGTGAATTGACCTCCACCGCGCTGATGCGCGCGCCCGGCTGCGCCGACAGATCGACGGCGAAGCGCAACCCGGCCGCATACGGATAGGCGCCGCCGCCGCTGGCGGTGTCGGCTACGGCTTCCTCCAGCGTCTCGATGATCTCTGCGCCCGACAGGGTCAGCACGTGCAGCGTGTTGGCGAAAGGCAGGATGGTGAAAACGTCGGCGATGGTCACCGGTCCGGCGGGGATGCTGGCGCGCACGCCGCCTGCATTCTGGATGGCGATGTCGGCGCCGCCCTCGCGCTCCAGGAAGGCCTGCGCCACCAGGTTGGAGATATGGGCGCCCTGCTCATAGGTGTCTGCGCGTGCGCACAGGGGTTCGGCGCGGCCCTCGCCGGGCAGGCGCACCATGCACAGATTTTCCGCCGCACGGCCGATGACGGATGCGCGCATTTCGCTGAGCGCGCCGGAGAAGCTCTCCAGCAGCGCCGCGCTCTGCGGGTCGGGCGTGACCGGGTAGAGCACCGGATGGCTTTCCAGCGCCGTGCGCAAGGCGCTGCTCGCGCCGGTGGCGTCCACGGGAATGCGCGGTGTGCCCGAACAGGCGATGACGCGGCCCTGATCATCAAAGCTGACCTGAAGCTCGCCCATCACGCGGGCGTATTCGAACGCCTGCACCACGCATACCGGATCGCCGTCGGCGTTGACCTCCATGGTGGGGTAGGGCCCGTCCGGGCTGAAGCCCAGCGGCGCCAGCACGCTCGTCTCGCCCAGCAGGGTATGGGAATCGCCGCCCACGATGACGTCCACGCCCGACAGCGCGCGCGCCAGGGCGCGCTCGTTGGCGTACTGATAGTGGGTCAGCAGGATGATCTTGGTCACGCCCTCGCTGCGCAGCCGGTCGATCTCGGCCTGGGCGGTTTGCGTCTCGTCGAGAAAATGCGTGCCCGCGTCGGGCGAGGATGAGATTTTCGTCTTCTCCCCGATCACCAGCCCGATCACGCCGATGCGCCGGCCGGCGCGCTCGAACACGGCTGACGGCCGGTAGCGTCCGGTGATCGGCGAGGCGTCATGGGCGGCGGTGTTGGCGCTGAGGATGGCGGTTTCGCACGTCCCGTCACCGAGAAAATCGAGAAATTGCGCCAGGCCCGCATCGCCGTGATCGAACTCGTGATTGCCCAGGGCGAAGGCGTCAAAGCAGATGCGGTTCATCATCGCCGCGTCGGCCTCGCCTTCAAACAGGGTGTAGTAGAGCGTGCCGGTGATGGCGTCGCCCGCATGCAGGGTGAGCACCGCCTCGCGCGCGTCTGCGCGCGCCTCAAACAGGGATGTGAGCAGCGGAAAGCCGCCATGATCCAGACTGAGCGCTGCGCTCGCCTCCAGGCCCAGCAGCGCCGGATCGATCTCCAGCGGCTGGGGCTCGAGATGGCTGTGATGGTCGTTGATATGGAGGATGGTTAGGGTGAACGGCTCGGCCCCCGGCGCGGCGGGCCGGGCGTCCTGCGGCGCCTCGCAGGCGGTCAGGATGAGGGCGGCGAGGCCGCACAGATACAGGCGCAAGGACATGATCTTCCCTCCGGCGCGGATGTGAAACGCCTCCTAGCATGATCGCGCCCCCGCGGTCATGCGTCCTGGCGTTCCATTTCGGGTTTGCCTGAGCGGCCCCAGCGTTCAACACTGTCGGCCCGCTTGCCCCGAGTCGCCATCATGACCCAGCCTGATCATTCCGCCATTCCCGGCCTGGAGGCCGCGCTCGCCCAGGTCTGGCGCTGGCATGATGAGGGGCTGGCCGGGATTGTGCGCACGCCGTTCGTGCGCGCCGACCGGATCGGCGAGACGCTGGGCTGTGAACTGTGGGTGAAGCTGGAGACGCTGCAGCATACCGGCTCGTTCAAGGAGCGCGGCGCGCTGGCGCGGCTGATGAGCCTGACCGACGCCGAGCGCCAGTCCGGCGTGGTGGCGGCCTCGGCGGGCAATCACGCCCAGGGCGTGGCCCGTCACGCCGCGCGCCTGGGCGTGCGCGCCGTGATCGTGATGCCGCGCGGCACGCCTATCGTGAAGGTGCAAAAGACCGAGGGGCTCGGCGCGGAGGTGGTGATCGCGGGCGAGACCTTTGACGAGGCCCAGGACCGCGCCGTCCGGCTCTCCGCAGAGCAGGGGCTCGTGCTCATCCACCCCTTTGACGATCCCTGGGTGATCGCCGGCCAGAGCACGATCGCGCGCGAGATGCTGCAGGACCAGGGCGATCTGGACGTGATTGTCTCCCCCGTGGGCGGGGGCGGGCTGATCTCCGGCCTGGCGCTGGGCGCGCGCGCGGCGCGCCCGGACATCACAGTGATCGGGGTGCAGGCCGGGCTCTACCCGTCCATGGTCAACGCGCTGGACGGCGGCGCCCGGGAGATGGGCGGCAGCACGCTGGCCGAAGGCATTGCGGTCAAGGCGCCCGGCCGGATCACCGCCGCGCTGGTGCGCGCGCTGGCCGATGACGTGATCCTGGCCGGCGAGCCGGCGCTGGAGCGCGCGCTCTATCTCTATCTCACCGAAATGAAGGTGCTGGCCGAAGGCGCGGGCGCGGCGGGGCTGGCGGGCATGCTGGAACAGCCTGAACGCTTCGCGGGGCGCAAGGTCGCCACGGTCCTGTGCGGGGGCAATATCGACACCCGGCTCCTGTCCTCGATCCTCCTGCGCGGGCTGGTGCGCTCAGGCCGGCTGGCGCGCCTGCGCATCGAGCTGATCGACGTGCCCGGCCAGCTGGTGAAGGTGTCCACCGTGATCGCCGATGAGCAGGGCAATGTGATCGACGTGGCCTATCACCGCGTCTTCTCCGACCTGCCGGCCAAGGTCACCTATATCGATATCTCGGTTGAAGCCCATGACCGCGCCCATATGGAGCGGATTCTCGCCGCCGTGCGCGGCGCCGGGTTCAAGGTGGAGACCGCCGCCTATTGAGCCCGGCCCGTAGCGCTGGCCCTGCGCCGTTTCGTTATCCCTGTTCGTGAACGCAGAACGGCCCCCCGGGTTTTTACGGGGGGGCGGCGGGTT
>JAFIEB010000014.1 GCA_020832735.1 Oceanicaulis sp.
TGTCAGGGCCAGCGCGCCGGCGCCCACGGCCAGCCGGCCGGTCAGGGGATTGGCGCTGGCGGCGGCATTGCGGACGCCCGCCCGCAGGGTCGCGCCCCCGGCGCCGACCCCGGCCGCTTCGGTGGGGGTGGCCCGGCCGCCGAGGATCGAGCCCAGAACCGCCGTGATCAGCACCAGGGGCGGCAGCAGCGCGGCGAGTATCCGGCCCCAGTCGGCCTTGACCTCGCTTGGCGGCGCGGGCGGCGCGGCGGCGGGCCGGGTGATGGCGACGAACACCTGATAAAGGATATAGGCGCCCACCAGCATCAGGCCGGGGATCAGCGCGCCGGCGAACAGATCGCCCACAGAAATGATGTCTGGCGAGAAAACGCCCTGGCGGCGCTGCGCGTCGGAATAGGCCGAGGAGAGCTGATCGCCCAGCAGCACCAGCACGATGGAGGGCGGGATGATCTGGCCCAGCGTGCCCGACGCGGCGATCGTGCCCGAGGCGAGGCCCGGGTCGTATCCGCGCTTGAGCATGGTGGGCAGGGACAACAGGCCCATGGTCACCACCGTGGCGCCGACAATGCCGGTGGAGGCGGCCAGCAGCGCGCCGACGATCACCACCGATATGCCGAGGCCCCCGCGCACGGCGCCGAACAGCGCGCCCATAGCCTCGAGCAATTCCTCGGCGATGCGCGATTTCTCCAGCATCACGCCCATGAAGACGAACAGCGGCACGGCCACCAGGATCGCCTTGTCCATCTCCATGATGTTGCCGTAGATGCGCTGCGGAAACGCGCGCAGGTGCAGGGGATCAAACAGGTCCAGCGCCAGCCCGATCAGCGCGAAGAGGATCGCCACGCCCGCCAGGGTGAACGCCACCGGATAGCCGCGCAGCAGCGCCGCGAAGGCGGCGGCGAACATCACAAACGGCAGGAGATCAATCAGCCAGTCCATGGCTCAGAGCTCCTGTTTGGCGTATTCGCCTTGGGCGGGCGGCGCCGGGCGTCCGGCCAGGGTCAGCGCGGCGCGCGCCGCCATGGATGCGCCCTGAAAGATCATCATCACAGCGAAGACCGGGATCAGGGTCTTGAGCAGGAAGACGAGCGGCAGGCCGTCGCTCTCGCGCGAGCGCTCCAGAATGCGCCAGGCCGATCCCACATAACCGCTGGAGGTCATCAGGATCAGCCAGCACATCGGTATCAGGGCGAGATAGGTTCCAGCCAGGTCGGTCCAGGCGCGTCCTCGCTCAGAGAGCTTGCCGTAGAGGATGTCGACCCGCACATGGCCGCCCTGCAATAGCGCGGCCGCGCTGGTCAGCAGGAATAGCGCCGAGTGCAGATAGATGACGCTTTCCTGCAGGCGCGTGAAGGACAGGCCGAACACATAGCGCTGCACCACGATCACGGCGGTGACCACCACCAGCGCCAAGGCCGCCCAGCGGGCCATGTCGGCGATGGCGGTGTTCACCGTATCAATGGCCAGAGCGCCCCGGCGCAGCATCGCCGAGGCCGGCGCGGGCAGTCCGGCGAAGCGCCCCCAGATGCCGGCGATCAGAGGCAGGGCCAGCAAGGGCGACAGGATCAGTCCGATCCAGCTCAGTCCTGCGCCGGCTTGACGCCCGAGGGTTGGAAGATTGGCCTGAAGCCACGCGCCGATGGCGCCGCCTGACGCCGCGTCCGCGCCCAGTCCCGCCAGGGTGGCGCCCAGCAGAATCAGGAGCAGCGCGTCGCCTGCGCGCATGGCGTCAGCCCCCCAGGATCATGTCGCGGCGCTGCAGATAGGGGCCCTCGGAGATCGAGCTCCAGGCCCGCATCACACGGCGCGCCTCGATATAGCTGTCATAGACGCGCCGGGTGAGGGCGTCATTGCGCGCGCTGTCGGCGACGACCTGTTCGGAGACGCGCCCGATCTCGCTCCATATCTCGTCGGAGAAGTCGCGCAGCTGCACGCCGTGGCGGGTGCGCAGGGTCTCCAGCGCCAGGCCGTTCTGATAGGTGAACTCGGCCACGCTCTGATTGTTGGCCGCGCGGCAGGCGGCGCGCACGATGGCCTTGTGGTCAGACGACAGCGATTCCCAGACGCCCCGGTTGATGCCAACCGCCAGCGCTGCGCCGGGCTCATGGAAGCCCGGGCCGTAATAGTACGGCGCCTCGCGGTAGAAGCCGAACGCCATGTCGTTCCAGGGTCCGACCCATTCGGTGGCGTCGATCGAGCCTGATTGCAGCGCCTGATAAATCTCCCCGCCAGACAGCGCCACGGCGGCGCCGCCGAGCTCGCGAATGACGTTCCCGGCGATGCCCGGAATACGCATGCGCAAGCCGCGGAAGTCAGCAATCGTGTTGATCTCGCGCTTGAACCAGCCGCCCATCTGGTGGCCTGTATTGCCCGCCTGGAAGGCGATCAGGTTGAACTGGCCGGCCAGTTCGTCCCACAATTCCTGGCCGCCGCCATACTCCACCCAGCCCATGATCTCGGTGGCGGTGAGCCCCATCGGCACCGAGCAGAAGAAATTGTATGCCGGCGAGCGGCCCTGCCAGTAATACTCCGCCGCGTGATACATGTCGGCGACGCCGCCGGAGACCGCGTCAAACACCTCGAACGCGCCGACGATCTCGCCGGCGCCGTGGACGCGGATATCCAGCTCGCCGCTTGACATCTCGCGGATATAGTCCGCGGTGCGTTCAGCGGCCGTTCCCAAGCCTGGAAAACCCGCCGGCCAGGTCGTCACCATGCGCAGGCGCCGGGTGCGGCGGCGCGCCACGGCCGGCGCGGCCGGTCCGTTCTGGGTCCCGTTGTCCTGCGAGCATGCGCTGGCGGCGCCTGCAGCCGCGATAGCGGCGCCGGACAGGAATGTGCGACGGTCCATTCTGGTCTCTCCCCCGAAGTCTCAGATCATTGTGTCAACGCCGCGCGGTGATCAGCCGGCGCGGCTCAAGGGTTCAGGCGCAGCAAGCCTGTCGCCGTCGGCCAGTTCGCGCCAGCCTGACGGCTCAAGCACCTCAAGCGGGTGATAGCGCGCCTTGTAATCCATCTTGCGGCTGCCCTGCACCCAGTACCCCAGATAGACGTAGGGCAGGCCGTCTTCGCGTGCGCGCGCGACCTGGTCCAGGATGATGAAGGCGCCCAGGCTGTCGCGATCACGTTCAGGATCGAAGAAGGAATAGACCAGCGAGAAGCCGTCGCGCAGCCGGTCGATCAGCACGCAGGCGGCCAGCACGCCGGCCTCGTCGCGGTACTCGACCATTTCGGTGCGCGCCGCGCCGTCCTCGACCATGGTGGCGAAGTCGAAGAAATCCATGCCCGCCATGTCCCCGTCGCCATGGCGCACGTCGAGATAGCGGCTCAGCAGGGCGTATTGCTCCGGGGTGGCTTCAGCATGGCGCGGCAGGCGCAGGAGCTGGGCGTTGCGCTTGATGATGCGCCGCTGATTGCGGCTGGGCTGGAACCGGGCGGCGGGAATGCGCGCTGATTTGCATGCGGCGCATCGCTCGCAGGCGGGCCGGTACAGGATCGACTGGGACCGGCGGAAGCCCGCGTGGGTGAGGGTATCGTTCAGGCCCGGCCCGTCCATCATGTCCACACGGGTGAACACCTTGCGCTCCAGCCGCCCGGGCAGGTACGGGCACGGCGAGGGCGCCGTGAGGAAGAAAGGCAGCTGACGGGTGGTGAAGTGTCGGGTCACGGGCGTCCCTGCCAATGGCGTTTCCGGTCAGTCCTATCCTAGCGCGCGCCCGTCTGGGCGGAAACGGCTAGCACTACATTCAGCTCACAGCGGCCAGAAGATCGGAATCACGATCACCGCGACCACAGCCAGCAGCACGTTAAGCGGCAAACCGATTCGCACGAAATCCATGAATTTGTATCCGCCCGCGTTATAGACCAGCGTGTTGGTCTGATAGCCGATCGGGGTGGCGAAGCTGGCGCTGGCGGCAAACATCACCGCCACTACGAAGGCGCGCGGATCCACGCCCATCTCCGCGCCCAGCCCCATGGCGATGGGCGTGAGCAAAATGGCGGCCGCATTGTTTGAGATCGTCTCGGTCAGCGCCGAGGTGATCGCATAGATGAGCGCCAGCACGGCTATGGGGCCCAGGCTGGCGGCGCGCTGGGCCAGGAAACCCACGATCAGCGCCGCCGCGCCGGTCTTTTCCAGCGCCAAGCCTACAGCCAGCATGCCGAAGATCAGCACCAGAATATTCCACTGGATGGAATCATAGGCGTCCTTGGGATCAAGGCAGCCTGTTGCGATGACGACGCCCGCCGCGATCAGGGCCAGCGCCACGATGGGCAGCACGTCCAGCGAGGCCAGCGCCATCACGGCCAGGATGGCGGCGATGGCGATAGGGGCCTTCTCACGCCGCCAGGGGCGGTCCTGCGGTTCGGCGAGATTGTTGAGAAGCCCGTCGTCAAACATGGTGCGCAGATCGCCCGGCGCGCCCTCCACCAGCAGGGTGTCGCCCACCTCCAGGCGCAGCGCTTCGCCCTTGCGCGACACGTTCTCGCCGCGCCGGTGCACCGCCAGCACATAGACGCCATAAAGCCGCGCCAGGCCGAGCCGGCCGAGCGGGCGCCCGATCAGCCCCGAATTGGGGCCGATCACGCCCTCGCGCATCACGGTTTCGCTGGTCTCGATGGGTTCGAACGCGTGACGCCCGCCCGTGACGCCCAGCGCCACGTCGCCCTGCTCGCGCAGGGACAGCATTTCGGACATGCGCGACTTGACCACGATCCGGTCGCCGCCCTCGATCACCACGTCGGACAGGGCGCGGCGCAGCGAGGTGCGCTTGCGGATCACGTCGACGATGGAGAAGCCCTGCTTGGCCGTCAGTCCGGCCTCGCGCAACGTCTTGCCCACCAGATCGGAATCCAGCGGCACCGCCAGATGGGCCAGGAAGCGCCGCTCCTTGGGATCGGGCAGCAGGCCCGCCAGCGTGTCGCGCTCGGGCAGGAGCAGCGGCCCGGCGATGGCCAGATAAACACAACCCACGCCCGCCATGATCAGGCCGGCGGCGGTGATTTCGAACATGCCGAAGGCGGCCATGCCGCCGGTCTGGGCGACGCCGTCGACCAGCAGGTTGGTCGAGGTCCCGATCAGGGTGGTGGTGCCGCCGAAAATCGC
This sequence comes from Oceanicaulis sp., assembly GCA_020832735.1. Taxonomy (GTDB): domain Bacteria; phylum Pseudomonadota; class Alphaproteobacteria; order Caulobacterales; family Maricaulaceae; genus Oceanicaulis. Next base: position 5,105 of record JAFIEB010000014.1, read on the forward strand.
CGCGAATGACACCGGGATCAAAAAGCGCGACGGGGCGACGCCCAGCGACCGCGCGAGACCGATGGCCACCGGGATGACCACCACCACGATGGGCGTGTTGTTGATGAAGGCGCTCATCAGGATCACCCCGGCCATCAGGGCGATCAACGCCATGGCGGGATGGGAGCCCTTGGAAATGCGGAACACCAGCTTGGCTGCGGCGTCGATGACCCCGGTTCGCTCCAGCGCCGCCGACAGCACGAACAGTGCGGCCACGGTGATCGGCGCGGCGTTGGAGAATACCGACAGGGTTTCTCCGGCCGTCAGAATGCCGGTGATGAGCAGCAGGCCCATCGCCAGCAGGGCGATGATGTCAGGGGGCAGAATCTCGCGCGCGAAACCGAAGAACACCGCGCCGACCAGCGCCAGCACGAACACGATCTGCAGGGTTTCGATGGTGAACCAGTCAGGCATGCCTGTCCCCGCGCCGGTACGGTTGCCGGATATCAGAAGCTAAACGAGCCAGGCGCCTGAGCGCGAGAGATTTTCGCGCCGCCTCTGCCCATCACACAAAGCGCCAGGCCTCTGCGGCCGCGCGGAACAGGGCGCGGGCCTTGTTGACGGTCTCCTGACGTTCAGATTCCGGAACGGAATCAAGCACGACGCCGGCGCCCGCCTGAACATGCATCCGCCCGTCCTTGATCACGGCTGTGCGCAGGGCGATGCATACGTCCATGTCGCCCTGGGCGCCGAAATAGCCCACAGCGCCGGCATAGACGCCGCGCCGGTGGGGTTCGAGCTCGTCGATGATCTCCATGGCGCGCACCTTGGGCGCGCCGGATACGGTCCCGGCGGGAAACCCGGCCATCAGGGCCGACACTGCGTCCTCACCCTCGGCCAGATCGCCCTCCACGTTGGAGACCAGGTGCATGACATGGCTGTAGCGCTCGACATTCTCGCGCTCGGTGACGCGCACGCTGCCCGGCCTGGCGACCCGTCCCACATCATTGCGCCCCAGATCGAGCAGCATGAGATGTTCGGAGCGTTCCTTGGGATCGGCTTTGAGATCGGCTTCGAATGCGGCGTCGGCTTCGGGCGTGGCGCCGCGCGGCCGGGTCCCGGCGATGGGCCGCACCGTGACTGTGCCGCCGCGCAGCCGCACCAGGATCTCCGGGCTGGATCCGGCGATGGCGAAACCGGGCAGGTTGAAGAAGAACAAAAAGGGCGAGGGGTTGGTGCGCCTCAGCGAGCGGTACAGCGCGAAGGGCGGCGCGGTGAACGGCGCGGAGAAGCGCTGGCTGGCCACGACCTGGAACACGTCCCCGGCGCGGATATAGCCGCGCGCGCGCTCCACCTTGGCGCGGAATGCGTCCTCGCTCATGTTCGCCGCCGGTTCGGCGGCTGCAGCGGGCGGTGCGCCTGAGGGCAGGGGGGCGGGGGAATCCAGACGATTAAACACCGCCTCGATGCGCCGGCTGGCGGCGTCGATCTGAAGGGCCGGGTCTGCGCCGGGCGCCGGGCGGACCGGCGCTGCGGCGAGGATTTCCTGACGCAGGGCGTCGAAAATCACCATCACGCGCGGGCGCACCAGATAGCCGTCAGGCGTGCCCAGCGGATCGGCGGCGGCGTTCGAAGGCAGCGCCTCGGCCAGCCGCGCCATGTCATAACCCAGATAGCCGAACAGGCCCGCCGCCAGCGGCGCGACGCCCGACGGCAGGTCCATGGCGCTGTCGGCGATCAGGCGCCTCAGCGAGTCCAGCGGCGGCTCTTTGCAAGGCTCGAAGCGTCCTGGCGCTACGCCCGAAGCGGGCGCGCGCGCGATCTCGGACTGCTCGCCCTGACAGCGCCAGATCAGATCGGGATCAAGCCCGATGGCCGAATAGCGGCCGCGGTAGGCGCCGCCTTCCACGCTTTCCAGCAGGAAGGTGTTCACATGCGATGCGGCCAGTTTGAGATAGGCCGAGACCGGGGTTTCGAGATCATCCACGCGGCGCGCGGTCAGCAGCACCGGGCGGCCAGCCTCGAGTTCGGCGCGCGCAGCGGCCAGGTCAGGCGCAAAATCTGGATGGGGCATGGATGCGCCGTTACAGATTGGGGTCGATGCGTCCGAGCGCCTGATCGATCAGACGCGGGTCGGTGCGCACCGTGTAGGCCTCAAGAAGCGCGTTCTGAAGCACCATGGCCAGATCGTTTTCGAGCTCCTCCTGCATGGACTGGCGCAGTTCGGCGCCCGGCGTGGCGGGGCGCGGCGCGATGATCTCGTCCACGATGACGATCGCGCGCGTGCGCTGATCCCCGGCGCGCGCCGGGAAGGGCGCGGCGCGCGGCGCATTGAACGCCTGGCTCACCAGATTGCGGTTGAACGGGCCTGCCGACTCTTCGCGGCCGAGCGTGGCGATCTCCACGCTCACGCCGTCGCCGATCACGGCGGCTACGGCTTCCAGGCTGTCTCCGGCCTGAATGCGCTCCATGGCGTCATCCACGATGACCTGCAGGCGTTCGTCCACGGTGCGCAGGCGCCAGAACGCCTCGGCGTCCTCGCGCACTTCATCCACCGAAGGCAAGCGCGCAGTCTCGATCGAATCCACACGCGCCACCAGGTATTTGCCCTCGCCGTAAATCTCCAGCTCGCTGTCGAGCCCCGGCGTCAGGGAAAAAATCAGCTGCATGATGGCGTCGCCGCCTTCTTCCAGCAGGCTCGCAGCCGGGGCGCCGTCCACCGTGAAGGCGTTGGCGGTGAGATAGTCGAAACGCTCCACCGGAACGCCTGCAGCCTCGGCGGCCTCATCAAGATCAAGGCCGCTGCGGCGCGCATCCTCAAATGCGCCCATGGCTTCAAACTGGGCTTCTTCGGCCAGATCGACGGCGAGCTGCGAGCGCAGCTCTTCACGCATGTCATCAAGAGACGGCGGCGCCGGATCGACGGCCTGCGTGACCCTCACCACACGCCAGCCCAGGCGGCTGTCCACGGCGCGGATGTCGCCGGCGTCCATCTCGAACACGGCGGCGGCGATGGCGCGGTCGGGCACCTGGGACTGCTGCAAATCAGTGAAATTGACGCGTTCGGCCAGGCCATGCGCCTCGCGCACGCTGGCTACGGCCTGGCCCTCGGTCAGCATGCGCGCCGCCGCTTCGGCGCTGTCCTGGTCAGGCGCGGCCCATTGTTCGTAGGAGCGCACCGCCGGCTCGGCCAGGTCGCCCTGGCTCAGGCGGAAAGCGTAAAGGTCTTCAATATCTTCCTCGCTCACCTGAACATCGCGCTCGAACAGCTCGGGCGCGAAGCGGATCAGCGTGAAGCGGCGCTGCTCGGGCCGTTCGAACACCCCGGCATTGGACTCGATGAAGGCTTCGAGCATCTCGTCATCAGGATCGCCGACATCACCGGCCAGGCGCGGCGGAATCAGCAGCGCGCGCAGGGCGCGGCGCTCATTGCGCCAAGCCTGGCGGTTCTGCACGAACAGCAGGGGGGCGTCGACGGCGTCAATGATGGCGTCGACGAACTGGCCCTGGCGCAGGCCGCGGGCCATGTCGCGCTCGAACTGGCGGTCAATCGAGGCGCCGGTATAGCCCGATTGCTGGAGCACTTCCACGAATGTGGCCTGGTCGAAACGGCCGGTGAACGGGTTCTGGAAGGCGGGAATGGTGCGGATGGACTCAAACACGGCCTGATCAGAGATGGACAGGCCCAGCTCGCCCGCCTTGGCCGCTAGCGCGGCCTGCAGCGTCATCTGCTGGACAATCTGATCGCCGAATCCGGCCGCGTCGGCCTCTTCACGCGTCAGGCGGGGATTGTCCATCTGCATCTGGCGCAGCTGCCGGTTGAACGTGCGTTGCAGGTCCTGGGCGCTGACGCGTTCGGTCCCCACGATGATGGCCGACGTGCCGCCCCCGCGGATGACGTCCGTCACGCCCCAGAGCGCGAACGCCGCGACCAGCAGAGCGATGATGATCCCGCCGATCAGCGGGTTCTTGGCCATATGACGGATAAGGGTGAGCATGCGGTGGTTCCGGTCCCGAGCCTCTTGCAGGAACGGCGAACCTAGCCGGGCGCAGAGGGAGCGGCAAGCCGGGGGCGCGGCGCTTCCTGCATTGCAGCCGCGCGGCGGCGCTGCTATCGCTCGCGGCCCTGAACGCAGGGAGGGACGGCCATGACGCGGCGCAAGCTGATCGCCGGGAACTGGAAGATGCACGGGCGGCGCGCCGATCTGGCCTGGGCCGCAAACCTGACCGGCCTGTTGGGCGCTGCGCCGCGCAGCGACATCCTGGTCTGCCCGCCTGCAACCCTTCTGCCGCTTATGTCGGAGCGCCTGCCGGACTTTGTCGCCACAGGCGGGCAGGATTGCGCCGCCGAGCTGGAAGGCGCGCACACCGGCGACATCTCCCCGCTCATGCTGGCCGATATGGGAGCGCGCTACGTCATCACCGGCCATAGCGAGCGCCGGCACGGGCATGGCGAAAGCGATGCGGTGGTGCGCGCCAAGACCATGGCGGCGCTGAACGCCGGTCTGACGCCCGTGGTGTGCGTGGGCGAAACCCTGGACCAGCGCCGGTCCGGCGAGGCCGAAACCGTGGTGCTGCGCCAGATGCTGGCCAGCGTGCCCGAGGCGGCGGCGGGCCGGGTGATCATCGCCTATGAGCCGGTCTGGGCCATCGGGACGGGCATGCACGCCAGCCCTGAAGACGCCGAGGCGATGCACCGCGCCATCCGCAACGCCTGGCGCGACGGCGACGGCGAGCAAGTGCGCATTCTCTATGGCGGATCAGTCAAACCGTCCAACGCGGCCGATTTCCTCTCGCGCCAGGAGATTGACGGGGCGCTGGTGGGCGGCGCGAGCCTCGATGCGGAAAGCTTCGCCTCGATAATCCGCGCCGCCGGGTAAGGCGTTCTTCAGACTTACGCTTTACAGTCAGCCACATGTCCCAAGAGACCCGGGCAGCGGGCGTTGGAGTGGCGGATGGCTGAGCTGGATTATGCCCGCGCAAGCGTGGCGTTGTTCGATCCCGTGCATGTGAACCTGCGCACCACGCGGTATGCGCTGCACGAGATCGGTTTTCGCGATATCGCGTCCCTGAACGTCCTGTCCGAGCTCAAGCGCCGTCTGCAGGACGACGCGCCGCATCTGATCGTCATCGAGACAGCCGATCACGAGAGCGAGGTGTTCGGCCTGGTGCGCGCCATGCGCGCCGGGGAAGAGTCCAACAATCCCTTCGCCGCAATTTTGCTGACCACCTGGCGGCGCGACACGGGCCTGGTGCGCGAGGCGATCAGCTCGGGCGCCGACGATGTGATCATCCGGCCGTTCTCCACCTCGTTCGCTGAAGAGCGCATCCGCACCCTGGTCCGCGCGCGCAAGCCCTTCATCGTGACCAGCGACTATATCGGACCTGACCGCCGGCGTGATTCTGCGCGCGGTCCCGGAACGGCTCAATCCATTGAAGCGCCCAACGTGCTTCGCGCGGTTGTCGAGAATGATGAGGACGCGCTGATGCGCGCGCGCGCCTGGATTGACGAGGCGCGCCACACCGTGGACGGCGAACGCCTGCGCCGTCTGTGCATGCGCGTGATCATCGGCGCGGAAGCCGCCAGCGGCGAACTGAAAGCCGGCCGCACGCCGATGATGGATGTGGCCGATTTCGAGCGCGGCGCGCGCGAGGTGCGCGCACGCCTGGCCCGCACCCGGTCAGCCGAGGCCAAGCGCGTCGCCCACGCCCTGTGTGAAGTGACGGTCGAGCTGCGCGAGCCGGGCGGCTTCACGCTGGCCAATCTCTCTCTGGCGCGCGAACTGGCCATGGCGGCCTATGTGGCCTATGCCGGCGATGACGGCATGGAGCGCTCGGAGAAGGAAATCGAGACGGCGGTCCAGCTGCTCCAGCAACGCATGGCGCAGGCAGCTGCGCGCAAGGCGCAGCCCGATAGTGGCGTTGAAGATGCGGCTGAGCTAAAACGCGCGGCAAGCTAGCGCGCCAGCCTCCCGGCGCGGCGCATGAAACACGGGACCGCGCCGTCATGATTGCAGTTCTACTTATCATCCACCTGCTGCTGATTGCAGCCATGGTGACCGTCATTCTGATGCAGCGCTCCGAAGGGGGCGCGCTGGGCATTGGCGGCGGCGGCCCGGGCGGCATGATGTCCGGCCGCGGTGCGGCCAACCTGCTCACGCGCACCACCATGATCCTGGGCGCGTTGTTTGTGGGCAACTCCATCCTGCTGGCGGTGCTGGCGAGCGTGGACGAGAGCGGCCGCTCGGTGATCGAGCGCATGGGCGACGAGCCCGGCGCGCAGCTTCCGTTTGATTTCTCCGGCCTTCCCGATGAGGAAGACGAGGCTGCGCCGATGCCCGCGGAGCCGGAATCGCCGCCTGCGGAAGACGACGAGCCCGAGATTCCCGGCCGCTAGGGCGCCGGTCAGTCCTTCAACCAGCCGGGACCGGCGTTCCGGCGCGCGAGGCGAACCATGTCGGCCCAGGCCAATTCCGAAGTCCGGCGCATCACGCCTCCACAGGTGCGCGCACGCAAGGGCGGCGAGCCCTTGGTATGTCTGACGGCCTATGACGCCCCGACGGCGGCGCTGCTCGATCCTCACTGCGATCTGCTGCTGGTCGGGGATTCGGTGGGCATGGTGGTGCACGGCCTGCCCAACACCCTGCCGGTCACGCTGGAGATGATGATCCTGCATGGCCAGGCGGTGATGCGCGGGGCGAAGCGGGCGCTGGTGGCGGTGGACATGCCGTTTTCCACCTATGAGCGCTCGCGCGAGCAGGCCTTCGACAACGCCGCGCGCCTGCTGCGCGAGACCGGATGCCAGGCGGTGAAGGTTGAGAGCGGGGTGTATATCGCCGAAACCATCCGCTTCATGGCAGAGCGCGCCATCCCGGTCATCGGCCATGTCGGCCTGCGGCCCCAGGCGGCTCTGGCTGAAGGCGGGTTCAAGGCCAAGGGACGTGATGCGGCCAGCCGCGCGCGCGTGATCGAGGAAGCGGTGGCCGCCGACGAGGCGGGCGCCTTCGCCATCGTCATCGAGGGCGTGGCCGAGGATCTGGCGACCGAGATCACCCAGCGTGTGAAGGCCCCGACCATCGGCATCGGCGCCTCGGCCGCCTGCGACGGGCAGATTCTGGTCACGCCCGACATGCTGGGCCTGTTCGACTGGACCCCGCGCTTTGTCAAACGCTACGCCGATCTCAAGGGCCAGTTCGAGGACGGCGTGAAAGCCTATGCCGCTGAAGTGCGCTCGCGCGCTTTTCCCGGCCCTGATCAGGTCTACAAGCCCAAATCGGGCTGAACCCGCATCAGCGGCAAGGGGTTGTTGCCCGTTCGGGGCGGCGCGGCTAGGGTCGCGCCAGATTTTGAAGCTCAATCCGGAGCCTTGCCTTGGCTGACGTTTTCGACGAAGTCGAAGAAGAACTGCGCCGCGAACGCTATCAGGCCATGCTGCGCAAGTGGGGGCCCTGGGTGGCGGGCGCAGCTTTGGCCATCGTGCTGGGCGCGGCCGGTTACCAATATTGGACACATTCAACGCGCCAGGCGGCGGACACTGCGTCCGACGCCTACCAGGCGGCCGCTTCGCTGTATGAGGCCGGCGCCTACAATGAAGCGGACGCCGCTTTTGCGGCGCTCGCCGAGAGCGGCCCGCGCGGCTATGCGACGCTGGCTCTGATGCGCCGCGCCGCCATCGCCCAGGCCGCGGGCGACGGCCGGGAGGCTGCGCGTCTCTATGAGGAGGCGGCCGAGCGTTCTCCCGAGCCCATTACCCGCGATCTGGCGCGTTACCGCGCTGTGCTGGCGCAGTTTGACGAGCTGTCGCTGGACGATCTCCAGCTGCGCCTGGAGCCGCTGACGCGCCCTGAGTCCGCGGTTGGACCGCTGGCGCGCGAGCTGATGGCGGCGGCCGCCCTGCGCGATCAGCGCTGGGATGACGCCCGGCGGCGCTATGAATTGTTGACCATTGCGCTGGACGCGCCTCCGGGCATGCAGCGCCGGGCCCAGGAAGCGCTTGCTTTCATCGCCCAGAACGCGCCTTTGCCAGAGCCTGAACCTGCCGCGGCCGAAGACGCCGAAGCCGGTGACGGGGCGATGGACGCCGGTGCACAGGCGCAAGACGCAGACGACGGTGCGATGGAGCTGCCCGAAACCCTGCGCCGCGTGATGGGCGAGGACGACGGCGCGCGGGACGATGATCCGCTAGAGGTGCTGCGCCAGATACGCGAACAAGATACGCCGGGCGAGGGGCCTGGCGGTGAGGAGGACGGGCGATGAGCCTTGGCAGACTGTTTCCGCTTGCGCTCGCCCTGTCGGCCGGCCTTGTCCTTTCCGGGTGCGGCGCTGGCGAACGCCTGAGCCGCATCAATCCGTTCGGCGGCGCCGAGCGCGACGATCCCAACGCGCCGGCGCGCGACCGGCGCGTGGCGGTTCTGCAGCTGGATGACCAGCTGGCCGCGCCTGAAGAAACCAGGACGGTGAACCTGCCGCGTTCCTATGTGAACAGCGCCTGGCCGCAATCGGACGGCTTTCCCACGCACGCCATGCAACATACCCGCGCATCCGGCTCGCTGGAGCGCATCTGGCGGGTGGATATCGGGTCGGGGTCCAGCCGCGACCGGCGCGTGCGCGCCCGGCCGGTGATCTCGGACGGCGTCGTCTACGCCATGGATGCGGACGGACGCATCTCCGCGCGCGATCTGGACACAGGCTCCGAGCGCTGGCGCCGGCATGTGCGTGACGACCAGCGCACCTCAGCAGGCGGGTCCTGGGTGCCGTTCATGGGCGGATCGGGCCAGCCTCCGACGTTCGGCGGCTCCATCGGCTATGATTCCGGGCGCCTGTTCGCCCATACCGGGGGCCGGTTCTTCGTGGCGCTGGATGCGCGCACGGGCGACGAGCTGTGGCGCCGGTCCGCGCTGACGCCTTACCATTCCGCGCCCACCATTTCGGACGGGCGGGTCTTCGTGACCACCGATGACAACGAGCTGCTGGCCCTGGACGCCTCCACCGGCGAGGTCCTGTGGTCGCACCGCTCCATCGCCGAGACGGCGCGCGTGCTGGCTACGCCGAGCCCCGCCGTGCTGGGTGAAACCCTGATCGCGCCGTACAGCTCGGGCGAGGTGGCGGCGTTGCGCGCGCCCAACGGCCGCGAGCTGTGGACCGAGGCGCTGACCCGCGCGGGCGGCCTGACGCCCATGTCCAGCATCAATGACATCGCGGCCAGCCCGGTGATCCTGGGCGACCGGGTCTACGCCATGAGCCATTCGGGCGTTCTGGCGGCGCTGGACCTGCGCACCGGCGAGCGCGCCTGGACCCTGCCTGCAGGCGGCATACACACGCCAGCCATTGCAGGCGATTATCTCTTTATCGTCACGACTGACGCCCAGATTGTCGCCATCGAGCGGCACACGGGCGAGGTGCGCTGGCTGACCCAGCTGCGCCAGTTCGAGAACGAGCGCCGCCGCCGCAACCGCGTGGCCTGGGCCGGGCCCGTGCTCGCCGGGGACCGGCTGGTGCTGGCGTCCTCACAGGGCGAGCTGGCCATCGTAGACGTTTCCAGCGGCGCGGTGACAGCCACGCGCAATCTGGGTGATCCGGTGTTCGCCGCGCCCGTGATCGCAGCAGAAACTGTCGTGGTGGTCACCAATAACGGCCGGCTGATCGCCTTGCGCTAGGCGCGTGGCGGCTGTCGGACCGATCCAACGGAGCGCCCGGTGAGACGCCTGCCCGCCCTTGCCATAGTCGGCCGTCCCAATGTGGGCAAGTCGACCCTGTTCAACCGTCTGGCGGGCAAACCGCTGGCGATCGTGGATGATCGCCCCGGCATCACCCGCGACCGGCGCGAGGCGCGCGGCCGGCTGGGCGATCTTGATCTGCGCCTGATCGACACCGCCGGATATGAGGACGCGGCCACCGGCATCGAGGTGCGCATGCGCGCCCAGACCGAGCGCGCGCTCCAGGACGCCGATGTCTGCATCTTCCTTATTGACGGGCGCGAGGGCGTCACCGCGCTGGACCTGCGCTTTGCTGACGTGCTGCGCAAGGCCGGCCGCCCGGTGATCCTGGCGGTCAACAAGTGCGAGGGTGCGCGCGGGGATGCGGGGATCAACGAAGCCTGGTCGATGGGGCTTGGCGAGCCGGTGCCCGTTTCCGCCGCGCACGGGGAGGGGATGAGCGATCTCTTCCAGCGTCTGATCGCGGTGCTGGCGGACGTCAATCTGGACACCGCGCCCGCGCCTGGCGCTGACGCCGGTGCGCTCGCCGGAGAGGATGAGGCCTTTGATCCCGACGCCGAGAGCGAGCCGGACGATAGCGCGCCGCTGCGCATCGCAGTGGTCGGACGGCCCAATGTCGGAAAATCCACCCTGGTCAACGCCCTGATCGGCGAGGAGCGCGTGATTACGGGCCCGGAATCGGGCCTGACGCGCGACGCCATTGCGGTGGAGTGGGAGTGGGAAGGGCGCCGGGTGCGCCTGCACGATACGGCCGGACTGCGCAAGCGCGGCAAGGTTGATGACCGGATCGAGCGCATGAGCGCGGCTGATACGCTGCGCGCCATCAAGTTCGCCGAGATCGTCCTGCTGCTGGTGGACGCCGAGCGCCCGTTCGAGAAACAGGACCTGACCATCGCCGACCGCGTGGAGACTGAAGGGCGCGGCCTGATCGTCGTCCTGACCAAATGGGACCTTGTCACCGACAAGCAGGCGCGGCTGGCCGAGATGCGCGAGGCGTTCGAACACCATCTGCCCCAGGTCAAGGGCGCGCCGCTGATCCCGGTCTCCGCCGTGACAGGGCGCGGGCTCGACCAGATCATGCCCGCTGTCGCGGCGCTGCACCGCAACTGGTGCGCCAAGGTCAAGACGCGCGATCTCAATGACTGGCTGGGCGAAATGACCCAGCGCCATCCCCCGCCGGCGGTGGACGGGCGGCGCGTCAAGGCGCGCTACATGGCCCAGACCAAGGCGCGCCCGCCGACCTTCGTGCTGATGGCGTCACGCGCCTCGCACCTGCCCGAAAGCTACAAGCGCTATCTGGTCAATGGGTTGCGCGAAGCTTTTGATCTGCCTGGCGTGCCGATCCGCCTGATCGTCAAGGCGGGCGCCAATCCGTATGCGAAGAAATCGAAGCACTGACCGGACGCGACCGCTCAGCCCCGGAATCCCTGCGCGATGAGGAAGGTCTCTGCGCTCTCGCTGCGGCTGGCGGGCGGCTTGTAGTGGCGTACCTTTTCAAACCGGCTTTTGAGCGCATCCAGCACGTCCTGCGAGGCGCCGCCCTGGAAAACCTTGGCGACGAACCCGCCGCCGGGTTTGAGAACGTCCATGGCGAAATAGGCCGCCGCCTCCACCAGGGCGACAATGCGCAGGTGATCAGTGGCCTTGTGGCCGGTGGTCCAGGGCGCGAGATCTGACAGCACCAGATCGGCCGGACCGCCCAGCGCGCGCTTGAGCGCGGCGGGCGCGTCAGGATCGGTGAAGTCCATTTGCAGCAGAATGGCGCCGGGAATAGGGGCCATTTCCAGAAGGTCGACGCCCGCGACATGGCTGGCGCCGCGCTTGAGCGCCACCTGGGCCCAGCCGCCCGGCGCGGCCCCCAGATCAGCTACCCGCATGCCCGGCCGGATCAGGCCGAACTTGTCGTCCAGCTCGGTCAGCTTGTAGGCGGCGCGGGAGCGGTAGCCTTCCTGGCGGGCTTTCGCCACATAGGGATCATTCAGCTGGCGGTTCAGCCAGAGCTGGGAGGAGTGCTTGCGCCCGCGCGCGGTCTTGACCCGGGTGCGCAGCTGCTTGGATGCGCGCGCATCCCCGCCTTTGGTGACCGGTCCCGACCGGCGGCGCCGGCGCGGTTCTTCCTCATCGTCTCCGGTCCCGCTCATGATGCGTCCTTGCTTCTGCGCGCCCGGGTGCGTCCGCGCGTGCCGCGCCGGCGGCGCGGGCGCATCAGGCCGAGCAATATGCCCTCGCGCAGGCCGCGGTCCCCGACCCGAACGCGTTCGGTCGGCCAGGCGTCCATCACGGCTTCGTAAATGGCGCAGCCCGCCAGCACCAGATCAGCGCGGTCATCGCCGATGCAGCCCTCGCGCGAGCGCCCGGCCCGGTCCTGCACCGCCAGGCGCTGGCAGGCCTCGCGCGCCTCATGGGTGCTCATCCACATCCCGTCGACCTTGTCGCGCACATAGCGCTCGAGATTGAGATGCACGCCTGCGACCGAGGTCACGGTGCCCGACGTGCCCACCAGATGAGCGCGTCCCTGCGCGAACAGGGGGCGAAGCTTGCGCGCGCCGCGCGGGGCGCGCAGATGCCGGGACGCGCAGGCTTTCATGTCCGCGTACCAGGCGGCGCGCTCGGCCGGGTCGTCCGGTTCGGGAAAACGGTCTGACAGCGTGACCACGCCCAGCGGCATGGTCGACCAGCCGCGCAGGGGCGGGCGCCCGCCCGATTGCAGCGCGCCGCGCGAGCGCCATTCGGCCAGATCCACCCAGCACAGCTCGGTCGATCCGCCGCCAATGTCCACCACCAGCGCCGCGTCCATGGCCGGATCAAGCAGATCCAGGCTGCCCTGCACGGCCAGGCGCGCCTCTTCTTCGGCTGTGATGATCTCCAGATCGAGCCCGGTGGCTTCGCGCGCGCGCTCCAGGAACTCCGCCCCGTTTTCGGCGGCGCGGCAGGCCTCCGTCGCGATGGCGCGCAGGCGGGTCACATTGCGGCGCTTGACCCGGTCGGCGCAGACGCTGAGCGACTCAAGGGCGCGCGTCATGGCCGGTTCCGACAACCGCCCGGTGGACAGGAGCCCTTCGCCCAGCCGCACAATGCGCGAATAGGCGTCGACCACGCGAAATCCGCCCGGCGTCTTGCGCGCCAGGAGCATGCGGCAGTTATTCGTACCGAGATCGATCGCGCCGTAGACCGTGTCGGCCGGTCCCTTGCGGGGCGGACGCGCCGGTGGCGGGCGCGGCGAATCGGAGCCTGCGGCATCCTTCGCCATCATATTCGTCCCCGTTGCGCCGTCCGGTCCGCAGCGCGCCTGCCTTGCGGGGCGCAGCCATCGGGGGACTTGTCCGGCGCTGACTTCAATTAATGACGAGAATAACACGGTTCGGGTTTCACGTAAGCCGGGCGCGGCGCCCCATGCTGGAACCGGCGCGGAAATTGCTTATCTGGGATAGCAGGAGGCCTTGTGCGATGACCCAGGCGGACGTCCCGCTCAGACATGCCAAATACGGTCCGGGCGACATTGTGCGCCACCGGCTGTTTCCGTTCCGCGGCGTGGTGTTTGACGTCGACCCCGAGTTCGCCAACTCGGAAGAATGGTGGCTGTCCATTCCCGAGGCGATCCGGCCGCACAAGGACCAGCCCTTCTATCACCTGCTCGCGGAGAATTCGGAGAGCTTCTACACCGCCTATGTCTCCGAGCAGAATCTGTTGCCGGACGCGCATAACGGCGCCATCGGCCACCCGGCCGCCCAGGAATTCTTCGAAGGGTTCGACGGGGAACGCTATATCGTGAAATCACGCCCGGGCGGCGTGAACTGACGCGCAGGCCTGTCAGGCGTGCCCGGCCGGCTGCAGGGCCTCCAGCTCGCCGTGACCGTCAGGAGCGATGACCGGACGGGCGGGCAGGGTGAACGAGACGGTCGTGCCCTTGCCCAGAACGGAATCAATCCGCAGCGTCCCGCCATGCAGCTCGATCAGCGATTTGGACAGCGCCAGCCCCAGGCCTGAACCCTGATGGCTCTTGGCGGTCTGGCTCTCGATCTGCTCGAAGGGCCGGCCCAGCCTGGGCAGATGTTCTTCGGGAATGCCGATGCCGGTGTCGGCTACTTGCAGCACGACGCCGTCGGCCGCGTCGAACCCGCGCACCTTCACCGTCCCGCCCTCGGGCGTGAACTTGACCGCGTTGGACATCAGATTGAGCAGAACCTGCTTGAGCGCACGCGGATCGGCCTCGATCTCGGGCAACTCTCCGGCCTCCACCGTCAGCGTGATGGATTTCTCCTCGGCGCGCGCGCGCATGATGCGCACGCATTGCTCGACCACATCGCCGGGCAGGATGATTTCGGTCTGAAGCTGCATCTTCCCGGCCTCGCTCTTGGACATGTCCAGGATGTCGTTGATCAGGGACTGAAGGTGCTGGCCGGAGCTGAGAATATCGGAGACATAGCCCTTGTAGCGCGCGTCCCCGAGGGGGCCGAACATCTCGCCGGCCATGATTTCGGAAAACCCGTTGATGGCGTTGAGCGGCGTGCGCAGCTCATGGGACATGTTGGCCAGGAATTCGGACTTGGACCGGTTGGCTTCCTCGGCGCGCAGGCGTTCCTGCTGGTGGGCGCCGGCGAGCTCCTCAACGCGCGCCTGGCTGAGCTTGAGATTCTCCACAGTGCGGCGCAGGGCGCGCTCATTATCGCGCAGGGCTGTTTCCTGGGTTTTCAGGGCGGTGATGTCAGCGCCGACGCTAACCAGGCCGCCGTCCGCGGTGCGGCGTTCGGAATAGTGCAGCCAGCGTCCGTCGGAGAGCTCCAGATCGTAGGATTCAGCACCGGCCTCGCCGTGCACGCGGGCGATGGCGCGCGCGGCCAGCACCTCTACGTCGCCATAGCTCATGCCCGGGCGCAGGGCGGTGTCCGGGAAACCGAAGAAGTCGCGGAACTTCCGGTTCCACAGCACCAGCCGGCGCCGGGAATCCCAGAGCACGAAGCTTTCAGTCATGGATTCCAGCGCGGCGCGCAGCCGGGTCTCGGCGGCCTGGACGCGCGCCTGGGCGCCCTTGCGTTCGGTGATGTCGATGGCCACGCCCACCAGCCGGCGCGTGCCGGCCATGATACGCCCGCGCATCTGCAGCCAGACCGGAAGCTGGGCCGAGCGCACCTCGACGTCGAGATCATGGGACTGGGCGGCGCTGCGCAGGGCCGCGCGCACCTTGTTGCGGTCCTCCTCGCTCAGCAGCAGCAGGAATTCCGGGCCTGACAACTCCTCTGCTTGCACCCGTCCCAGGACCTGGGCGAAGGATTCGGTCAGCAGCACGCTGTCGGTATCGAGATCCCAGTCCCACACCCCGACCCGGGCGCCTTCCATGGCCAGGTGCAGGCGGTTCTGTGATTCGCGCAGCTTGCCTTCAGCCACGCCCAGCTCCCCGATGCGCTTGCGCAGCACCATGAACAGCGCGACCGACGCGCCCAGCGTGGCGGCGAACAGCAAGATGTTGAACAACAGGGTCTGGCGCCACTCGCCGCTGCTCACTGCGCCCGGACCCAGGGTCAGGGCGTGCAGAGGCGCGCCCGAAACAGCGGCTGCGCCCAGCACGCTGTCGGACTCCCCCAGGCGCGCGCCATGCAGGGCGCCGCCACGCTCGGCCAGCCCGGCCACGGCGGCGGGATCAAGGCCGAACCGCTCGGCCGCCAGCGGCGCGCCCTCGAAAGGCGCCGCCGGGTGCAAGGCGATCAGGCGTCCTGCGGCATCCGTCAGCAGGGCGATCTCGCCGGCCGCCAGACGCGGCAGCAGGGCGTCGGGATTGACCAGGACAAGCACCGCTCCGACTGCGCCGCCAGGCAGGCGCGCAGGATAGGCGGCCACTATGGGTGTTTCGCTTCCCGCGCGCACCGCCACGCCCCGGGGCTCGGCCAGGGCGGCGTCCGCAGCCGCGCGCAGGGCCGCGTGGGACGTGTCATGGCTGGCGATGATCCGTCCGCCCGGCAGCAGCAAGGCCGCCTCGTCCACCCAGGGCGAGCGTATCAGAGCGTCCAGCGCGGGCGCAGCGGCGCTGGCGGCGGCGTCCAGCTCGGGCAAGGTCTCAAGCTGGGCGGCGGTCAAGGCCAGAGCGCTGCGCACATCCGCCAGCCGGCCGGAAATGCGCTCGGCCAGAAAGGCTGAAGAGCGCGTCTGGGAGGCCTCCACCGCGGACTGGGCCGCGCGCCAGTCCTGATAAAGCTTGATCGCGATGACCCCGCCGAACGCCAGCACAAAGCCCATCACCAGGGCCAGCGCCAGCCGCGATGAGGCGCCGCGGCGCAGGCTCTTGCCTGACAGCCCCGCACCCGTCCGGCTGCGCCTGGCGTCGCGTTTGCGAATCATGACGTCGAAAGTAAAGCGCGCGCTGGCGGTCCGTCCAGCACGGCGCGCCCTCAGGCGGCGTCGTTCTTCGCCCCTGACGCCCGCTTGTGGGCGGAATGAACCCTATCCGGCGGCGCGGACGGGCTCGGCGTCCTGGCCGGCTTGCGTGTCCGGTTTCGCCTTCACGGTGCGCACAGCGTCGCGGGCGCGCCTGGCCAGGGTGATCCAGTCGGGTCCGGCGTCAGGGTCTTCTGCGCCCAGGCGCGCCATGGTTTCGGCCAGCGCCAGCAGGCGGGGCGCCTGGACGATCAGGCGGGCCTGCTGTTCGATGCGGGCGGGATCGCGGTCATATTCGGCGCCGGGCACGCGCCAGCCGCCCCAGTTCTGCTCATCGGTGACCACCACAGGATAGGTGCCCGGCTGGGGGTGATGGGCGCATTCCTCGGGGGTCTGCCATTTGTTGCGGGCGCGCAGGAGCCGCCACTGGCCCGGTTCGCCTTGCTCCACCGCTTCCGCGCTGAGCTCGTCAGTGGTGAAATCGCGCCCCAGCCCGCAATCGTAATATATGCGCACCGGCTCCTCGACATCCTTCACCCATTGCGGCTTGACGCGCTCGATCAGCGCCCAGGTGCCCACCGGGCGCACGAATACGCGCTGATGCTTGTGAAAGACGGCTTTGGCCATGACGTGCTCCTTCACCAGGCAGCATCGCGCAGGCGTCTCAAATCCAGGTTAAGCCTCAAGGTAAAATGCGGGTTAATCGTCCGGGTAGGCTGCGCGCACCAGCCCGCCTGGATCAATTTCGCATCGTCCCGCCAGCTCCAGCTCCACCAGCGCCGCCAGCACCGCGCCGGCGGGCGCGCCGGTCAGGCGGGCGAGCTCGTCCTTCGACACCGGGGCAGGGGAGAGCAATTCGGCGATGCGCTCGCGCACCGCGTCGGCGGCGTCCTCGCTCGCGCGCGGATCGGCCGGCCCGTCCTCGTAATCCCATCCGCCCGGCTCCTTGAGGGCGGGCGGGCGGACGTTCTCAAGCACGGCGATGACGTCTTCGGCGCTCTCGATCAGGGCCGCGCCATCGCGCAGCAGGCGGTTGGTCCCGCGCGCACGCGGATCAAGGGGAGAGCCGGGCACGGCCATCACCTCGCGCCCCTGTTCGCCAGCCAGCCGGGCGGTGATGAGCGAGCCGGAGCGTTCAGCCGCCTCGACCACGACCACGCCCAGGGACAGTCCGGAAATCAGGCGGTTGCGGCGGGGGAAGTCGCGCGCCTGGGCGGCATAGTCTGGCGGCGTCTCGCTGACGATCAGGCCCTGGCGCGCGATGGCGTGGTGAAGCTCGTGGTGCTCTGGCGGATAGATGCGGGCCACGCCGCCGGCGACCACCGCCGCGGTGCCAGACTCCAGCGCAGCCGCGTGGGCTGCGCCGTCAATGCCGCGCGCCAGACCCGAGATCACCGTCACGCCGCGCCGGCCCAGCTCGCGCGCCAGATCACCGGCGAAACGCAGGCCCACCGCCGAGGCGTTGCGAGCGCCCACAATGGCGCAGGACGGCTGGTCGTCAGGGTTGAGCGGTCCCAAAAGGGTGAGAACGGGCGGGGGCGGGTCGAGCGCAGCCAGCAGCTTTGGAAATTCCGGCTCGCAGGCGCAGACGAGGCGGGCGCCCAGCTCCTCATGGCGGTCCAGTTCGGCCTCGGCCTTGTCGCGTGTCACGATCTCAAAGCGTCCGGTGCGCCCGCCCCGGCGCGCCAGGCGCGGCAATTCGGCGATGGCGGCGTCCGGCGAGCCGTACCGCGTGATCAGCTGATAGAAGGTGACCGGTCCCACCCCGGAGGTGCGCGCCAGCCTGAGCCAGTCAAGCCGCCCGGCCCGGGTCAGGCGCGCAGCGTTCATGTCTTCGCGGCGCCGATGCGCGGCTCGGTCCCGTTGAGCAGCCGGGCGATGTTCTCGCGATGGCGCCAGTAGAGCGGCAGGGCGAGCAGCAGGGCGAGCAGCGCCACGTCATGACGCCCGAAGGCCAGCGCCAGGGCCGGCGCGGCGGCGGAGGCGGCCAGCGCCGACAGACTGGAAATGCGCATCAGCAGCGCCATGCCCAGCCAGGTAAAGCAGGTCAGCAATCCCACCGGCCAGGCCGCCGCCAGCATCACGCCGAGAAATGTCGCGACGCCCTTGCCGCCCTTGAATTTGAGCCAGACCGGGAAGCAATGGCCGAAAAAGGCCGCGCCGCCCGCGATCAGGCCGGCTTCGGTGGAGTGCAGGAAGGTGAAGGCCAGGCAGGCCAGTCCGGCCTTGCCGCTGTCCAGGATGAGCGTGGCCAGCGCCAGATCCTTGCGGCCCGTGCGCAGCACATTGGTCGCGCCGATATTGCCTGAGCCGATGGTGCGGATATCGCCCAGCCCGGCCAGCCGCGTCAGCAGCAGGCCGAACGGAATGGAGCCGAACAGATAACCGCCCGCCAGGGCCAGCAGCACAAACGCATCAAATGGCATGGCTTAACTCTCAGGTTGATGAATGATCGCCCCTTCCACGACCGTGATCAAGACCTTTCCGGTCAGGCGGCGCTGGTCGAAAGCGCTGGACGCGCTGCAGACGCGATGGCGCGGGGCGTGGATCACAGGGGCGTCGGGATCGAAGACAATCAGATCGGCCGGCGCGCCCGGCGCAAGGCGCCCCTGATCAAGTCCGAACAGATCGGCGGGACCGGCCGTGACCGGCCACAGCGCCTCGATCAGGCTGAGCCGGCCTTCGGCGGCCAGGCTGAGAAGGGCGGGCAGCAGGGCTTCCAGATTGGCTGATCCGGGCTGGGCCTCGGGGAAGGGGTGCGCCTTGGCCTCGCCGGTGCAGGCGCGGTGATCGGACACCACGGCGCTGATGGCGCCTGCTTGAAACGCGCGGATCAGGGCCAGGCGGTCCTCCTCGCTGCGCAAGGGCGGCTCCAGACGGTAGCGGGCGTCAAATCCGCCCGTGTCCATCTCGTTGAACATGAGGTGGGTGACCGGAACGGTGGCGGCCATGTCGAGATCGCGCGCCAGCGCCGATTCCAGCGCGCGCAGCGCCATGGCGGTGGTGATCCGGTCGAGCAGGATGCGCGCGCCGGTCAGTTCAGCCAGCACCGCCGCACGCTCAACCGCCAGGCGTTCGCCTGCCGCGGGCCGGGCGGGCAGGCCCATGCGCATGGACAGATCGCTTTCGGTGGCGCAGGTCCCGCGCGCCAGCGCAGCGTCCTCGCAGGTCAGCGCCGTCCAGGCGTCGAAGCCTCCGGCATAGGCCAGCGCCCGGCGCACCAGGCGGGTGTCAGGCTCCGGCCGTCCGCCATCACCGACATAGGCGGCGCCCGCGCGCAGCATCTGGCCGATCTCGCCCATCTCGCCGTCACCGTCGATGGCCAGTCCGGCGGGTATCAGGCGCACCGGGCTGGTCAGCGCGGCCGCGTCCACCGGCGCGAAATGCTCAGGCCGGGTGAAACCCGCGCCGCTGTCAGGCGCCAGGATCAGCGTGCCGATCCCGCCCGCCGCGGCTGCGCGCGCTGCAGCGTCAATGCCGCCCGCGCCGGAGCTGGCCGGATTGACCCTGCAACGCCCGTCAATGAGGGCAGGCGCCAGCACGGCGCCGTCCAGATCAATGACGCGGTCTCCCGGCTCGGGTTCGATATGGGCCGCGATTTCTGCGATCACGCCGCCGCGCACGCGCAGATCACCGGTATCGTCATGCCGGGTGGCCGGGTCGATCAGGCGCGCGCCCCTGAACAGGAGCGTGCTCATGACGCGTCTCCCGTCTCGTCGTCATAGCGCTGGTTGGGCGAGGCGGCGCTGATCAGTTCCAGCACCGCCATGCGCACGGCCACACCGGCCTCGACCTGCTCCAGGATCACGGCCCGCTCGCGGTCATCGGCCAGGGCGCCGTCAATCTCCACGCCCCGGTTCATCGGGCCTGGGTGCATCACCAGACAGCCTGGCGCGGCCTGGTCGAGGCGGGCGTGATCGAGCCCGTAGAGCGCGCGGTATTCCCGGTCGGACGGGATCAGCCCGCCGCTCATGCGCTCGCGCTGGATGCGCAGCGCCATGACCGCGTCACAGCCCTCCAGCGCGTCATCAAGATCATGAAACACCTGAACGCCCCAGCGGTCAGCGTCCTCGGGCAATAATGTCGCCGGCGCGCACAGGCGCACATCGGCGTGCAGCATGTTGAGAAGCGCCACATTGGAGCGCGCCACCCGTGAATGCAGGATGTCGCCCAAGATCAGAATGCGCCGCCCGCCCACTTCGCCCCAGCGGCGCGTCAGGGTGAAGGCGTCCAGCAAGGCCTGGGTGGGATGTTCGTGCGCGCCATCGCCGGCATTGACCGTGGACACGCCGGTGACGCGCTCAAAGTAAGCCGCCGCGCCCGCGGCGCTGTGGCGCACGACCTGAATGTCCGGACGCATGGCGGCCAGCGTCAGGGCGGTGTCCTCCAGGCTCTCGCCCTTGGAGATGGAGGCGCTGCCGGCGGAGAAGTTGATCACGTGCGCGCCCAGGCGCTTGGCGGCGATCTCGAAACTGGCCAGCGTGCGGGTGGAGTTTTCGAAAAACAGATTGATCAGCGTGGCGCCGTCCAGCGTGCGTTCGGCGCGCACGCCCGCGCGGTTGTTCTCGAAATGGACGCCGGCGCGCTCGAATATCATGCGCACGTCGAGCGGATTGAGATCGCCGATGGACACCAGGCTGGCGTGGGGAAAGTCGTAACTGAAACCGGTCCGGCTCATGGGCCCTCGCGCATGCATCCGGCGCGGTATAGGCGTGTGCGGGCCGGGCGGCAAGACAGAGCTCCGCCGGAGCGGGGCGGGGCGCTTCCATTTGGTTTCAAATGTAACTAATTTACGCGCACAGACCGCTGCACGGGAGATCCCCTCATGGCCCGCAAATGGATTTACGCCTCACGCACCGAAGGCACGGCCTCGCGCCAGGCCCATGCCGACATGCCGGAGGGCACCTATGAGCGCGAAATGAGCAAGGAGGGGTTTTTCGGCCCCGCCGCCTTCCTGCACCACAAGCGCCCGCCCCCCGGCTGGAGCAATTTTGAAGGCCCGCTCAAACCCCACGCCTTTGATCTCAACAGGCTGAACGCCGCCGAGGCCTCGCCCTGGGCGTCGTCGCAGGTGCTGTATAACGCCGCGTGCGAGGTCCGGTTCTGGAAGCTGGATCAGGCCATGCCGGCCCTGGCGCGCAATGGCGACGGGGACCAGATTCTGTTCATCCACCGCGGCGAAGGCGCGCTGTTCTGCGATTTCGGCCATCTGACGTTCGAGGCGGGCGATTACATCGTGTTGCCGCGCGGGACCATGTGGCGCCTGGCGCCGTCAGGGCCTGCCGAAATCCTGATGATCGAGGCGACCAACAGCCATTACACCCTGCCGGACAAGGGCCTGGTGGGGCCCCATGCGATCTTTGACCCGGCCATGTTCGACGTGCCCGCCATGGACGAGGCGTTCCGCGCCCAGCAGGCGGACGCCGACCATGAATGGCGCGTGGAGGTGAAGAAGCGCGGCCAGGTGAGCGTGATCACCTATCCCTACAACCCGCTCGACGCGGTGGGCTGGCATGGCGAGCTGCACCCGGTGCGCATCAATGTGCGCCATATCCGCCCGCTGATGAGCCATCGCTATCACGTGCCGCCCAGCGCCCACACGACCTTCCTGTCCGACCGGTTCGTGGTGTGCACGTTTGCGCCGCGCCCGTTCGAGACCGATCCGGGCGCGCTGAAAGTGCCGTTTTTCCACAATAATGACGATTATGACGAGGTATTGTTCTATCACGCGGGCGATTTCTTCAGCCGCGACAATATCGATGCGGGCATGATGACCTTCCATCCGTCGGGCTTCACCCACGGGCCGCATCCCAAGGCATTGAAAAACATGCTCAGCCAGTCCAAACCGGCCACGGACGAGTATGCGGTGATGATCGACACCCGCGACCCGCTCAATGTGGGCGAGGGCGCGGCGGCGGTTGAGAATCCCGATTATGTCAATTCGTGGAAGGGGTAGGGGCGATTTGATACCGGATCAGCTTAAGAGCGGATACGTTCAGTTCCGCGCCGAACGCTTCGAGCGCAAGCAACGCATGTGGCGGCGTCTGGCCGAGGGCCAGTCGCCGCGCGTGCTGGTGATCGGATGCGCCGACAGCCGGGTCGATCCGGCGGCGATTTTCAACGCCGGACCCGGCGAACTGTTCATTGTGCGCAATGTCGCCAATCTGGTGCCGCCCTACGAGCCGGACGGCGCCCATCACGGCGTCTCGGCGGCGCTGGAATTCGCTGTGAAGTCGCTCAAAGTCGACCACATTGTGGTTCTGGGCCATCGCCAGTGCGGCGGCGTCCACGCAGCGGCTACAGGGTCAGCGCAGGGCACCCAGTTCATCGAACGCTGGCTCGACCCGCTCTTGCCGGCCTGCGCCGAAGCGCGCGAGGCGCTGGGCGAGACCGCCAGCGAAGAAGATCTGTGCGATGATCTGGAGCTGCGCTCGGTGCGCCATTCCCTCAAACGCCTGGTCGGCTTTCCCTTTGTGGCCGAGGCTGTGGAGGCGGGCCATGTTTGCCTGCACGGCGCCCGTTTCGGGATCGCCGACGGCGTGCTGGAATGGATGGACGCGGACGGCGTGTTCCGTCCTGTGAGCGTTGATGATGCGGACCTGATCCGCGCGGAGGAAAACCCATGAAACTCGCCAGTCTGAAGTCGAACGGCCGGGACGGACGCCTGGTGGTGGTGTCTCATGATCTCAACTGGTGCGCCGATGCGCGCCATATTGCGCCGACCCTGCAGGCGGCGCTGGATGACTGGACGCGGACCGAACCGGCCCTGCGCACGCTGGCGGAAGAGCTGGAGCGCGAAACCATACCGCGCGAGCGCTTCCATGAGCGCGAGGCGCTCTCGCCCCTGCCGCGCGCCTTTCAGTGGGCGGACGGCTCGGCCTACGTCAATCATGTGGAGCTGGTACGCAAGGCGCGCGGGGCGGAGCTGCCCGACAGCTTCTGGACCGACCCGCTGATGTATCAGGGCGGATCGGACGCCTTCCTGGCGCCGCGTGAGGATATCCCGCTGGGCGATGACAGCTGGGGTCTCGATTTCGAGGCTGAAGTCGCCGTGGTCACCGGCGATGCGCCGCAAGGGTGCTCGGTGGAGGAGGCGGCGCGCGCCATCCGCCTGATCATGATCCTCAATGATGTCAGCTTGCGCGGCCTGATCCCGGGCGAGCTGGCCAAGGGCTTCGGCTTCTTCCAGTCCAAGCCGCCCACGGCGTTCTCGCCCGTGGCGGTCACGCCTGACGAGCTGGGCGAGGCCTGGGACGGGCGCAAACTGCATCTGCCGCTGCGCTCCTGGCTCAATGGCGAGCTGTTCGGCGAACCCGACTGCCAGGTCGACATGACCTTTGATTTTGCTCAGCTGGTCGCGCATGTGGCCAAGACCCGCCCGCTCACGGCCGGCACGATCGTGGGGTCGGGCACTGTCTCCAACAAGCTGGACGACGGTCCGGGCAAGCCGGTCAGCGAAGGCGGGAAGGGGTATTCGTGCATCGCCGAGATTCGCATGATCGAGACGATCTATGACGGCGCGCCGAAAACGCGCTTCATGATCCCTGGCGATCAGGTGCGTATCGAGATGCAGGATGCGAAGGGCAAGTCGATCTTCGGCGCGATCGAGCAGCGCGTGGTGCGCTACGAGCGCTAAATCGCTATTCGGCCGGAACCATGTGGGCGGGCGCGGCGCCGCTGGCGGCGATCATGCGCGCCGCCTCTTCAAGGCAGCGCCCGCAGCGCGGTTTTGCCCCGCACGCCTTGAACGCAGACGCCGCATCGCGCGCGCCGTTTTCGGCGGCGGCCTTGAAGTCGCGGCATCTCAGGGCGTTGCAAAGGCAGACATACATGAGCGAGACCTTGTCTGGCCGGGGCTGCTGACCGCAGCCTTGCAGCCGCAAATCATTTGCAAACGCATAAAGCCCTGTTTGCGAATGATTGTCAACCGCGCCCCTGCGCCCCGCTCATTTCTGGTTTTTCAGCAGTCGCCAAAGCCGCTAGAGTGAACGCCGTTAACCCGGACAGGCCGGGCGGTGAGGGGGTGAGACGTCATGCGTTACTGGCTTATCGGACTGGGGCTGATCGCCGCGCTGATCGCGGCGCGCGTGGCCTATATCGTCATTCCTGCATCCGGCGCCCTGACGCCGGTCAGCGAGATCGGGACCGAAGACTGCCAGCGCGTGCCGGTGGCGCCAGGCACGGAGGATGTGACCATTGATCCGGTCACCGGCCTGGCCTTCGTCTCCGCCCAGGACCGGCGTGCAGGCGCAATGGCGCAAACCAATGGCATCTATGTGTTTGATCCGGCCGGGCCCGGGCGCGTGCGGCGCGTATCCAACGATACGCCCGCCGATTTCCGCCCGCACGGCATCAGCCTGTGGCGAGGCGAGGGCGCGGAGGGGTCGGAGCTCGCGCGCCTGTTCGTGATCAGCCATCCCGCCTCCGGCAGCCAGGTTCTGATCTTCGATATCGCGGACGACGGTTCGCTGACGCATCTCGAAACTGTCACCGATCCCGCCATCCGCTCTCCTAACGACGTGGTCGGGGTGGGGCCGCGCCAGTTCTACATCACCAACGACACCTATTTCGGCGATATGCCCATGGGCTATCTGGAGGCCTTTCTCGGCCTGCCGCTGGGCAGTGTGGCGTATTTCAATGGCGAGACGGCGCGCATCGTCGCTGACGGCTTCATCTACACCAATGGAATCAATGTGAACGCCGCCGGCGACCGTCTCTACGTTGCCGCGTTCCTGGGGCGTGAGGTCCGGATTTTCGAGCGCAATGCGTCCGATGGCGCGCTGCGCCGGTTGGCCTCACACCGTATGCCCATGGGCGCGGACAATATCGAGATCGGTCCCGACGGCGCGCTCTATGTCGGCGGCGGCGTCGATGTCTTCGCCTTCCTCGCCCACGCCGAAGACCCGGACGCGCTGGCGCCCTCCATCGTCATGCGCCTCGATCCCGAAACGGGCGAGCGCCGGACCGTGTTCATGAATGACGGGTCACTGATCAATTCGGCCAGCGTGGGCGCGGTCCATGACGGACGCCTGGCGGTGGGCGCTGTGTTTGACGGCCACGTGCTGCTCTGCCCCTATGCCGGTTAACCGGCTGTACCAATAAAGGATTTTCCATGACCGACGATATCCGTGTCGAGGATGCTGACGGCGTGCGCACCGTGCGCTTCAACCGCGCCGCCAAGAAGAACGCCATCACCCGCGCCATGTACACGGCGATGGCCGAGGCGCTTGATGGCGCCAGCGCGGACGCGAATGTGCGCGTTGTGGTGATCGCCGGAACCGGGGGCGTGTTCACCGCGGGCAATGACCTTGTGGACTTCATGGAGGCGCCGCCGCATATCGGCGGGGCGGAGACGCCGCCCGTCGAGCATTTCATGCGCTCCCTGATGGCCTGCCGCAAGCCGGTCATCGCGGCGGTGGACGGCCTGGCCATCGGCATTGGCGTGACCCTGTTGCTCCATTGCGATTTCGCCTACACGTCTGACCGGTCGGTGTTCCGCACGCCCTTTGTCGATCTGGCGCTGGTGCCGGAGTTCGGGTCATCGGTGCTGCTGCCGGGCCTGACCGGGCGCGCCGTGGCGGGCGAGCTCCTCATGCTGGGCGAAAGCTGGGATGCGGCGCGGGCCGAGCGTTATGGCCTGGTCAACGCCGTGTTCGCGCCCGGCGCCCTTGAGGACGAGGTGATGGCGCGCGCCCGCACACTGGCCGCCAAGGCGCCTGAAGCCATGCGTCAGACCAAGGCGCTGATCCTGGCCGGTCAGGCCGCGTTGATGGACGTGATCCGCGCTGAAGGCGAAGTCTTCGCCCGACAGCTCTCGTCGGCCGAGTTCAAGGAAGCGGTCACCGCCTTCCTGGAACGCCGCCCGCCGGATTTCTCGAAGGCGGGTTAGCGCTTAAAGCCGCATGCCCGCCACGATGCCCAGCGCCACCAGGCCGGCGGCGCCGACCACGATCAGCGCGCCATAGCCCACGCGCCGCCAGAACATGGCGCGGGCGAGATCGGCCTGGCGCGGATGGCGCGCGAAGGCGGCGGCGGGCAGCTCTCCGGCCATATCGCCTTCGGGATGGCTGGTGGCGGCGCCAGTGGCGAACTGGCTGAGCCGCGCCATCAAATCGACCGCCAGGCGCGCTGTGGCCTTGTCCTGCAGCTGCAGAAGCAGTTCGCCCTCGCCATGGCTCAGGCGCTTGCCGGCCATAGCCGTCGGCGTTTCGGTCCGTGTCAGCCTGGAATAGCGGCGCACTTCCTCTGTTTCTGCGTCATCGGCGTCAGTCTTGCCGGACGGCAGGCCGAACAGGACAAGCCGCATGACGAATTCGGCCAGATTAGCGCGTTCGAGAAGCTTCACCCGTTCGCTTCGCTCGATGCCATGGCCTTGCGCCAGAGCCTCGCCCAGGCGCTTGATCCGGTAGGCGGCCGCCAGCGGCTCCTCCACGCCCTTGAGCGAGCCGGGCGCCGGCTTGGCGCGGCGGCTGGTCAGGAGGCCCAGGCGGCGGCGCGGCTCTCGCGGCGGCTTGGCCCGCACGAACGGGCCGCGCCCTACTCCGCCAAAACTTTTCAGGCAGGCGTCGAACGCCTGGCGCGCCGCGCGCACAGCCGCAGCATGGCGCACCTTGTCCGACAGCAGATCGGAAGAGAGCAACTGGTCGGCTTCCCAGAGCCGGCGTGCGGCGTTTCTCAGCGCCTCGGCGGCCGCCTGGGGATCGAACGCCACGCTTTCGCCGGACCGCTCCAGATTGGCTTTCCGGCGCAGGGCCGCATCCGACTGAAGCTTCAACGAGAGCAGAATATGGTCGAACTGGCTGTCGCGGTCAGGCGGCCAGTCATTGCGCCGCCAGCGGCCAAGCTGGAAATACCAGCGCGACTGGCCCTGCTGCAGGCGCGAGTTCAGGTCCCGGCTGAAATCAAGCTGTTCCTCGCCCGGCAAGAGGTCGAAGAACATCTCCACGAAATCAAACACCAGGAGATTGGCCGCGAGGCCGTACGGGTCATCCTTGACCGGCTCGATCTCCGGCGGGCGCCCGGCATAGTCGAACAGCCAGTCCAGACCCGCCAGCACCACTTCGGCGCGCGCGTGTTCGCTGCGCTGCTGGTAGGCGTCGGCCATGCGCTTGGCGGCCCGGCGCGGCAGGTCCTTGACCGCGCGCTGCTCATTGACGTTGTCGATGGCGCGCTTGACCTGGATGCGCATGTCGCTTTCGCGATCAATGTGCAGCTTCAGGCGCGCCTGGGGCGCCTCGCTGGTTTCCTCGGCCCACTGCTCCAGCGCGCGATAGTCATGCAGATGCAGGTCTTCGGAAAACAGATCCCCGCATCCGATGCGCGCCTGATAGCGCTGGCTGAACAGCTCGCTCACGCTCATGCCGGGTCCTCCCGGCCGAGCAGCTGGCTGCGGGTGAGGGTGAAGCCGGAGTCGATCCAGCGCTCCTCAAGCGCGGCCAGGCGCGATCCCAGATCAGGTCCGGGCTGGACGCCGGCGCGGATGAGATCATTGCCGGTGACGGGAAGGCGCGGGCGGCGCCAGTTGGCCGCCTGCTCCAGAGCGTCCTGTGCATCCTCGCGAGTGCGCGCCTCGTCCAGGCGCAGCCGGTCTGCGACAGCTTCCGGGCCGAGATGGTAGAACGCGCGCTGAAGCGCCGGCGTGGCCATGCGCGCACGCACCCGTCCCGCCTGCACCGGCACTGGTCCGGTCATGGCGGCCAGACGGGCCCGTTCAGCCCGCGAAGCCTTCATGCGCTCGCACAGCGTCGCCACGGCGTCCCCATCCTGTCCCGCCAGCGCGGCCAGGCGCAAAAGCGCGTCGGGCCGGCGGGACTTCCCTCGATCCCTGTTAATTAAGCTTAAGAAAAGCTTGAAGTCGAGACTTCCGGGCCAGAGCACCTGGAGAACGTGGCCTTTCTGCATCGCCTCGACGACCGGTCCGGGATCAGGCGCGCAGAGCAGGCGCTTGAACTCTTTCCAGACCCGTTCGGCCGACAGGGCGGCCAGGGCGTCAGCCTTCGCCTCGCAGGCGCGCCGCCCGGCCGGGTCCATGCCTTGGCCCATCCAGGCGCAAAAGCGGTAGAAGCGCAGGATGCGAAGATGATCCTCGGCGATGCGCGCCTCGGGATCGCCGATGAACGTCACGCGGCCGGCCCGCGCGTCGGCCGCGCCCTGAAAGGGGTCGAACAGGCTGCCGTCACGCCGGGCATAGACGGCGTTCATGGTGAAATCCCGGCGCGCAGCGTCCTCGGCCCAGTCGTCTGTGAAGGCGATGACGGCGCGCCGTCCGTCTGTCGCCACATCGCGGCGCAGGCTGGTGATCTCCATCGGCTGACCGTCCGCCACGGCGGTGACCGTGCCGTGCTCCAGCCCGGTAGGGACCGCCTTGATGCCTGCAGCCTCAAGCGCCGCGATGACCGCATCGGGGCGCAGGCTTGTGGCGATGTCTGTGTCTCCGACCGGATCGCCGCGCAGGGCGTCGCGCACGCATCCGCCGACAAAGCGCGCCCGGTCGGCATCGCCCGGGCTGAGCGCGTCCATGACCGCGCGCGCGCGCGGCGACGTCATCCAGGGATGGTCGTGCGGATCAAGACGGACCTCTGCCATCGCCGGCGCTCATCTAGGAGGATCGGAAGGTTCGCCGGGGTCTTCTTCGCGCTGGCGCGGACCCAGATGGCCCGGCGGGGTCGGGGTGCGCTCGATGCGTGGCGGGGTATGGCCCTCGCCGCGTTCGGTTTCGCCGGTGCTGAGCAGGGCCAGCGCGGTCAGGGTGATCAGCGCGGTGACAGCGCCAGCGGCCGACAGCCAGCCCAGCGGGGCCGGGCCTTCGATCCCGCGCATGCGGGCGGCTATCGTCCAGACAATAAACGGGATGATGAAGGCGAGGGCGGTAATCAGGATGATGCGGATCATCGTGAGGCTTTCCCTGCGAATTGCGGACCCCCGGGGCGGCCCTCGGCATAGCGCCGCGACAGGGCGCGCAGCATGCCCGCCGTGGCGCCCCAGATATAACGCCCCTGCCATGGCATGGCGTAATAGCGCCGGAGCATGCCGCGGAATTCGCGCTCTTCCAGACGATGATTATCCGGATTCATGAGAAAGTCGAAAGGTGTCTCGAACACCTCGGCCACCTCGCCGGGGTCTGGAGTCAGGGTGAAACCGGCCTTTGTGACGCCCAGAAACGGCGTCACCTCGAAACCGGTCACGGTCTCATAGCTCTCCCAGCGCCCGATCAGGCTGATGCGCTCGGGCGCCAGACCGATCTCCTCGCGGGTCTCGCGCAGGGCGCATTCGGCCAGGGTCTCCATGCCCGCCATCTGGCGCCCGCCCGGAAAACTGACCTGGCCGGGATGGGCCTGCAGGTGATCGGCGCGCCGGGTGAACAACAGGCGCAAGGCGCCCGCCTCGCGCACTAGCAGCGCCAATACCGCCGCCGGGCGCAGCGTGCGCCCCGTCGGGGACGGCTCGCCGTTGAGATCGCCATCGCCATAGCGCGGCGATGAAACGCGCGCATCGACCGGGTCGAGAACCGATTCCAGCCGCGACAGGATGGCGTCGGCGTCAGGCGCCGCGCGCCGGGCGCTCATGGCGCCGGACCCAGCGCGAAGAAGGCGCCCCGGCTCCAGACCCCCATCACCTTGCGTCCCTGATCATCCACGCCAGGCACGGCCAGTGCGGCCAGATCATAGAACGCCGCGCGCGTGATCAGCGCCTCCAGGCGGCCGCGCACATGGACATAGGGGTCAGGCTCTCCGTCCGGCCCGGGCTCCACCCGGATCGGGTGGTGCGGGCCGGCAGCGACGGCGTCGTCCATATTGGTCAGGAAGGCCAGATTCTGATCGCGGCCTTCGCCTTCATGATCGACGCGCACCGCCAGGAAGGGGGCTGCCTCGACCTGAATGCGGATCTTCTCCACCGGGGTGACCAGATAGGTTTCCCCGTCCTCGTCCTTGCGCAGGATGCGCGAGAACAGCCGGATCATGCGCTCGCGTCCGATGCGCGCGCCTTCGTGCCACCAGCTGCCGTCGCGGCGGATCACCAGATCCATCTCGCCGCAATACTCCGGCTCCCAGCGCTCCACCGGCGGATACCCTTTGGCGCCTCCCGCCGCCTCGGCGGCCTTGAGGATGGACTGCATTGCATCTTGGTCATGGTCAGGCGCGGCCATGGACACCTCGGCGGGCTGCGGCCATGTTTGGGCCGGACGGTCTTCTTCTAAAGGATTTAGGGTCATGACCAGCACGATGAAAGACTCCGCTGACATTGCAGCGCGCGCTGACGCAGCCGCAGAACGCCTGGCCGCGGCGCGCGCCTCGATCGCGCGCTCCATCATCGGACTGGACGAAGTGGTCGAGCGCACGCTGGCGGTGATCCTGTCTGGCGGCCATGGCCTGCTGGTCGGCGCGCCCGGTCTGGCCAAGACCCGGCTGGTGCATGCGCTGGCCCTCGTGACCGGCCTGGACGACAAGCGCGTTCAGTTCACCCCCGATCTGATGCCCGCCGACATTCTCGGCTCGGAAGTGCTGGAGGAGGGGGCTGGCGGCAAGCGCGCCTTTCGCTTCATCCCCGGTCCGGTGTTTTGCCGGCTTTTGATGGCTGACGAGATCAACCGGGCGAGCCCGCGCACCCAGGCCGCTCTGCTGCAGGCCATGCAGGAAGGCTTTGTGACCATTGCCGGCCAGCGCCACGACCTGCCCAAGCCCTTCCATGTGCTCGCCACCCAGAACCCGATCGAGCAGGAAGGCACCTATCCTCTGCCCGAAGCCCAGCTTGACCGCTTCCTGATGCAGATCGACGTGCCCTATCCCTCCCGCGATGAGGAGCGCGCCATCCTGCTGGCCACCACCGGCACGCAGGAAGACCAGGCCGAGCGCGTGCTGTCGCCGGACGAGATTGCGGATCTGCAGCACCTGGTTCGCGCAATGCCCGTGGGCGAAGCTGTGCTGAACGCCATTTTGACCCTGCTTGAACGGGCCAGGCCCGACAGCTCTGCGCACGCTGACGTGCGCGAGGGCGTAGCCTGGGGCCCGGGTCCGCGCGCGGGCCAGGCCCTGATGCTGGCGGTGCGCGCCCGCGCCTTGCTGCAGGGACGCCTTGCTCCCTCCACCGAAGACGTCATCGCGCTGGCCGAGCCGGTGCTCAAGCACCGCATGGCGCTGACATTCGCCGCCCGCGCGGACGGCATGGCGGTGGAAACCCTGATCAACCGGCTCGCCGCCGAGGCGGCCTGAGCGCTCAAGGACACCCCATCGCGTCCATGACACCGTTCCGTCAGACACCGCGGCATGAACCGCTGCGACGCGAAGCCGAACAGGCCGCATCGCGCTTTCCCGCCTTGCTGGCGGAGGCCGAGCGCATTGCGTCCAGCGTGGCGCTGGGCGCGCACGGGCGCCGTCAGGCCGGATCAGGCGAGACGTTCTGGGAGTATCGCCGCCACCGCGCCGAGGACGGGGCCCGGGCGGTGGACTGGCGCCGGTCGGCGCGCGGCGACCATCTGTTCGTGCGTGAAACCGAATGGGAGGCCGCCAACGCGGTCTATCTGTGGCGCGACGGCGCGCCGGGCATGTCGGCCTCCAGCCCCGGCGCGCCCGCCAAGCGCGACCGGGCCGCGGTGTGCCTGATGGCGGCGGCGAGCCTGCTGGTGCGCGGCGGCGAGCGCGTCTCCGCCCTGGGCGAAACCGGCCGCGCGCGCGGC
>JAFIEB010000030.1 GCA_020832735.1 Oceanicaulis sp.
GGTCAGCACCGTGGTCACCCAGAGCTTGGGCGCGCGCGGGGCACCGACCGGCGCCCCCGGCGCGCTGCCGGCCACCCCCGCGCCGTCCCCTAACGGCCCGCTTTTGCGGCGCGGCAGCACGGTGAACAGCACCATCCACCAGGCGCACAGATACACCACCAGTCCCGATACAAAGCCGATATTGGGCACGCGCACGAACAGCATGGCGATCCAGACCGCCAGCGCGGCGAACACCAGGGCCAGATAGAGACGCTGACGGGTCATGGATGGCCTCCCGCCCCCTGATAGAGCGCCGGGTCCTGCATCAGCTCGATCAGCACCCCGCCGGTGTCTTTGGGGTGCACGAAGATGACCGGCACGCCATGCGCCCCGATATAGGGCTCGCCCGTGCCCAGCACAGTGGCGCCGCGCGCGCGCATGGCGTCGCGCGCCGCGATGATGTCAGGCACCTCAAAACACATATGGTGCTGGCCGCCTTTGGGGTTTTTGTCCAGGAATTTGCGGATCGCGCTGTCCGCGCCCAGCGGCTCGATCAGCTCGATCTGCATGTTGGGCACGGTCACGAACACCACCCGCACGCCCAGATGCGGAAAATCCTTCGGCTCCGTGGCGTCCGTCGCGCCATAGAGATCAGCGTAGACGCGCGCCGCAGCCTCGACGTCCGGCGTCGCGACGCCGACATGATTGAGCCGCCCAAGCTTCATGCCCGTCTCCCTCAGCCCGCCATCACGATCGCGTCCACCGACGGCTTCTTGCCCCAGATGCGCGCGGCCTCGCGGCGCACGGCCTGGCGCAGGACTTCCTCGACCGCCTCCTCGTCGCGCCGCTCACGCTTGCCCATGCGCTTGAACGCGGTCTCGGCGGCGTCGGCCAGATCGTCCAGCAGCGCGTCGAGATCATAGTCGGGCTGGTCAGGCACGCCCATGGCGCGCAGATCCAGCCCGTTCTGAAGCGCGCCGTCGCGCAATATGGCGGCCACCGTGATATGGCCCGCGACCGACAGCTTGCGGCGCTCGCGCATGGCTTCGTGGCCGTCATTGATGATGAAATTGCCGTCCACATAGAGCCGGCCCGCCGGCGCCTCGTCGACGATTTTCGCGCCCTCCCGGGTGATGCGGATCACCGCGCCGTTGAACGGCGCCAGCGAATGGGGCACCCCCAGCGTCCTGGCGAAGGCGGCGTGTTCCTTGAGGTGGCGCAGCTCGCCATGAACCGGAATGGCCACGTTGGGTTTCGCCCAGTCGTACATCTGGCGCAGCTCGTCGCGGCAGGGGTGGCCGGAAACATGGATATGCCGGTCGCGCTCGGTGATGAGCTCGATCCCGCGCCCGGCGAGCCGGTTCATCAGGTCATAAATCCCGCGCTCATTGCCCGGAATGATGCGCGAGGAGAAGATCACGCAATCGCCCTCGCCCAGCGTCACATTGCGGTGCGCGCCTTCGGCGATGCGCGACAGCGCGGCGCGCGGCTCGCCTTGAGAGCCCGTGCACAGATAGAGGATCTTCTCGGCCGGGAAGAACGCCGCCTGCTCCTCGTCAATGAAGTCCTGGTACTGGCTGAGCAGGCCCACCGCCTTGGCCGCGCTGGTGATGCGGTGCATGGAGCGGCCGACCAGACAGACCCGCCGGCCATTGGCCTCGGCGGCGTGAATGGCGGTGTCCAGGCGCGCCACGTTCGAGGCGAAGGCCGCAATGGCGACCTTGCCCTTCTTCTCGCCGACCAGCTTGACCAGGTTCTCGCGCACGCCGGCCTCGGAGCCGGACTCGCCATCGGTGAAGACATTGGTGCTGTCGCACACCATGGCCATCACGCCCTCGCGCGCCGCCGCCTCGAGCGCCTTGATGTCGGTGGTGGCGCCGATCAGGGGTTCAGGATCAATCTTCCAGTCGCCGGTGTGCAGGATCAGCCCGGCGGGCGTGCGGATGATGAGGCCGTTGGGCTCGGGGATGGAGTGGGTGAGCGTGACCAGCTGCAAATCGAACGGGCCGATCTGGAACCGGCTGCTCATGGAAATCTCGTGCAGCGCCACCTGGCCCAGCAGGCCATGCTCGGCCAGCCGGTCGCGCATCAGCCAGGCGGTGAAGGGCGTGGCGTAGATCGGGCAGCGCAGCCGGCGCCACAAATGGGCGACGGCGCCCATATGGTCTTCGTGGGCGTGGGTGAGGACGATGGCTTTGAGCTGATGGGCGCGCTCCTCGATGAAGCGCGGGTCGGGCGTGATGATGTCGACGCCCGGCGTGGTGAGGTCGCCGAAGGTCACGCCGCAATCGACGATGATCCACTCGCGGTCCTCTTCCGGCCCGTAGCCGTAGAGATTGAGATTCATCCCGATCTCGCCCGAGCCGCCCAGCGGCACGAAATACACGGCGTCATCGGCTGTCTTTTTATGTGTTTTGGTCACTCTGTTGCTTTCTCAGGGCGCGCGTTGCGCCGCCACACCTCGAGCAGGCCGCGAATGGTCACGTCCGGATCGAAGTGATCAATGGTTTCGGCCGCGCCCTCGAACAATGAGGCGACGCCGCCGGTTGCGATTACCGTCAACGGGCGGCCGAGCTCGGCCTTGAGCCGGCGCACCAGCCCGTCGATGAGGTCGATATATCCCCAGAAGACGCCCGACTGCATGGCGCCCACCGTATCCTTGCCCAGCACCTGGGACGGGCGCTCGATGGCGATGCGCGGCAAGCGCGCAGCCGCCTGGTGCAGGGCCTGCATGGACAGATTGATGCCCGGCGAGATGATCCCGCCTTCAAAATTTCCCTCCGCCGATACCACGTCGAACGTGGTGGCGGTGCCTGAATCCACGATGATCAGCGCGCCTGGATATTTCACCCGGCAGCCCAGCGCGTTCACCAGCCGGTCCGCGCCCGCGTCCTGGGGCCGGGCGAGGTTGACCCCCACGCCCAGATCCACGCCCGGATCACCCACCACCACCGGTTCCGCGCCGATATAGCGCCGCGCCAGATTGCGCAGGTTAAACAGCGATTGCGGCACCACGGTGGAGATCACGCAGCCGGTCAGGTCCTTCAGCGTCATGCCCTGCAACTGCAGGAGCTGGTTGAGCCAGACCGCGTACTCGTCCGCGGTGCGGCCCGAATAGGTGGCGGTGCGCCACTGGGCGCGCCATCCCTCTCCGTCATGAACGGCGAACAGGGTGTTTGTGTTCCCGCAATCAATGGCCAGCAGCATGCCGCCCTCCTTCAGGACGCGCCCGCGCCGGGGAAAAACACGTCCCCCGCGGAGATAAGCCGTCTTGTCCCGTCCTTCAAATCAAGCCGCAGCGATCCGTCCTCGGCCAGATCGGCGAACACGCCCTCCACGGTCTCGCCGTCCAGGCGCGCGGTGCAGCGTTCGCCGAGGCCATGGGCGCGCGACAGCCAGGCTTCGCGCAAGGGCGCGAACCCGTCCGCCGCCCAACGCGCGCGCCAGTGCTCGAAGCGCGCTGCGAGCGTGGCCAGCGCATCGCCCGGATCAAGGCGCGCGCCATGGACCGACAGGTCGGTGGCCGGGCGCTCTGCATCATCAGGATGGTGAGCAAGATTGACCCCGACCCCCACCGCCAGCCACAGCCCGCCGGCCGGATGGGCGCCGCTTTCCAGCAATATGCCCGCCGCCTTGCGCCCGCCGATCAACAGATCATTGGGCCATTTCAGCCGCACCAGGTCGGCGCCGATCGCGCCGGCGGCCAGATCGCCCGCCGCCAGCGCGGCGGCGAAGGACAGCTGGGCCGCGCGCGCCGGACTGGCGTCCAGCCGGTACAGGCCGGTGCAGTAGAGATTGCCCGCCGCGCTGGTCCAGGCCCGTCCGCGCCGTCCGCGCCCCGCGCTCTGGGCGCGCGCGCGGATCCACATCGGCCCGGTCTCGCCGGCCAGCGCGCGGCGGCGGGCTTCCTCATTCGTGGAATCGAGCTGGTCGAAGACCTCGAAGCGCAAGGGGTCAGGCCGTGGCGTTGATGGCGAGCGCCAGCATCACGCCCGCGACCGGCACCAGCGCCACAGTGGCCAGCGCGGCGGCCCGGCTGATCAGCGCCACGCCGGCGGGCGCGGGCTCGAACCCGGCTTCGGGCTCGTCAAACCAGATCACCTTCACCACGCGCAGATAATAGGCGATGGACACCGCCGAGAAGACCAGACCGATGAGCATCAGCCACCACAGCCCGGCGGACGCCGCGGCGTAGAACACGAACAGCTTGCCGAAGAAGCCCACCAGGAAGGGCATGCCGCCGATGGAGAACATCAGCGCGGTCATCGACCAGCCCAGCGCCGGATGGGTCTTGGACAGGCCCTTGAGATCGTCGATGCGCTCCACCATGCCTTCGGAGCGGCGCATGGACAGGATCACGGCGAACGCGCCCAGCACCCCGATGACATAAAGCGTCATGTAGAACAGCACCGACCACAGACCCAGCGCGGTCCCCGCGGCCAGGCCCACCAGCGCGTAGCCCATATTGCCGATGGAGGAATAGCCCATCAGGCGCTTGATATTGGTCTGCATCAGCGCCCCGAACGCGCCCACGCCCATCGAGAGGATGGCGAGCACCACGATGATCTGGCGCCATTCGTCGGTCATCGGCGCGAAGGGCTCGTAGACGACGCGCGCGATCAGCACCATGGCGGCGAGCTTGGGCGCGGTGGCGAAGAAGGCGGCCACGGGCGTGGGCGCGCCCTCGTACACGTCCGGCGTCCACATGTGGAAGGGCGCGGCGGAAATCTTGAAGGCAAGGCCCGAGATCAGGAAGACCAGGCCGAACAGAAGGCCGATCTTGGCGCCGTCCTCGCCCGCCGCCGCAGCGATGGCGTCAAAGCCGGTGGAGCCGGCGAAGCCGTAGATCAACGAGGCGCCGTACAGGAGCAGGCCCGAGGACAAGGCGCCCAGCACGAAATACTTCAGGCCCGCTTCCGAGGCGCGCAGCGAATCCCGGTTGAAGGCGGCCAGGATGTAGAGCGACAGCGATTGCAGCTCGATGCCCAGATAGAGCGTGATCAGGTCGTTGGACGACACCATCACCGACATGCCCAGCACCGCCAGCAGGGCCAGCACCG
The DNA here is from genome assembly GCA_020832735.1 of Oceanicaulis sp. Classification (GTDB taxonomy): domain Bacteria; phylum Pseudomonadota; class Alphaproteobacteria; order Caulobacterales; family Maricaulaceae; genus Oceanicaulis. Next base: position 5,040 of record JAFIEB010000030.1, read on the forward strand.
GATACTCGAACCTGGCCAGGCGCTCGGTCTCGAGATATTTCGACGCCAGCACCAGCGCGCCGGCCGAAGCGAGATAGATCACGGTCTTGGCGTAGAGGGTGAAGGCGTCCAGCTTGAAGGCGTCATGGAAGGCGGTTCCGCCCTCGCCGCCGGCCATCCAGATCGACACGCCGGCGCAAACCAGCAGCAGCGCGATCGACAGACGCATCACCAGGCGCGCCGCAGCCGCCTCGCCCTTCCAGTAGACGCCCAGAAGCAGGAACGCCATCGCGCCCACGGCCAGGATCAGCTCCGGCGTGAGCAGGCGCAGGTCGGACAGGAGCATCTCGACAGTCATGATCAGCCTTCGGACGGAGCCAGATCCGGCGCTTCGATGGTCAGCGCGGACTGGTATTGCTGGATGAGCTGGCCGACCGAGGCGCGGGTGACGTCGGTGACCGGGGTGGTGAAGAAGCCGAGCCAGATCACCCCGACGCCCAGGACGCCGAGATTGATCCATTCGCGCAGATTGAGGTCCTGGGCCGCTTCAAGCTTCGGATTGGTGAGCTCGCCAAAGGCGACCTTCTTGTAGAGGGTGAGCATGTAGACCGCCGAGAAGATGACCCCCAGCGCGGCGCCGGCCGCCCAGATGGGCGCCACCATGAAGGCGCCGGTCATGGTCATCAGCTCGCCGACAAAGCCCGACGTGCCCGGCAGGCCCACATTGGCCATGGCGAACAGCGCAAAGAAGGCGGCGAACACCGGCATCTTGTGCACCAGCCCGCCATAGAAGGCGATGTCGCGGGTGTGGAAGCGGTCATAGATGACGCCCACGATCAGGAACAGCGCGCCGGAGATCAGGCCGTGGGAGATCATCTGGAAGATGGCGCCTTGCACCCCGATCTCGTTCATCGAGAAAATGCCCAGCGTCACAAAGCCCATATGGGCCACGGACGAGTAGGCGATGAGCTTCTTGATGTCGGTCTGCCGGAAGGCGACCAGCGAGGTGTAGATGATGGCGATGATCGAGAGCACGAACACCATGGGCGCGAAGAAGGCGCTGGCGTCGGGGAACATCGGGATGGAGAAGCGCAGGAAGCCGTAACCGCCGAGCTTCAGGAGGATGCCCGCCAGGATCACGGAGCCGGCGGTGGGCGCCTGCACGTGCGCGTCCGGCAGCCAGGTGTGCACCGGCCACATCGGCATCTTCACCGCGAAGCTCGCGAAGAAGGCCAGCCACAGCCAGGTCTGGATGTCGCGCGCAAACGGATGGGTCAGCAGGGTCTCGACATCGGTGGTGCCCGCGGTGACGAACATCATGATCATCGCGCCCAGCATCAGCACCGAGCCCAGGAAGGTGTAGAGGAAGAACTTGAACGCCGCGTAGATCCGCTCGGCGCCGCCCCATACCCCGATGATCAGGAACATCGGGATCAGCGAGCCTTCGAAGAAGATGTAGAACAGCACCAGATCGAGCGCGCAGAACACGCCGGTGATCAGGGTCTGCAGGATCAGGAAGGCGGCCATGTAGTCGGCCACGCGCTTGTCCAGCTTCCAGCTCGCCAGAATGCAGATCGGCATCAGGAAGGCGGTCAGCAGCACAAACAGCACCGACAGGCCGTCCACGCCCATCTTGTAATTGATGCCGGCCCCGGCGAGCCAGGGGATGGTCTCCACGAACTGGAAACCGGGCTGGCTGGTGTCGAAATCGATCACCAGCAGAACCGACAGCACGAACACGAACAAGGTGACGAACAGGGCCACGCCGCGCGCATTGCGCTCCAGCAGTGCCTGGTCCTCGCCGCGCATCAACGCGCGCGCGATCAGGATCGCCAGCGCGCCCAGCGCAGGCAGGAAGGTGATGGCGGAGAGGATGGGAAGCTGGTCAAACATGGCCTTACACCCCCACCCCGGCGATCAGCCACAGGCATAGCGCCAGGACGCCGATCAGCATCACGAAGGCGTAATGGTAGAGATACCCGCTCTGTGCGCGCGCGACGCGTCTTGCGCCCGCCAGCACGGCCGCGGCCACGCCATTGGGGCCGAAGCCGTCAATCACGCGCTGGTCGCCGCCCTTCCAGAACAGATCGCCCAGCCAGCGCGCCGAGCGCACAAAGACGACGTCGTAGATCTCGTCGAAATACCACTTGTTCGACAGGAAGCTGTGCAGCGGGCCCCGGTTTGCGGCGATCTTGCCGGGCAGATCGGGCTTCATCATGTAGAAATACACCGCCGCCAGGAAGCCGATCAGCGTGATCCCGACCGGCGCGACCATCACCCAGGCCGGCGGATGGTGGCCCGTGGCGTCCGGCCCGTAATTGCCCTCGGCATAGGGTCCCGGCGGCAGCGAGCCGGCCCAGAACTCCATCGCGCCGCTCTTGACGAATTCCGACACGAACAGCCCGCCCGCGAACACCGCGCCAATGGCCAGCAGGATCAGCGGAACCAGCATCACCCAGCCGCTCTCATGCGCGTGCTTGAGATTCTCTGGATCGCCGCGGTGCTTGCCGTGGAATGTCATGAAGATGAGGCGCCAGGAATAGAAGGAGGTGAGGCCCGCCGCCAGGATCGCGATCCAGAAGGCGAGCAGGCCGAACGGCACGCCGTCCATGCCGGCCATGAAGGCCTCCTCGATGATCATGTCCTTGGAGAAGAAGCCGGCGAAGCCGAGCCCGGCAAAGGGAATGCCCACGCCCGTCAGGGCCAGCGTGCCGACGATCATCAACAGCCAGGTGGCCGGCATCAGCTTGTAGATGCCGCCCATCTTGCGCATGTCCTGCTCGTCATGCAGGCCGTGGATCACCGAGCCGGCGCCCAGGAACAAGAGCGCCTTGAAAAAGGCGTGGGTGAACAGGTGGAACATGGCCGCCGAGTAGAGCCCCAGCCCTGCTGCGAAGAACATGTAGCCCAGCTGCGAACAGGTCGAATAGGCGATCACCCGCTTGATGTCGTTCTGGGCCAGGCCCACCGTGGCCGCAAAGATCGCGGTGGTCGCGCCGATCACGGTGATGAAGGCCGATGTCCCCTCCGCCAGTTCGTAGATCGGGAAGGCGCGGCAGACCAGGAACACGCCCGCGGTCACCATGGTCGCGGCGTGGATCAGGGCCGAAACCGGGGTCGGGCCCTCCATCGCGTCGGGCAGCCAGACATGCAGGAAGAACTGGGCCGACTTGCCCATGGCGCCGATGAACAGCAACAGGGCGATCAGCTCCAGCGCCGCGAAATTCATCCCGAACACGGTCAGCACCGTATCGGTGTGATCGCCCACCGCGGCGAACACCTCGTCGAACTTCAGCGTGCCGAATACGGCGAAGATCGCGGCCACGCCCAGCCCCAGGCCGAAATCGCCGACCCGGTTGGTCACGAACGCCTTGATGGCCGCGTCATTGGCCGATTTTTTCTTGTACCAGAAGCCGATCAGCAGATAGGAGGCCAGGCCCACGCCTTCCCAGCCGAAGAAGAGCTGGATGAAATTGTCCGCCGTGACCAGCGCCAGCATGGCGAAGGTGAACAGCGACAGATAGGCTAAGAAGCGCGCCCGGTGCGGGTCGTGGGACATGTAGCTCCACGAATAGACATGCACCAGCGAGGACACCGAGGTG
>JAFIEB010000036.1 GCA_020832735.1 Oceanicaulis sp.
GGGAATATGCGGTTCAATCAGCGCCCATTGGGCATCACTCAGCCAAAACAGGCGCGCCATACACCATCCTCCAACAGCCTCAAGCCGTTGGAATCATGATTTGCACACGCCCATCAATAGGCTGATTGGGTTTCGACCCTAGGGACGCGCAGCTGTTTACCCAGTCAATAGGTGTGTGCCCCAGCTCTGCTCAAGCGGATTAGCCGCCGAGTGTCTGCAGAGCGAAACTCCTTCCGTCGGGCGCGAGATTTGTCTAAATAGAACTACGATCCGAATGCTATTTGGGGAAATTTGGATAAACGTTGTGCCAAAGATAAATGGGGGCAAGAGATGATCTTAGTGAGGTTGTGTGCCGCTTTTTCAACGGCCCTTTTATTGTTGTATGCGCTTTCTGGATGCGATGCGCGTAGCTCTGCGACATCTGGCGAGCCGATAACGCCGGCAAGCATTATGTCTGAGGAGACGGCGCAGCGCCTGGACGAGGCCGTCAGATCGTACAACGATGGCGATTATGATCGGGCAGCGAGCTTGCTTGAGGGTCTTGCAGAAGAGGGATACGCAGAGCCCCATATTTATTTGGCCCTGATGCATTTTAATGCCTTAAATTCCACACGATCGATAGAAGCTGGTGTTAATCACTTATTAATTGCAACGGATATTAAAAAGCATGATGAAAATTTTATATTGAGCGATATAGCCGGTCTTCAATACTTAATAGAAGATGAGTCTACTTTGATCGATTCTTTTCTACAATACTTTAATGCCATATTGCCTAACGCTCCAGATTTAGCAAATGTAATGCTCTGTGAAATACATCACAGCAGCGGGGATCCGGACTATTCATCGGCTTTCACGCACTGTATGAGGTCGGCGCAAGATGATTCAAACGTTTACAGCCAGTATCTTGTTGCATTAATGTACTATCAAGGAAATGGTGTGCTGCAGGATTATAGACAGGCGCACTTCTGGATGCTTAGGTCAGCTAAAAATGGGTATTTCAATTCTCAAATAGAAGTCGCGCGGATGTATTTTCAAGGTTTGGGCACAGTGCAAGATTTTCAGCGCGCCCATATGTGGATGAATATAGCGGCATATTCTACATCATGGAGTGGTGATTTCCAAAGGCGATTGGGTGAAGAGCGAAACATGATTGCTAGTCGCATGACGCCAGAGCAGATAGGGCGTTCTCAAGAGATGGCTAGGCGCTGTCTCGATTCGAATTATGAGAATTGCGATTAGTCGCTCTGGGTCGCTCTCGCTCCACCATCCCCTTTCCCTTCTCGGCTATGGTTGGCTTTGTTTTTCATCCAGGCGAAGCAAGACACCGGCGTTGCATTGATCTCCCTCCAATCATTGGATCGCCTGGGTGCAGATCATTGCAATACTGATCGAGAAGAATAGCGGCACGTGCAGGTAATGGGGGCGCACACCTGTTTAATCTGGGAATCTGGGGAGCAGGTGTGTTCCCCGCTTTGTTCGATCTAAGTTAATTTTGCGTCCAGCTTCCTTTTGCAAGGCCAATATTTAAGGGCACATGAATACGGGTCCTATCTGCGCGGCGGCGACTGGGCGCCAGCCGGGTTTGGACCCACGGCACGTGTGCCCCCGCATTAACCCCGGCGTGCCAGACCCCGCCGCCTCCTAGCTGACCGCCGCCGTCAGCACGTCGTCGGCGATGTCGGCTTCGGTGAAGAGATCCTCCAGCACTTCGCCGGTGCGGGTGATGTCCTGGCCGACGCCCTGGATGGTGTTGCACCCCGCCAGCGCCAGCGCGGCGGCGAGGATCAGGGCAGGGGCGAGCGGTTTCATGGCGGCGGGCCTCCTCAAGCGAATCACTTGAGGTGAAGTGTACGCACGCGCGCGGGTCTGCCTAGCGGATTTGAAGGGGCGCCTTGGGGCTCAATCGAGCAAGCCGGCCAGCGGGGCGTACCAGTCTTCGGGCAGGTTGGCGCGGTCGCGGGCGGGGATGTTGAAGGGCGGTTTGAGGGCGCCGCGAAAATACCGGCGCACCAGCGTCTGGAAGCGCTCGCGCGGGTCGTGGCCCTCGGCCATCACCACCGCGTCGAACCAGCGCCGGCCGGCGGCCACATGGGCGACTTCCTCTGAATAGATGATCTCCAGTGCGCTCGCGCTGTCCTCGTCGCCTGCGGCGCGTAGGCGCGTGATCATCACCGGCGTGACGTCGAGCCCGCGCGCTTCGAGCACCATGGGCGCGATGGCGAGGCGGGCGGGGAGATCGTCTTTCGTGGCCTCCGCCGCGCTCCACAGCCCGTCATGGGCGTTGAGATCGCCATAGGCGCCGCTTAGCGCTGCCAGGCGCTCAGTCAGCAGGAGAAAATGGCGCGCCTCGTCATCCCCGACGCCGATCCAGTCATCAATGAAATCCGCGCGCTCGCCGTCCGCGATGCGTGCGTCGCCGCCAAAGCGGGCCACCATGTCAAAGGCGAGATCAATGGCGTTGAACTCGATATGGGCGACGGCGTGAAGGAGGGCGAAGCGCCCCTCGCGCGAGCCGAGCTTGCGCTTGGGGACGGCGGAGGGCGGGGCGAGGACGGGCTTGTTCGGGCGGGCCGGGCGGTCCGGCGCCAGGCCGGGTGCGCCGCGCTGAGGCAAGGCCAGCGCGCCCGAACGCCAGTCCTGCGCCACGCGCCGGGCGCACGCCGCCTTGGCGGCGGGCTCGGCCGTCATCAGCACGGTCAGGGCGGCGCTCTGGACGCAAGGGGGAGGGGAGGAAGCGGTCATGCCGGCATGTCTGTGCCATGGCGGGCGGGATGCGGGCAAGGCGCGGGGTCTGAGGCGAGAGCTCTGAGGCGAGGGGCGCCGCGCACCCTTCCCCTTGGCGGCCACGCGGCCTATACGGCGCGCCGGAGCCGGACGGCGCGAAGGAGACGGGTTATGGGATTTAAATGCGGCATCGTGGGTCTGCCCAATGTGGGCAAATCCACCCTGTTCAACGCCCTGACCCAGACGGCGGCGGCGCAGGCGGCCAATTATCCCTTCTGCACCATCGAGCCGAATGTGGGCGAGGTGGCGGTGCCCGAACCGCGCCTGATGAAGCTGGCGGCGATCGCCAAGTCGGCCAATATCATCCCGGCGCGCATGAGCTTTGTGGACATTGCAGGCCTCGTCAAAGGCGCCAGCCAGGGCGAGGGGCTGGGCAATCAGTTCCTGGCCAATATCCGCGAGGTGGACGCGGTGGTGTATGTGCTGCGCTGCTTTGAGGATGACGACGTCACCCACGTGTCCGGCAAGGTCGATCCGCTGTCCGATTTCGAGGTGGTGGAGACCGAGCTCATGCTCGCCGATCTCGACAGCCTGGAAAAGCGCCGCGCCAATCTGGAGAAGAGGGCCAAGACCGGCGACAAGGAGGCCAAGGAAACCCTGGTGCTGGTCGAGCTGGCGCTGGCCGAGCTGAATGAGGGCCGCCCGGCGCGCAAGGCCGACGTGCCGCGCGATCTGATGCGCCCATGGCGCATGATGCAGCTTCTGACCGCCAAGCCGGTCCTGTTCGTGGCCAATGTGGACGAGGACAGCGCCGCTGCGGGCAACGCCCACTCGCGCGCCGTGGAAGCGCGCGCGACTGAGGAAGGCGCGGCCTGCGTGGTGATTTCAGCGAAGATCGAATCGGAGCTGGCCCTGCTGGACGCCGACGAGCGCGGCGAATATCTCGCCGAGCTGGGGCTGGAGGAGCCGGGCCTGAACCGCCTGATTCATACCGGCTATCAGCTGCTGGACCTTCTAACCTATTTCACCGTGGGCCCGAAAGAGGCGCGCGCCTGGACCATCCGCAAGGGCTGGACCGCGCCGCGCGCGGCGGGTGTGATCCATGGCGATTTCGAGCGCGGCTTCATCCGCGCCGAGACCATCGCCTTTGACGATTATATCGCCCATGGCGGCGAGGCCGGCGCGCGCGAGGCCGGCAAGCTGCGCCAGGAAGGCAAGGAATACGTGGTCCAGGACGGCGACGTGATGCTGTTCAAGTTCAACGTCTGAAGCCGGGCGCCTATGGCGCGCCTTCATAGAGGCGCGCCGGGCGCTGGCTGAGGCCGGTGAGAAGCTCGTAGGGCAGGGTGTCCGCATCGCGCGCCGTCCCGGTCAGGTCCGCGCCCAGGAACACCGCTGGGGCGCCGGCGCGGGCCTTGGCCTCGCACCCGGTGACGTCCAGCACCACCAGATCCATCGACACCCGGCCCAGGATCGGCGCGCGCTGCCCGCCGATGCGCGCGAACCCCTTGCCTGACAGCGCGCGCGGCAGGCCGTCGCCATAGCCCGCCGCCGCCGTTGCGGCGATCATTTCGCGCTCTGCGGTGAAGCTCGCCCCGTAGCCGATGGTGTCGCCGGCTTTCAGCGCGCGCACCTGCAGGACCGGCGCTTCCAGGCGCACCACCGGCTCGAACGGGTGAGGGCGGGTCAACGAGGCGGTGGCGCCGTACAGCCCGATGCCCGGGCGCACCAGATCAAAGTGGTACTCGGCGCCCAGCATCACCCCGCCGGTATTGGCCAGGCTCAGGCGAGCCGTCGGCAGGCGTTCGGCCAGCGCCATGAAGCGTGCGCGCTGGGCGGCGTTCATGGGGTGGGCGGGGTCTTCAGAGCACGCCAGATGGCTCATGATGATGCGCAGATCGAGATCGTCGAGCACACCCGGCGCACCGATCAGCTCTTCGGTCTGGCGCGGTGAAAAGCCCAGCCGGTTCATGCCGGTGTCCAGATGCAGCGCGCATGCGCCGGTGGGCTCCTGTGCGAAGGCGGCCAGCTCGTGGGCCTGGTTCAGCACCACGCCCAGCCGGTTCTCGACATAGAGCGCGCGCTGGGGGCGGTGATAGCCGTTGAGCACCCAGATATCGGCCTCGCCCCCGCCCAGCACCCGGCGCAGCTCGGCGCCTTCCTCGGGCGTGGCGGTGAAGAAGGTGCGGCAGCCCTCGCGCGCCAGGCGCGGCGCCAGCGCAGCTGCGCCCAGGCCATAGGCGTCGGCCTTGATCGAGGCGCCCGTCTCGGCGCCGCCGGCGAGCTTGCGCAGGGTCTGGAAGTTGCGCGCCAGCGCGTCGCGGTCGACGATCAGGCGCGCGCTGAGGTCCGGCGCCGGCGCATGCGCGGCGGGGTTGGCGTCGTCCATGGGGCGTTACTCGAAATCGCGGCGGCCGGACGTGTCCAGATCGGAGAATTTGGTGCGGTCGGCGTCGAAATGCACCTTCACCGAGCCGATCGGGCCGTGGCGTTGCTTGGCGATGATGATGTCGGCCTCGTTGCGCACCTGGCGCATCTCGTCCTCCCAGGCCAGATGCTGCTCGGTGCCTTCCTTGGGCTCCAGACGCTCAAGATAATAGGATTCCCGGTACACGAACATCACCACGTCGGCGTCCTGCTCGATGGACCCTGATTCGCGCAGGTCGGAGAGCTGAGGCTTCTTGTCGTCGCGCTGTTCGACCTGGCGCGAGAGCTGGGACAGGGCGATCACCGGCACGTTCAGCTCCTTGGCAAGCGCTTTGAGCGCCTGGGTCACTTCGGAGACCTCCTGCACCCGGTTGTCGCTGCGATTGTTCGAACCGGCCACCAGCTGGAGATAGTCGACGATCACGCAGTCGAGCCCGACTTGCGGATTGCGCTTCAGGCGGCGCGCGCGCGCCGCCAGCGCACCGATGGACAAGCCGCCCGTATCGTCGATGTAAAGCGGGATGGAATTGATGTCGGCGACCGCGTCGCGCAGGTCTTCAAACTGGGCCGCGTCGATCTTGCCCTGGCGGATATGATAGCCGGAAATGCCGGTATAGTCGGCCAGAAGGCGCGTCGCGAGCTGCTCGCTCGACATCTCCAGCGAGAAGAAGGCCACCACCCCGCCATCGACCGTGCGGCGCACATTGTCGCTGCCGGTCTCTGTGCGGTGGGCGCGCGCCATGGAAAACGCGATGTTCAGCGCCAGCGAGGATTTGCCCATGGAGGGGCGCCCGGCCAGGATGATCAGGTCGGAGCGGTGCATGCCCCCCAGCTTGCCGTCCAGCGATTTGAGCCCTGAGGAAATGCCCGACAATCCGCCGCCGCGCTTGTAGGCGGCCTGGGCCATAGCCATGGACTGGGCCAGCGCGTCGGAGAAGGGTTGCAGCGTGCGCGAGGCGCCGCCGCTTTCGGCCAGCTGGAACAGGCGCTGCTCGGCGCTTTCCAGCAATGAGGTGGCGCTCAGGCTCTCGCTGGGCCGTCCGGCGTCATAGGCCACCGTTCCGCCAAACTCGATCAGGGCGCGCCGTATGGCCAGATCATAGATCACCCGCGCGTATTCCGGTGCGGACGCCGCATCGGGCGCCTCGCTCATCAGCCGGGCGAGATAATTGACCCCGCCCACCGCGGCCATGCCCGGATCGCCCTCGAAATGGCTGCGCAGCGTGACCGCATCAGCCAGCGAGCCGGCATTGATCATCTGCGCGGCGCGCCGGAAGATCGCCGCATGCAAGGGATCGTGGAAGTGCTCGGCGCGCAGCCAGTCGCTGACCCGGTTGAAGGTCTCGTTGTCATACAGGACGGCGCCCAGAAAGGCCTGCTCGGCCTCGAGATTGCGCGGCGGACCGGCGCTCTCGGTCTCGGCGGGCAGGGCGTAGGCGGGGGCGTCGGCGGCGTCAGCGGTCATGGGCGCATGCTAGCGGCGCCCTGCCGCCGCGTCATGGCCTGTGCGCGGATAATCCCCCGTCAATTGGCGTATGTGTGGATAAGTGGCGCCCGATTGAACCGGAACCGGGCTTGCGCGCACCTTTCCCGTACAATCGCGTTCCAACAAAGGCGCATGTCATGGCCGTCACCCGAGCTGACCGTACGCTGGATGCGTATCTGGCCGCCGCCGCCCGCGCCGGCCAGCCGCGCGCCCGCGAGGCGCTGGCCCGGCGCTGGCAGCCGCGCCTGATCGCGCATGCCTGGCGGCTGACGGGCGATTACGAACTGGCGCGCGAGGCGGTGCAGGACGCCTGGGTGGAGATCATCACCGGCCTGCATCGCTTGCGCGAGGACCGCGCCTTCGCCCTGTGGGCCTGGCGCATCACCACGCGGCGCTGCGCGCGCCTGATCGGCGGGCGCCAGGCCCGGCGCCGGCTTCAGGCGGCGGCGTCAGCCGAACCGCTCCCGGCGCCTGCCCATGATCTGGAGCGCGGCGCGGACGCGGGCCGCATCGCTGAGGCGATGCAGACCCTGCCGCCCGCCCAGCGCGCGGCCATGTGGCTGTTTCATATCGAAGATTTGAGCGTTGCGGAGATCGCCGTGGCGCTGGACGTTCCGGCGGGCACGGTCAAGACCCGCCTCATGCACGCGCGGCGCACGCTGCGCGAAACCCTCACAGGAGGAGACGATGTCTGACATCGACCGTCTGATCAATGAAACCCTCGACCACGAGGACGCCGAACTGCGCCGGGCGCTGGGCGAGGAGCCGGGCTTCATCGCCAGCGCGTTTGGCATGATGCGCGGTCCCGGCGCCTGGGCGCGCCGGTACATGTTCGTCGCCCAGGGCGTGATGTTCTTCGTCAGCGTCTGGTTCGCCTGGGAGTTCTTTCAGGCCGACACGGTGCTGGACGCCCTGCGCTGGGGCTTGCCGGCCGCAGTGTTGATGCTGGCGGCGCTGGTGGTGAAGACGTCCATGGCGGCGTTCATCACCGAGCACCGCCTGCTGACGGAGATCCGGCGCCTGGAGCTCAGGGTGGAGCGGATGCGCAGCTCAGCTCAGGCCTGAACCGCGTTCTGGATGCGCGCGACCATGGAGGAGAGCCCGTTGGAGCGCTGGGGCGAGAGATGCTCGGCCAGGCCGATGCGGCCAAGCACGGCCTTGGGATCAATCGCCTCGGCCTCCTGCGGGCTGCGCCCGTCATAGAGGCGCACCAGCAGAGCCACCAGGCCCTTGACGATATGGGCGTCGGACTCGCCGCGCAGGCGCAGGCGGTTTTCGGCGTCATGTTCCAGCACCAGCCAGACCTGGCTGACGCAGCCCTTGACCTTGGTGGCCTCGTTGCGCTCGTCGGGGGCCAGCGGGGGCAGGGCGTGGCCCAGCTCGATCAGATAGCGGTAGCGCTCTTCCCAGTCGCCCAGGAAGTCGAATTCCTCGACCAGCGCCTCGATGTCATCGGTCACGCTCATGGGCAGAAGACCTAGCCCATCGCGCGCGCCCGGCGATAGCGCCCAGTGCAGACACGCACACGAGGGGCCCGGCAGCGGACCCCTCGTGTGCGGTGTTGAAGCGGTGGTGGTCAGACTGGCGTCCGGCCGCGAAAGGCGCGCGCCAGCAGCGCGATGACGAACAGGATCAGGAAGATCACGAACAGAATCTGCGCGATGGTGGAGGCGGCGCCGGCGATTCCGGTAAACCCGAGCATGGTCGCAACAACGGCGATTATCAGGAATAGAACAGCATATCCAAGCATGGGAACCTCATTGGCTGATGCAGATCAGTTTCTGCAAATGATGCTTCCAATGTACGGTTCCATTGCGGCGCCGGTGTGTCTTTTTCTTTTAAATCAACAATATTTCTAATGGGGGCGAGGAGGTGTGTTTGCGTTACCCTCTTTCCTCCCTCGCTTGCGGGGGAGGTGTCAGCGAAGCTGACGGAGGGGGGATCCCCCAGTCTACTCCGCCGGAACGAGCCGCAGCACTTCGCCGTCGATATCGTCCACCAGCACGTAGAGGAAGCCGTCCGGGCCGGTGCGCACGTCGCGGAAGCGCTGTTCGCGGTCAGTGAGGAGGTCCTCGATCCCGATCACCCGGTCGCCGTGAACCTCCATGCGTTGCAGGGTCATGCCCGCGAGCGCTGCGTGGAACAGATCGCCCCGCCAGTGCTCGAAGGCGTCGCCGGTATAGAAGGCCATGCCGGCCGGGGCGATGGAGGGCGTCCAGTACCAGATCGGCTGGACGAACTCGGGCCGCTCGCGCTCCTCGGTGATCACCGAGCCGTCATAATTGATGCCGTAGGTCACTTCCGGCCAGCCGAAATTATAGCCGGGCTCAAGGATGTGGATCTCGTCGCCGCCGCGCGGGCCGTGCTCGCTGGTCCACACCGAGCCGGTGGCCGGATTGCGGGCGATGCCCTGGACATTGCGGTGGCCGAGGGTGAACACGCCCGGCGCGCCGTCCTCGATCTGCGGGTTGTCGTCCGGGATCGAGCCGTCGCGATTGAGGCGCACGACCGTGCCCAGATGGTTGGACGGATTTTGAGCCTCGCTCTGAAAGTGTGCGCCATCGCCAAGCGTCACGAACAGCGTGCCATCATCATTGAACAGGATGCGGCCACCGAAATGGAAGCCGGCGCGCTTGTCGAAATCGACGCGGAACAGAACCTCCACATCCTCCAGCGCGCTCATGCCGGCGTTCAGCACGCCGCGCGCCAACGCGGTGCCGTTGGCGCCTTCAGTCCCTTGCGCGTAGGTGAAATAGACATGGCGCGAGGTTTCGAAGTCCGGCGCGATCTGCACGTCCATCAGGCCGCCCTGACGGAGGATGAGCATGTCTTCAGGCAGGCCTGAAACCGGTTCGGCGCGAAGGCTTCCGTCCGCCTCGATCACGCGCAGCCGGCCTTCGCGCTCGGTGACCAGCATGGCCCCGCCGGGGAGGAAATCGATGGACCAGGGAAATTCCAGCCCTTCGGCCACGGTCTCGACGGTGAAGCTGGCCTGTTCGGTCTCGTAGACCTGATCGGCCAGGGCCGGGGCGGCCAGACATACGGCGAGGGCGGTGGCGGCGCTCAGTCTCATCATGGCGGGTCTCCATTCAGTTTGAACTGGACAGACCCACTAGATAGGCGTCCAGACGCTGTAAGGAAACTGACGCTTGCGTAAGGTTCAGCCGGCCGCGGCCAGGCGCCGGGGCGCGTTGGCCACCGCGCCGGCCATGCGGCGCACCCGTCCGGTCAGGTCCGGCTCGGCCGCCGCGGTATGCGACCAGCGCCGGCGCAGTTTGAGCGGCGCGCTGGCCAGCGGCTCGGGCAGGATCGCGCTGGCCGCCTCGGCCAGGGACCAGAACCCGGCGCCCGCCGCCGCCATGCCCGGGCGCAGGGCCCGTCCGGCGCTGAGAGGGGCGGCGTAGTCGGCGTAGTATTTCTTGTAGTCCTGCTCGCCCTTGCCCAGATCGATGCGCGTCAGGCCCAGCGACCCGGCCTGATCGATGATCCCGTTCAGCAGGAGCAGGCCCGGCGAGACGCAGGCGAAGCGCGGGTCATAGGCGGGAATCCAGGAGTGGTAGACGCCCCCGGCGACCAGGCCCATCTCCACCGCGGCCAGCTCCTCGCCCAGATAGAGCGAGGCCACCAGGCCGCGGAACGGCCCGAAGGCGCGCGCTGCGGTGCGCGCGAACACGCCCTCGATCCAGTCCACTTCGAACAGGTCGAGCAGGCCCGAGGCGCGGTACTGGGCGCTCTTCCAAGCTTTCAGGGCTTCATAGCGCTCGCCCAGGGGATCGCCGAACACCACGCGCACCGGGCCGAACTCGCGTTCGGCCTTGCGCGCACGCTGGTCCATTTTCTTGAAATGCGAGCGGTGCAGGGCGCGCCGGGCTTCAAGCCAGGCTTGCGAACCGCCTGACAGATCGATGATCTGCGAGCCCTCGCGCACGCGCACTTTTCCCGGCGCCGGGCCGGTCCAGTTGTCATAGACAAGGGCGTGCGCGCCCAGCGTTTCGAGCAGCTCGCGCTCGCCGACCTGCAGGCCGGGGCGCGCGGCGAAACCCTGATAGTCTGACAGGGGCGCGCCGGCGGGCCGGATCACCCCGTCAGCTCCGGCATGGCATGCGAAATATCCAACAGGCGCGGCGTTCTCCTCGGCGATGACCACGCGCACATCGCCGCGTTCAGAGTCCACCAGATCGGCGAATTCGGGCAGGAGATAGGGGCTGATCAGGCATCCGCCGGGCGCCGCCAGGGCGCGCCAGGCATCCCGGTCGCGCGCGCTCAGCGTGTTCAAAGATGTCTCAAACAGGCGCATGATGAGCCTCCCTCGGCCGCTCACGGGATATCTTTGCAAGGCGCGCGCCGCTTGAACGCGGCGCGCAATCGCCTTAGGTGTAAGGCATGTCGATACGCACGATCCTCACTGTCCCTGATCCGCGCCTGAAGCTGGCGTCCAAACCGGTTGAACGCGTCGATGATGACGTGCGCGCTCTGATGGATGACATGGTGGAGACCATGTACGCGGCTGACGGCATCGGCCTGGCCGCGATCCAGATCGGCGTGCCAAAGCGCGTGATCGTGATGGATCTGTCCGATTTGCGCGACGAGCCGCGCTATTTCGTCAATCCCGTGATCACCCCGCTGACCGAAGAGGTCAGGCCCTATTCGGAGGGCTGCCTGTCGGTGCCGGAGATCTATGACGAGGTGGAGCGCCCGGTCCGGGTCAAGGTGAATTATCTCGACTATGACGGCGAACCGCGCGAAGAGATCGCTGAAGACCTGTATGCCGTGTGCATTCAGCACGAGATGGATCACCTCGAGGGCGTGGTGTTCATCGACTATCTTTCAAGACTGAAACGTGACCGGGCTGTCCGGCGCGTTCAGAAACTGGTGAAAACCAAAGGGGAGGCCGCCTGATATGAAACATTTGCTTCTGATGACAAGCGCCTGTGCGCTGGCGCTGGCCGCTTGCGGCGACGCGCGCGAGGCTGACACGATCGATGAAGAGGCCGCCGGCATGGCCGAACAGACCGAAGAGGCGTTTGAGGATGCGTCCGAGGACATGGACGAAGCCGCTTCGGACGTCAGCGAGGCTGTCGAGGCTGCGCTTGACGAAATGACCGGCCCGGCTGGTCTGATCGAGGGCCTCAACGCCCTGTGCGGGCGCTCATTCGCCGGCGAGATCACCAGCCCGGCCGATCCGCGCGACGAGGCGTTCGCCGGGGCCGACCTGGTGATGCATGTGCGCGAGTGCTTTGATGGCGAAGCGCGCGTGCCCTTCCATGTGGGCGATGATCATTCGCGCACATGGCTGATCACCCGGCTTGAGGACGGGCGGCTGCGCCTGAAGCATGACCACCGCAAGGAAGACGGGTCTGAAGACGTGCTCACCCAATATGGCGGCGAGACCGTTGCGCCGCCCACCGGCGCGCGGGCCGAGTTCGTGGTCGACACGTTCAGCCAGGAGCTGTTCGTGCGCGAGGGCATTCCGGAATCAGCGACGAATATCTGGATCATGGAGCTCACCGACACGGCCTTCTATTACCGGCTGACCCGGGAGAACCGGTTCTTCGAGGTGACGTTCGACCTGACCGAGGAAGTCGACACCCCGCCCACGCCCTGGGGCTGGGAAGACGAATAGGCCTAATTGAGGCCTGATCACGAAAAACCCCCGGCGGAGCGCTCCGCCGGGGGTTTTTTCATGGCGCGTGATGTCAGCCAGGATCAGCGCTGGCGCCCGCCGCGATAGGGCTTCACCGAGCGCGCGGTCATGGAATAGGCGATGGCGGCCAGCTCTGTGTCCACCCGTTCGATCTGCATGCGGCCCTCCACCCACACCGGCTCCCACAGCGCATTGAAGCGGATCGGCTCGATGGAGCGCAAATAGACGATCTGGTTGGGCGGCGGCGCGGGCGTGTGAATGCAGGCGCCGTGATAGGGGAGGAACAGAAACTCGTGCGACACCCCGCGCTCGACATAGTCGAGCGGCAAGAGGTAGCCGGGCATGCGCACGATCAGGCCGTCGAGATCCTCGACCACGTTGAACGTGCCCACCTGACCTTCGACCAGCCCCTCGCTCAGAAACCGGCTCATCAGGGACGGATCGCGCCGCCCTTCATTGAGCGCCTGCATCGCTTCAAGCTCGTCTTCGGGAATGAGATCGGTCCAGCTGAGCAGCTCGGCGGGCGCGGACGGGTCCACCGGCGTCAGCGAGGCGTGGTCTGACTGGCCCGAAGGCGCATCACTGCAGCCGCAGAGCGCCAGGGCGAACAGGCAGGCGGCGGAGAGCAGCGGGCGTATCATGCGAGGAGAGGCTCCTGAGCGGCTTGCCAGATCATAAACGCGCCATGCACCGCGTTTTAAGACCTGTCTGTCACATATGCCCGCAGAAAACCGCACATAGAGGCGGTGCAATAAAGGGTAGATGGCATGGGCGAGCAAGCCAAGGGCGCGAACGCGCGCCAGGATGATATTTCCCAGCGGGTGCGCGAGGCGCGCCTCAGGCTGATTGCACGCAGCGGGCTGACTTCCGGACCGATGAACGTATTCAACGCCGCCATTTTGGCGGTGTTCCTCAGCGGCGGCATCAGCCCTTTGGTGCTGGCCGGCTGGGTTGCAGCAGTCGTCCTCGTGTCGGGTGCGCGCATGGCCGTGCTGCTGCCGGCCCGAAAGCCTGATCATCCGCTCAGCCCGCGCATGATGAGGGCCTTTCTGGTGCTGTCCTTCCTGATGGGGACCTTGTGGGGCGTAACGCCCTGGATGGTGGGCGAGGGCGCTTCGCCCTACGCGCTGTTGGCCGCGATCGTATTCATCGGAGGCATGACGGCGGGCTCCGCCCTGACCTCGGCCGCCGCTCCGTCTGCGGTGCTGGCCTATAACGCGCCGGCCATGCTGATCAGCGCAAGCTATATGGCTTATCTGGGCGGGTTTTCCGGTTATCTCTTCGCTGGCGTGATGGTGATGTTCCTGGCTGTCACCTGCAAGCTGGCGCGCGGCTTCTCGGCCACGTTGACCGATGCGGTGCGGACCAATTTCGAGCTTGAGGAGGTGCGCCGCCAGACCGAGGCCCAGGCGTCGGCGATGACGCGCCTGGCCGAACACAATGATCTGGCCGCGCGCCGCGCCGAGGACCAGGCGCGCGCCAACGCCGCTGTGCTGGCCAATATGAGCCACGAGCTGCGCACGCCTCTGAACGGCGTTCTGGGCATGGCTCATCTGCTGGAGGAAGCCGGGCTGGAGGGCGAACCGGCGCGCATGGCCGCGCGCGTGCGCGAATCCGGTCAGGCGCTGGCGCGCATGCTGGGCGATGTGGTGGACGTGGCGCGCATCGAGGCGGGCCGCCTGGAGCTCAATCTGGAAGACGTGACCGCGGCGTCGCTGGCCGATAAAATCAACCGCACCTTCGGGCAGCAGGCGGCTCACAAGGGGCTGAAGCTGAACACCGAGCTGGACGGCGACAGCGACCGCGCCTTGCGTGCGGATGCGGGCCGCCTGTTCCAGATGGCGCAGGTCTTCGTCGCCAACGCCATTCGCTTCACCGATGACGGTTCCGTCACGGTCTCTCTGCGCACGCAGCTGGACCAGTCGGGGGCTGCGCGCCTGCGTGTGACGGTGCGCGATACCGGATCGGGGGTGCCTGAATCCTCGCGTCCACGCCTGTTCGACAGCATGACCCAGGACGTGGTCGACACCCATATCCGCGAACACGGCACCGGTCTGGGCCTGCACCTGGCCAAGCGCCTGGCGGGCATGATGCAGGGCCGGGTGGGTTATGAGCCCGGGCCAGCCGGCGAAGGTTCGGTGTTCTGGTACGAGGTGACGCTGCCGGTCTCGGTCAAGGCTGACCGCTACGCCGACGGCGAGACCCTGTCCATGACCACGCGGCGCCTGCGCATGCTGGCGGTGGAAAGCGATCCGGCGCGCCGCTCGGTGCTGCTGGGCTATCTCAAATCATTCAACTGTGTGGTCACCTGCGTGACGTCCAGCTCCGAGCTGGTCTCGGCGCTCGGCGCGGCGGCCTATGACGCGGTCGTGGTCGGCATCAAGCTGGACGATTGCGAACCGGAAGAGGCGTGCGATGACGTGCGCTCGCTGCCCTCCACCGCCGCCATGACGCCGGTGGTTCGCCTGGTCAGCGATCTGGAAGATCCGGTGCGCGTGACAGCCAGCGAAACCCAGGTGCGAGCGCCGGTCTCGGCCGAGCATCTCAAATCAGCGCTGGAGCAGGCGCTGGCCGGGGACATGGCCGCCGCCGCCGCGCTGCGCCGCATCGCCTGAGGCTTCAGCCCGGCCGCGCGGCGACCTCGCCGCGCACCCAGGCCAGGAATCCGTCTGCGCTGGCCTCGGCGCTGACCGCCAGATCGATGATGCAGGGCTCGTCATAGGGATGCAGCCGCGCCAGCCGGTCGCTGAGCGCAGCCGCCCTTCCCGCAGAGGTCTTGAACAGGGCGATGATCTCGCGCTCGCGGCGCATCTCGCCCTCCCAGCGGAACATCGAGCGGCTTTCGCCCAGGACGTTCACGCACGCGCACAGCCCTTCCGTCAGCACCGCCTCGGCGGCCGCCTCGGCGCTCCCGGCGTCCGGCCATGTGGTGTAGAGCATTCCCATCGCGCTGGCGGTCATGACGCTTCTCCTTGCAGACATCGCTTGCGGACCGGATATACACGGCCCTGATGGAGGATGCGATGGATCATGACGCGCGCGCGCTGGTTCTTTTGTCGGGCGGGCAGGATTCGGCCACGTGCCTGGCGTGGGCGCTGGCGCGCTACGGGCATGTGGAGACCATCGGCTTCACCTACGGCCAGCGCCACGGCGTGGAGATGGAGGCGCGCGAGCGCATGCGCGCCGAAATCGCCGCGCAATTTCCTGACTGGGCCGGGCGGCTGGGGCCGGACATCGTGGTGGACCTGACCGGCTATGGCGCGCTGGCTGAAAGCGCGCTGACGCGCGACATGGCGTTCGAGATGGATGCGCGCGGCCTGCCCAACACTTTCGTGCCGGGGCGCAATCTGGTGTTCCTGACCATGGCCGCCGCCCATGGCTGGCGCCGGCGTCTGCCGGTGCTGGTCACCGGCGTGTGCCAGACCGATTTCTCCGGCTATCCCGATTGCCGTCAGGAGACCATCGACGCCCAGGCCCGCGCCCTGTCGCTGGGTCTGGACAGCCCGGTCATGATCGACACCCCGCTCATGCATCTGACCAAGGGCGAGACCTGGGCGCTGGCCCACGAGCTGGGCGGGGACGCGCTGGTGGACCTGATCGTGGAGCACAGCCACACCTGTTACCGCGGCGAGCGCGATCAGCGCCATGACTGGGGCTATGGCTGCGGGGACTGCCCGGCCTGCCATCTGCGCGCGCGCGGCTGGAGCGAATGGCGGGCGACATGACCTATTCGGTGAAAGAAATCTTCCTCACCGTACAGGGCGAGGGCGGCCAGACCGGGCGCCCGGCGGTGTTCCTGCGCTTTGCCGGCTGCAATTTATGGAGCGGGCTGGAGCGTGACCGCGCATCAGCCGTCTGCCGCTTCTGCGACACTGATTTTGTCGGTACCGACGGCGTCAATGGCGCGAAATTTCCCACGGCTGAGGCGCTGGCCGCCAAGGCAGCGTCGCTCTGGCCGGGCGGGGGCATGCCTTACGTCGTGTGCACCGGCGGCGAGCCGCTATTGCAGCTGGATCGCGCCCTGATCGATGCCTTGCACGATGCCGGGTTCGAGATCGCGGTGGAGACTAACGGCACCATCAAGGCGCCGCACGGCATTGACTGGATCTGCGTCAGCCCGAAATCCACCGCGCCGCTCAAACAGACTTCCGGACATGAGCTGAAGCTGGTCTATCCCCAGGCCGACGCGCCGCCCGAACGCTTCGCCCATCTCGACTTTCAGGAATTCCGCCTGCAGCCCATGGACGGACCTGACCAGACGGCCAATGCGCAGGCGGCCTATGATTACTGCCTCAAACACCCCCAATGGCGCCTCAGCCTGCAGACCCACAAATGGATCGGCGCGCCGTGAGGCGGCGCGCCGGCCGGTGACGGGCGGAGCTTGCTTTCGTTCAGCGAGCCGCCGCCTCCGCCGCGCGCAGAATGCGCAGGACATTGCCGCCCCACAGGGCGCGGATTTCGTCTTCGCTATAGCCGCGGCGCAAAAGCTCCCAGGTGACGTTGAGGGTCTCGGACGCGTCGTCCCAGCCTTCCACCCCGCCGCCGCCATCGAAGTCGGACGAGATGCCGACATGTTCGACGCCGATACGGGCCACGGCGTAGTCGATATGGTCGGCGAACTGGGCCAGCGTCACGTCGTCATATTGTGCTCGCAGGGCCGCCACGGCGTCCTGATAGGCGATCACATCCTCGCGTGACGCCCCGGCCCAGCCTTCAGACAGATAGCGCTCGCGCAAGGCGGCGATGCCCTCTGCGATGCGCGGATCGACATCGGCCACATAGGAGCGGAACGCCACCATCTGGGCCACGCCGCCATTATCGCGGATGGCGTCGAGCTGCTCGTCGTCAAGATTGCGCGCATTGGCGTAATAGCCATAGGCGCCCGAATGCGAGGCGATGATCGGCGCGCGCGACAGGGCCACAGCCTCCATCATGGAGCGTTTGCCCACATGGGACACGTCGACAAGGATACCGTGATCATTGAGCGCGCCGATCAGCTCCCGGCCGAGCTCTGACAGGCCCGGATCCTCGTCCGCATCGCCCAGGCGCTCCAGCGGGTTGGAGCTGCCGGCCAGCTGGTTATGGCCAAAGTGGGTGAGGCCCACATAGCGCACGCCGCGCTCGGCCCACAGCGGGACCTCGTCCAGCGTGGGCCCGAGCAGATAGCCGTTTTCAATACCGATCAGCGCGACCAGGCGGCCTTCAGCGTGGATCGTCTCCACCTCGTCAGCGGTGCGCGCCAGAGCGATCTGGTCTCGATAGGCGCGCAGCATGCGCATAATGGCCTGATACGTGCCCTCGGCGGTTTCGCGCGCCGCCGCGTAGCCGTCATCGTCCAGCGGCCCCTGGCCGGCATAGACAATCAGAAAGGCGGCATCGAGCCCGCCCGCGCGCATCTTGGGCAGGTCATGCTGCAGCCGGGTGAAGCCGCCCGGATCAATCTCGTGGGTCGCGTAGCCGCGCGGTATGTCGATATGGGTGTCCAGGGTGAGCACGCGCGCATGCACCGCGCGCGCCTCGGCCTCGCTGACCTCGCGTGGCTGGCGGTCCGCCGCAGCGCCCCCGGCGATGAGGGCGGCCCCGGCAAGGGCGGTGAAAAGCGTGCGGATCATGGGCCAGGCTCCTGAAACATCTGTCGGGTCGCCTCAAGGCTAGAGGCCGGGCGGGGGCGGATCAATATGCGGGGGCTGATGGGAGGGCCCCCGCCCGCCCGCGCTGCTGCAGCTTCCCGGGCAGGGCGACTTGAAGGGGCGGGTGCGGGGCTCCACTTGTCTCCTTGCACGAAGCGGGCGAGTCTCGCCTGCCTGACCGGAGAGCGTCGGCCTCGATTGCGCCGGCGCGGAGAACAAAGCTGATGACTGAAACCCGCACCCTGCCCCTCCTGCCGCTGCGCGACATTGTCGTGTTCCCGCACATGATCGTGCCCCTGTTCGTGGGCCGCGAGAAATCGGTGCGCGCGCTGGAAGAAGTGATGCGTGGCGACAAGCAGATCCTGCTGGCCACCCAGATGACCGCCGCCGACGATGATCCGGCGCCCGATGCGATCTATTCCGAAGGCGTGATCGCCTCGGTTCTGCAATTGCTCAAACTGCCGGACGGCACGGTGAAGGTGCTGGTCGAGGGCGGGCGGCGCATGCAGGTGACCGGCTATCTGGACAACCAGGCCTATTTCGAGGCCGAGGCGCGCCTGGTCGACGAGGCGCTGCGCGACCCGGCCGAGGTGGAGGCGCTGATGCGCGCGGCCGCCGACAAGTTTGAAGACTACGTCAAGCTCAACAAGAAAGTGCCGCCCGAGGCGCTGGCGGCGGTGGGCGAGATCGCCGATCCGGCCAAGATGGCCGACACCATCGCCGCGCACCTGGCCGTCAAGATCACCGAGAAGCAGGCGCTGCTGGCCAATACCGACGTGGCCGGGCGCCTTGAGACGGTGTTTGCGCTGATGGAGGGGGAGATTTCCGTCCTTCAGGTCGAGACCAAGATCCGCAACCGCGTGAAGCGGCAGATGGAGAAGACCCAGCGCGAATATTATCTCAATGAGCAGATGAAGGCGATCCAGCGCGAGCTGGGCGAGGGCGATGACGGCCGCGAGGAAATGGCCGAGCTGGAAGAGCGCATCGAGGCGACCAAGCTGTCCAAGGAGGCGCGCACGAAAGTCGACGCCGAGATGAAGAAGCTGCGCCAGATGAGCCCGATGTCGGCCGAGGCCACGGTGGTGCGCAATTATCTCGACTGGATCCTGTCCATCCCGTGGAACAAGCGCAAGAAAGTGCGCAACGACCTGACCAAGGCCGAGGCCACGCTGGAGCGCGATCATTACGGGCTGGAGAAGGTCAAGGAGCGCATTATCGAGCACCTGGCCGTCCAGGCGCGCACGCGCAAGCTGCGCGGGCCGATCCTGTGCCTGGTCGGACCGCCGGGCGTGGGCAAGACGTCGCTGGGCCGCTCCATCGCCGAAGCCACGGGCCGCGAGTTCGTGCGCATGTCGCTGGGCGGCGTGCGCGACGAGGCCGAGATCCGCGGCCACCGCCGCACCTATATCGGCTCCATGCCGGGGCGCGTCATCCAGTCGATGAAGAAGGCCAAGAGCTCCAACCCGCTCTTCCTGCTCGACGAGATCGACAAGCTGGGCGCCGACTATCGCGGCGACCCGGCGGCGGCGCTGCTGGAAGTGCTCGATCCCGAACAGAACAGCACATTCAACGACCACTATCTGGAGGTCGATTACGATCTTTCGGATGTGATGTTCATCACCACGGCCAACACGCTCAACATGCCCCAGCCGCTTCTGGACCGCATGGAGATCATCCGCATCGCCGGCTACACCGAAGATGAAAAGGTGGAGATCGCGCGCCGCCACCTGATCCCCAAGGTGATGAAGGCCCACGCCCTCAAGGGCGAAGACTGGGTTCTGGAAGATGGCGCGCTGCGCGACGTCATCCGCTATTACACGCGCGAATCGGGCGTGCGGAACCTGGAACGGGAAATCTCGCGCCTGGCCCGCAAGGCGGTGCGCAAGCTGGTGGCGGGCGAGGCCGAGACCATCACGGTGACGAGCGAGAATCTCGCTGACTTCGCCGGCGTGCGCAAACACCGCTTCGGCGAGACCGAGCTGGAAGACAAGGTGGGCCTGGTCACGGGTCTCGCCTGGACCGAGGTGGGCGGCGATTTGCTGACCATCGAGGCGGTCAAGATGCCCGGACGTGGCAAGATGACCGTGACCGGCAATCTGCGCGATGTGATGAAGGAGTCGATCTCGGCGGCCAATTCCTATGTCCAGTCCCGCGCCCCGGCGCTGGGCGTGAAGCCGCCCGTGTTCCGCTCCACCGACATCCACGTCCACGTGCCCGAAGGCGCCACGCCCAAGGACGGCCCGTCAGCGGGCGGGGCGATGATCACGGCCATTGTCTCGGCGCTCACCGGCATTCCGGTGCGCAAGGACGTGGCGATGACCGGCGACATCACGCTGCGCGGCCGGGTGCTGCCAATTGGCGGCCTGAAAGAAAAGCTGCTGGCGGCCCTGCGCGGCGGGGTGAAGACGGTGCTGATACCCAAGGACAATGAAAAGGATCTCGCCGAAATCCCCGACAATGTGAAAGAGGGCCTGATCATCATCCCGGTGGAAACCGTGGATGAGGTGCTCGAACACGCCCTGTCGGGCAAGGTCCAGCCGGTGGAATGGAGCGAAGCCGACGAAGCCGCCTACGCCGCCGCCGCCCGGGCTGAAGCTGCGCCGGGCGAAACGCGCGCGCATTAGAGGGGCGCCTTGGGGGGGGGCGCTTTCTGCTACATTCTGCCGCCCATGTCCGCCGCCACGGATCGAGCCTGGCGGCCTTATTCACTAAAGCTGTTGCTTACAATGTGGGCGCTTTGGTTCTGAACTGGGCTGGCAATGCATGCGCCGCTCTCTCCCCTTGCGGATGCAGGGGCGATCCAGATACAACTCATGGGTCGGCGTTGGGTGGAGGGTAAACGGGATAGGGTCGCTCCCAAAACTGGAGCACGCCTATATTGATGCGCTGTTCTCTTACCATTGCGCCAATACGCTGTTGTGTGATTGCCGTGCGATCGCCTATGGGCGCTATGGCAATCCATATTGAGGGCACATCAAGTTATGGCTCAAGCATTAGATATACTTAAAAATGTCTGCGAACGCTTAGGATATGAATTCAGTTTAGTCGACGAATATGGATACCTTGCGCGGGTATCCAGTGGGGGTGAATTTTTTTTAGCCGGAGCTGCAAAAACACCAATCTATCCTCTTAATAGCGCAAGTGCTGCAGGCGTCTGCAAGGATAAGGCATTTGGGTATTTGTTGTTGAGGGGGGCTAATTTTAAAATACCTGATGGCGACTATTTTTTTATTGGTGGCGCTGCGCTCCGTGATTATCAAATTAAGAAGGGTATAGATAGCGCGTTAAAATATATTGAGGGCCTTGGGTATCCTGTATTTATAAAACCCAATCAGGCCTCACATGGGCGAGGGGGCGAGGTTGTTTATGACAGCGGGCAATTTGTGTCGGCCGCCATTCTCATGAGGGATATTGATTACATTATTATTGTTCAGGAGTTGATAGATTCCCCTGAATACAGAATGTTTATTGTGGATGGGGAAATAAAATTTATATATAGGCGGGAAAAATTATTTATAGAGGGCGATGGGAATAGAAGCATAATGGAGTTAATTGCTGCAAAATCAGAAAGCTCCATAGTCGACGCCCGCCAGCGCGTTAATAGTATAGTGAGAGGCGCTCATCACATAATGAGGTATGATGACCTTTCTCGTGTCCCGAAATCACGTGAGAAGATCTTTGTCTCCGAGGTGGCCAACCTTGCGGCAGGGGGGGCTTTATCAAACCTTCGTCTTGAGTTTACCGATCTTGAGAAATCATGGGCCCAAAAGATATCAGATACATTTGGTTTGCGGGTTTGTGGGGTCGATTATTTTGCAAAATCTGAGGGCGACCCTAGAGATAATATTGTCATTGAAGTGAACTCAAACCCTGGTCTTGGAGGTTTGTGGAATGCCGGAGAGAAAGATCTGGTTTTCTCAATTTGGGGTTCGATTTTGGATAAATACTTCAATTGAGCATTCTATGGCGTCAGGCAGGACGTCGTCAGCTCAGGTTCAGACTCAATCTTGGCCCCCACTCCGCCTTTAGCCGAACCGGCGGGCGAAGCCGTCCATGGCGCGCACCAGCGCGTCCACGATGCCCGGTTCTCCGGCTGCGTGGCCGGCGTCGGGGATGATGTCCAGGCGCGCGGCCGGCCAGACTTTGGAGAGGCGCCAGGCGGTCTGCACCGGGGTCACCATGTCATAGCGGCCCTGCACGATGACGCCGGGCAGATCGGCCAGATGGGCGGTTTCTTCCAGCAGCACGCCGTCGCGTTCAAGGAAGCCGCCATGAATGAAATAATGCGTCTCCATACGCGCCAGCGCGTCGGCGCGGCGCGGCTCGGGCGCGGCGGCGGCCGGATCGCCCTGCAGGCTGATCAGCGCGCTCTCCCAGCGCGCCCATTCCACCGCGTCCGAGCGGCGCTCATTGACGTCGTCCACCATCAGCCTGCGGTGATAGGCCTTGAGCACGTCCTCGCGCTCAGGCCCCGACAGCCGCCCGGTCAGGCGTTCCCAGGCGTCGGGAAACAGCCGGTTGGCGCCGTCGCGGTAGAACCAGTCGATCTCGTCGCGCGTGCAGGCGAACACCCCGCGCAGCGCCATGGCGATGACGTGCTCGCGGCAGGCGCGCGCATAGGCCAGCGCCAGCGTGGCGCCCCATGAGCCGCCGAACACGATCCACCGGTCTACGCTGAGATGCGTGCGCAGGCGCTCGATATCGCTGACCAGATGATCGGTGTCGTTGGCGCGCACCTCGCCATGGGGCGTGGAGCGCCCGCAGCCGCGCTGGTCGAACACGATAATGCGGTAGATGCGCGGATCGAAGAAGCGGCGCATGGCCGGCGCGGCGCCGCCGCCCGGCCCGCCATGCAGCGCCACCACGGGCAGCCCGTCGCGGCGTCCGCATTCCTCGAAGTAAATCCGGTGGCCATCGCCCACGTCCAGCATGCCGGTGCGCAGCGGATCCAGGGGCGCGTACAGGCCCAGCCGTCTTGTGTTACGATGCGTGTCCATGCCTTCAGCCCGCGCCCCGCCCCGGCCAGCGCTCGCATATGCGCCGATCGTGTGAGTTTTCGTTTTGTTAACCGGGACAGTATGCGTTTTTATAGCGATTAGAAAGCGGCGTCAGGGGGAGGCGGCGCGTCTGTGAAACGAGGGAAGATGAACCGTCCTGACAAGGTCATGCGGCCGGTGCTGGCCGCCATTGCGCTGCTTGCGGCCTGCGTGCCTGGCGCCAGCCTTCTGACCGCCTGCGCGGGCGCGCCCGTGGACATGTCCGCCGGACTGACCAATGGCGCGGGTCAGCGCTCGGACGTGCGCCAGAGCGCAAGCGAGCTGCGCGCCCTGGTCGAGGATGAAGGCTGGACGCTGACCGGAGGCACGCCGCTCCTGTCGCGCCTGATCCGCGGCTCGGCGCCGGATTCCGCGCCGGCCGTTACGCGCTATATCGAAACCGCAGGGGAGGGCGCCAGCGCCCGCCTGATCGCCGACGCCGGGCGGGTGACGGCGCTGTCGCGCCGCACCGCCGACAGGGCGCTTGCGGCCGCGGCCGAGCCGGGCGCCGGACCGGAGCGGCTGGCCGGCGATCTGGCCTCTGTGGAAGGCGCGCTTGCCGCTGTTCGGCGCGCCAAGGTGTTCTTCACTGCAGCGGCTGATAAAGCCGAGGCCGATGACGAGCATCTGACGTCGGCGTTCTCCGAACTGCATGAGGCCGAGCAGCATCTGGCGCTGGCCGCTGACGCGCTGGCCGAGCGCCGCTGGGCGGTCCGCCACGGCGCGGTCAGCTAGGCACGGCCCGTCATGACCCTGGCCATTCCGGGCGACCGGCTCGATCCGCAATCGGTCAAAGGCTTTCTGGCGCAAGACGAAGGCGAGGCGCTGTATGCGCGCGCGCTTCAAGCCGCCGCCGCTGCGCCCGGTGCGCTCATGGAGATCGGCTCCTGGTGCGGGCGCTCCAGCGTCTATCTGGGCCGGGCGGCGCGTGATGCGGGGCGGGTATTGTTCGCCGTGGATCACCATCGCGGCTCGGAAGAGCACCAGCCCGGCGAAGGCTATCATGACCGCGACCTGTTCGACGCCGAGCTGGGGCGCGTGGACACGCTGCCCGCCCTGCGCCGCACGCTGGCGCTGGCCGATCTGGAAGCCCATGTCATCGCGGTGGTGGGCAAGTCGGCCAGCGTGGGCGCAGCCTGGTCCGGGCCGCTGGCCTTTGTGTTCATTGATGGCGGGCATGCGATGGATACGGCGCTGGCCGATTACCGCGCCTGGGCGGGTCATGTGGCGCGCGGCGGGCTGATGGCGATCCATGACGTGTTCCCGGACCCGAAGGATGGCGGACGTCCGCCCTACGAGATCTGGAAGCTGGCAGTTGCCTCGGGCCTGTTCGAGCCGGCGGGGCGGGTCAATACGCTCGAGTTTCTGCGCCGGGTTTGAGCCAGGCGTCGGGGCGCGCATGGCGCACCATCAGATCATGGCCGGGCGCCAGCTCGAACAGGGCGTCGGCGGCCAGCACCACCGCGGCTGACGTCCAGCCCGGACGTTCTTTCGGCCAGATCATCCCCAGATCAAACTGCCAGCCCATCCAGTAGCCGCCGGGTCCGCGCGCCAGCGGCGCCAGATCGCTGATCAGGGTCAGCGCCCGGTCGCGCCAGCCCACAGACAGGCAGGCCATGGCGAGCTCGGCGGTTTCAGCCGCCGTGATCCAGGGCTCTTCGGTGACGCAGCGGCACCCCAGATCAGCCACCACGAACCTCGCCCACCCCGCCTCCAGGCGCTGGCGCGCAGCCTCGCCCCGGATCGCGCCGGTGAGGACGGGATAATACCAGTCCATGGCGTAGCGCGTGCGGTCCTCGCCCATCCGGTCAAAGCGCTCGGGCGCGTGATTGAAGGCGTGGGCGATGGCGGCGCGCGCGCGCGCCCAGTCCGGCTTGCGCTGGTCCAGCGCGCCGGCGATGCGAAGGCCCGCCTCAAAGCTCTTGAACAGGGAGGCGTTGCCCGCGCGCAGGGAGTCGATCTCGTCCAGAGGCTGGCCGGGATCGGGATCGCGCCAGACGATGTCGCCGGCCTCGCACTGGCGCGCGGCGACCCAGTCCAGCGCCCGCGTCACCATGGGGGCATGGCGCGCGATCAGGCGCGGCTCGTCCAGCGCCAGCGCGCAGCGCAGCACCGTCACCGCGCTATAGCCGGTGAAATTGGTGTCGCGGGCGGTGACGGGAATGGCGGGCGGCGCAATGCGCTCACCGGTTTCATCCATGGGCACGCCCGCGCCCAGCTCCCCGGTCCAGCCGCCATCGGCTTCCTGACGCGCCGCCAGCGCGTCGAGCGCCTTGGCCGCAGCCTCGCCGCGCCCGGCGACGGCCAGCGCCATGGCGCTTTCGCCGTGATTCCACGGGTCCCACACCCCGGCCTCGACCCAGGGAATCGTCCCGTCGCGGCGCTGCAGCGCCTCGATCCGGTCGGCGCAGGCGGCGACATCGACGCCCAAGTGAAGTGCGCGCGGGCTCATGTAGCGGCCTTTTGAAAATACATCGCCACGGATTTGCCCAGGGCCGGGTTCAGCGCGGCCTCCAGCCAGCGGGTCAGGCGGGGGCGTTTCATCAGATCCCATTCCAGAAAGCGCCGGTAGAGCGCTACCGAGCGGCTCTCCTCCTGACGGTCCCACTTGGCGCAGCGCAGCCACCAATAGGGGCTGTGCAGGGCGTGGGCATGGTGGCGTTTATAGGCGGTAAGGCCACGCGCCTCGACCTGCTCTTGCAGGGCGCCCGCGCGGAAAATGCGCACATGGCCGCCCGGCGTATTGCTATAGCCTTCAGACAGGCGCCAGCAGATCGCCTCGGGCCAGTAGCGCGGGACCGACAGGGCGAAACGGCCGCCGGGCTTCAGGATGCGGGTGATTTCGCCGAGCGCCGCGTCCACATCGGGCAAGTGCTCAAGCACCTCCGAGCAGATCACCGCGTCAAAGCTGGCGTCCGGCCAGGGCAGGCGGGCGGCGTCGCCCACGCACCACACCGCGCTGCGCGGCGGGGTCTGCGGCGGCGGGGGCAGTTCGAAGAAGCCGTCGACGGCGCCTTTAAGGTCCTCCAGCGACAGATCCAGCATCACAACGTCCAGCGCCCGCTCATGCCAGTACAGCGCATGGGAATGCCGGCCCCGCCCGCAGCCGAGATCGAGCACGCGCTGACCATCCTGCAGGTCCAGCGCATCGAGGCGCAGCGTGACCATCATGGCAGGGTGACCATCATGAGAGAGAGGCGCCTTCGCGCGCGGCGAGGGCGGTTTCGTAGAGATCCATGGCGGCGCGCGCATGATCCTCCCAGCGGAAGGCCGACGCGGCGCGTGCAGCGCAGGCCTGGCCGATCTGCGCGCGGCGTTCGGGATCGGTCAGCAGCGCGCCCAGCGCCCCGGCCAGCGCCGCGCTGTCGCCGGCCGGCGTCACCAGACCGGCGTCACCGGCCACTTCCGGCAGGGCGCCGCCATCGGACACGATCACCGGCGCGCCGCACGCCATCGCCTCGGCGGCGGGAAAGCCGAACCCTTCAAAACGCGAGGCCGAGACGAACACCGTGCAGCGCCGGTAGAGATCGGCGATAGCCTCGCGGGTGAGGCCGGAGACGAATGTGACCTGGTCCATCAGGCCGGCGCGTTCGAGCGCGCGCTTGGCCTGGCCTTCGCGCAGCTGGCCGATGACTGTGAGGCGTACGATGCGGCCCTCGCGCTTGAGCGCGTCCAGCGCCTCGATCAGCACGTCGAGGCCCTTGATGGGCACGTCGGCTGAGGCCAGCGCGACGATCTGGTCGTCGTCGCGCACCACGGCCGGATCGGGGAAATAGGTTGTGTGATCAATGCCGTTATGGGCGACGCGTATCCGCGCCGGATCCATCCCGCAGCGCTGCGCATAGGCGGCACGCGACGCCTCTGAAACACATAGGAAATGCTCCAGCTTTCGCGCTGCGCGCGCCTGCACCTCCACAAAGGAATGCCAGCGCCGCGACAGGATGCGCCCCATGCGCGTCGCCGCGCCCGCCACCGCGAAATCGCGATCAATGGCAATGGGATGGTGAAGCGTGGTGATCACCGGCGTGCGCCGCGCGATGCGCGCCAGCGGCAGGGCCAGAGTCTGGTTGTCATGGATCACGTCGAACCGGCCCGGGTTGGCGGCCATGAAGGCTTCCAGCCGCAGGGCGAAGGCGGTCATCTCGCCAAACGCGCCGGTATTGTGCGCGGCCCATTCATGGCGGTCCGCCGCTGACATGAGATGCCGCAAACGCAGCGCCATCAGGGCGTTGGGCACGCTGAACAGGTCGAGCGAGGGCAGGCGCTCCAGCGCGATGTCCCCGTCCAGCTCCGGATAAGGCGGGCCGGAGGCGACGGTCACAGCGCAGCCCTCGCGCGCCAGCGCCCGGGTCAGCTCGCGCACATAAACACCCTGCCCGCCCACATGGGGGTGGGAGCGGTAGCTTGTCACCAGAACCCGCAAGGGCGCGGACCGGGGAGGGGGTTGCAGGGCGTCTTTCATCGGCGCGGGACGCTATAGCGCGCGGGGGCGAAGGCCAAGAGCAAACGCTGTTCACCCGCAGGGACGATTGCGCCGCTCCACAGCAGCCGGTCCGCAGATCCGGCCCCCTTCCAGCCTCCTCTCCACTCCTTGAGGGCGGTATAGATAAATACGGAGATACATGTCATCTTGCCGATACGCTGACGGTTCGTATTTATATCTCACCCGTTCGGACTCATGCCGCTGGGTTAAGGAGGTGGCAATGATATCAAATATCATTGCTTTGTTTGTAGGAATTTTCGCACTAAACTGGGGGCTTGGTTTAGTGAGGGCAATAATAAGCCCTGATTGGTATTGGGATAAAAAGTTCAATGAAACGGGAATATACGGGCATGGCTTTCCGATGTCACTTTTTGTTATAAAATTAGTTCAAATATCAATAGCGTTTATAGTAATCTATTTTCTTATTATTCAAAATTGGTAATCAGTACAAATAATAATAAATTCATGCTGTAAATAATGTTATTCTAAATTTATTAATTAGAATCGTATATTATTCATTAATTTAAATTTTAGTTCCATGTCCATCCAGTGAGGCACGGCTCCCGAGCAAGCGCTGTGTTTGAGTTTGAAAACTCGAAGTATATTGTATCAAAATTCTCATAAACTACTCGCATAGATGACCCGGCGATTAAACTTTCCCAAAGAGAATGGAAATTATCGCTGCAGGCTCTGCAATCTAATTCTAACCCGTATCGATCATTTACTAAAAATCGAAATTCGTTTTGGCCGACATATATGTATACTGAATCATTTGGTTTTGGTCTCTGCCCGGCTATCTCGATATATATCGTAGATCGTGGAGGCTCATTGGCGCCATCATCACAAGAGATGGTGAAGCTGTTGCCGGGACCCTGAGAAATTCGGTATTCTGCATAACCGTTTCCATAACCAAATTCCCATTGGCTTATATAAATAAAAAATAACATGTATATCATGATAGGCTCCCATCACGAGCTTGATTTTCAATTTGGTTTATTGCCGCTGTACCCGCGAATCTAGGCCTAGGGTCCAGACTCATTCATAGCCAGAAGGCGACGAGGACGGCGAGGGCGACGGCTGATAGGAAGTTTCTGGCGAGCTTGTCGTAGCGTGTGGCGACGCGCCTGAAGTCCTTGATGCGGCAGAAGGCGTTTTCGACGAG